>NZ_JBJMAB010000028.1:0-109291 GCF_045799175.1 Streptomyces sp. VTCC 41912
CGTGGCGCCGCGCGGCCGGCACTGCACCCGAGTGCCGGCCCGCGGCGCCACGGCACCACGGGCCGCCGTACCCGCGGGGTCAGGGCCGCGCGGGCGCGGGGGAGCGTTCCCCGGCCAGCAGTCCGATCAGGCCGTCGGCCAGTTCGGTGCGCCAACACAGGTAGTCGTGGCCGCCGTTGAACTCCCGGACCACCGCATCGTGGTAGCCGGCCCGGGCCAGCGCCGCGCGCAGCCGGCGGGCCGCCGGGAGCGCCACCCACTCCTGTTCCCCGAACGACAGCCAGAAGCGCACCGGCAGCCGGGGCGCGGCGGCCAGTTCGCGGGTCAGCCACTCCGCGCCGGGGCCGTCGGGCCACCAGAACGACCCGGACTGGGCCAGCACGTTGCCGAAGCGGTGCGGGGCGGCGTGGGCCGCGTAGGCGGCGGTCAGCCCGCCCAGGCTCTGGCCGGCGATCACGGTGCGGGCCGGGTCGTCGGTGATCCGGACCCGCTGCCGCACCCACGGCAGCAGGTCCTCGGTGAGGAAGGCGACGTACGAGGGCCGGCAGGCCAGCTCCGTCCACCGCGTCGCGGCGTCCACCGAGTCGGGGAGGACGGCGACGAGCGGGGGGAGGCGGCCGTCGGCGATCAGGTTGTCGAGGAGGTGGGCGACGCCGAGCCGCGGTTGCCAGTGCTCTCCGTCGAGCAGCACCAGCACGGGCAGTTCGCCGGGCTCCGGCGGGCCGGTCGGCGGCGTGTAGAGCCAGACCCGGCGCGGCCCGCCGAGACGCTCGGCGGGCACCCGGTGCGCGGCCACGGTGCCACGCGGCACGTCCGGCCGCGGCGTCCAGTCCCGTGCGTCGGGGGCGCCGGGCAGTTCGGCGTAGGACACCGGATCGCCGCCCCACCGGCCGGGCAGCACACGGGAGTTGAACGGGTCGGGGCGCCGCTGGGCGCGCAACCACCGCCAGTACCCCGGGTCGTCCGGCGCGGGGCCGTCGCCCGCGTCGACGCACAGGTCGTAGGTGCCGCGCCAGTCACGGCGCAGCCGGAGCGTCCAGTGCCAGACGTCGGTGCCGGGGAGTCGGGTCATGAGGTTGCCCCGCGGGTCGCGGGGATCCCCGAGCTTGTTCGGGAGGACGTGCACGGCCCGGGTGCGGGGCGTGCCGCGCCACAGGAAGGTCACCGCGGCGTGCTCCGGGCTGCCTTGCGGGTCCGGCCCGACCAGCGGGGTGCCGCGGCGGTGGACGTCCGCCCAGAACGCCGGGCCGTCCGCAGGCCCGGGAAGTGCCGCGGCCGGTGTGGCCAGGCGGGGCAGGGGGGTGGGGCGGGGCAGGCGGGGTGGGTGGCGCGGGGTGCCGTGGGGCGGGACGGACATGAGGGCTCCGAAGTCGCGAAGGGGACGGGGTCCGGCGGCTCGAACTTGCATTACTTAGGTAAGCCTAAGCTAAGTTGATGTCAGCGCGCCCCGCCCGGGTGCCCTCACCAAGGAGATTGACGCCGCATGACCTCTCTGCCCCGCCGCATCCGTCGCACCGCCGCGATCGCCGTGGCCCTCGCCGCCGGCAGCACGCTCGCCGCCGCCGGCCCCGCGAACGCCCGGCCGGCGACCTCCGCCGCCCCCGCCGCCTCGGCGCCGATCGCCAAGGGCCTCTACCAGTCCGCCTACTCCGAGCGGCACCACGTGCTGTGGGCCACCGCCGCCGTCGGACGGCCGCCGGTGACCTCCTCCGCCCTGGTGCAGGTCGATCCCAAGAGCCTGAAGGTCAAGGCCCGTTACACGCCCCCGGTCAGCAACCCGACCAACGGCGCCGTCGAGGCGGTCTACGGCGTCGCGGTCGACGACGAGCACGACACCGTCTGGACGACCACCACCCGCGACAACGGCCTGGCCGTCTACGACCAGCGCACCGGCAAGCACCTCGCCTCGCTCCCCGGCGTGAACCACGCCCGCGAGGTCGTCGTCGACGAGCGCCACGACACGGCGTGGGCCAGCGGCTTCGGCGACGGCAGCGTGGTCGCCTTCGACACCCGCACCTTCAAGGAGAAGAAGCGGGTGACGGTCCCCGGCGCCACCCCGGCCGGCCTCGCCGTCAACGAGCGGACCGGCGTCGTCTACGCCACCGACCTCGCCGGTGACCGGATCATCGAGATCGCCCCGCGGGCCGCCGCCCCGCGCTTCATCCCGGCCGGTGACGGCCCGATCTCGATAGCCCTGTCCAAGGACGGCCGCACCGCGTACTCCGCGGACCAGGCGGCCGGCGCGCTCTCCGTGATCGACCTGCGCAAGGGGGCCGTCACGAGGACCGTCCCGACCGGCGCGGGCGCCCTCTCCGTCGCCGCCGACCCGCGCACCGGCCGGGTCCTGGTCGCCAACCGCACCACGGCGACCGTCTCGGTCGTCGACCCCCGCAAGGGCGCCGTCGTCAAGACCGTCACCACCGGCGCGAACCCCAACCACGTCACCGTGGTGCACGGCACGGCGTTCGTTCTCGCCAAGTCCGGCTCCGGCCCCGCCGGCGAGGACGAGGTGCACCGCTTCCGCCTCACCCGCTGAACGGCCCCGACAGCCCCCTCCTTCACCAAAAACATGCATTCTGCACGGTCTCCCCATGACAGTCATGACTGTCTCACCGTTCGTCGGCGTGACAGCGTGGCTGTTGCCACCGCCCGAGGGGAGTGCGATGAACAAGGGGTACGCGGCCTTCTGCGACGCCGACCGGCAGTTCTACGACGCTCCGCACCGCGTCGCCGGCGATCCCGCCGGACGCACCGCACCGTACGCGGTGTTGAGCCGGGAACTGCCGGACGGCTGGCAGCGCCACCGCGCGGGCGACTGGCTGGCGTTCCGGCCGCTGGATCGCGAACTGCCCGCCCAGGGCTGGAAGATCCACGTCTCGGCCTGCCTGGACAACGCGGAACGGGTGCTGGCGAAGGTCTGGGACCACTGCGTCCCGCGCTCGGTGGCCTTCAAGTGCATACCGAGCCGCTACCTCCTCCACATGCGCAACGCCAAGTACGCGGACCGCGGGGCCAGCGGCAAGTTCCTGACCGTCTACCCCGCCGACACCGAGCAGTGCGGAGTGCTCGCCGAGGAACTGTCCACCCTCCTCGCCGGCGAGCCGGGACCGTACGTCCTGAGCGACCTGCGCTGGGGCGCCGGACCGGTCCACGTGCGCTACGGCGCCTTCACCGAACGGTACTGCCACGACGAGCACGGCGACCGGCGGCCGGCGATCGAGGACGACCGCGGAACGCTCGTCCCCGACCTCCGCGAACCCGCCTTCCGCCCCCCGACGTGGGTGCCGCTCCCGGACTTCCTCGCGCCGCACCTGGCCGCCCGCGACGCCACCACCGTCGCCGACCTGCCGTACACCATCGAACGGGCCCTGCACTTCTCCAACGGCGGCGGCGTCTACGTCGCCCTCGACCGGCGCACCCAGCGGCGCGTGGTCCTCAAGGAAGCCCGGCCGCACGCCGGCCTGGCCGCGGACGAGGCGGACGCGGTCGCCCGCCTGGCGCGCGAACGCGACGCGCTGCAACGGCTGTCCGGCCTGGCCTGCGCGCCCGAAGTCCTCGACTGGTTCACGCTCGGCGAGCACACCTTCCTGGCGCTGGAGTTCGTCGAGGGCCGCCCCCTCAACACCTTCTTCGCCCGCCGCCACCCCCTGATCGAGAACGACCCCGGCCCCGAGCGACTGGCCGACTACACCGCCTGGGCCCTGCGGGTGCACGGCATGGTGACGGAGGCGGTCGAGGCGATCCACGCCCGCGGGGTCGTCTTCAACGACCTCCACCTGTTCAACGTCATGCTCTCCGAGGACGAGTCGTCCGTGGTGCTGCTGGACTTCGAGGCGGCCTCGATCGACGATCCGGACAGCCGGCAGACCGTCGCCAACCCCGGCTTCGTGGCACCCGCCGACCGCCGCGGCCCGGACGTCGACCGCTACGCACTGGCCTGTCTGCGGTTGGCCCTCTTCCTGCCGCTGACCAGCCTGTGCGCCCTCGACCCGGGCAAGGCCGCACACCTGGCCCGGATCGCCGCCGAACAGTTCCCGGTGCCGGCCGAGTTCCTGGCGCCGGCGGTCGCGGAGATCACCCGCGGCCGACCCACGCCGGTGACGGTCGACCGGGCCGCGCCGGACGCCGCACCACCGGGCTGGCCCGACGACTACCTCCCGGTCCGCCTCGGCGACTGGCCGCACAGCCGGGACTCCATGGTCCGCGCCCTCCTGGCCTCGGCCACCCCGGAGCGCGAGGACCGGCTGTTCCCCGGCGACGTCGCCCAGTTCTCCGTCGCGGGCGGCGGAACCTGCGTCGCACACGGCGCGGCCGGCGTGCTGTACGCCCTGCACGCGACCGGGGCCCGGCCCTTCCCGGCCGGGGAGGAGTGGCTGCTGCGGCGCACGAAGAGCCCGGTGTCGGGCAGCCCCCTCGGCTTCTACGACGGGCTGTCCGGCGTGGCGTGGGTGCTCGACCGGCTCGGCCACCGCGAACCGGCCCTGGACCTGGTCGACCTCATCGCCGCACAACCGTGGCAGGCGCTCGCCCCGGACCTGCACGGCGGACTCGCCGGCCTGGGCCTGGCACTCGACGAACTGGCCGCGTCCACCGGCGAACGCGCCCTGCACGACAAGGCGTTGCGCTGCACGGAACTCGCCGTCCACCGCCTCGGGGCCGCCCACACGGCCGGTACCGGCACCGCCCCGGCGGCCCGCGCCGGACTGCTGCACGGCGCCACCGGCGTCGCGCTGCTGTGCCTGCGGATGGCCGAACGCACCGGCGACGCGGGCCTGCTGGACCTGGCCGCCGACGCCCTGCGCCGCGACCTCGCCCACTGCGTGCGCAGCGCCGGCGGCACCCTCCAGGTCAACGAGGGCTGGCGCACCATGCCGTACCTCGGCGCCGGCAGCGTGGGCATCGGCATCGTCCTCGACGACTACCTCGCGCACCGCCCGGACGAGGAGTTCGCCCGCGCCCGAAGCGAGATCGTCCGTGCCGCACAGGCCAAGTTCTACGCCCAACCGGGCCTGTTCCGCGGCGCGGCGGGGATGGTGCTGTACCTCAGCCGCACCACCGCCACCGGGCCCGGCACCGAACGGGCCGACCTCGACCGGCAGATCGACTCGCTCTCCTGGGGCGCCGTCCCCTACCGAGGCCACCTGGCCTTCGCCGGGGAGCAGATGATGCGCCTCTCCATGGACCTGGGCACCGGCACCGCCGGATGCCTGCTCGCCCTGGGCAGCGCCCTGCACGACACGCCCGTGCACCTGCCCTTCCTCCCGCCGCTGCGGCGGCCCTGAAGCCGGTCCCGGTCACCCGGGACCGTTCCTGAAGAACACTCCCGTCCCACGACGAAAGGAAGTCCGATGTCCCTTCTCGACCTCCAGACCCTCCAGACCCCCGAGCCCGAGGGCAACGACGACCTGCACACCGGCAGCCGCGCGAGCCTGCTGCTCTGCGGCGACAGCAGCCTGAGCGTGACCACCTGTAAGTGACCTCCGGTCACCCCGGGGCGACACCGAACGCCCCGGGGTGACCGTCCGCACGACGGAGGTGACGTTTCCCGCCATGCCCGCAGCCCCCCGGCCGCCGACCGGGACCGCGCCGGCCGCGCGACCCCGCGGCCACGGTGACGCCGCGGCGGTGCTCCGCGGCGCGCTCCGGCACGGCGCGGCCGGATCCGCGGCCCTCTGCCTGTGCGCCCTCGCCGTCGCCGCGACCGCCCTCGCCCTGCCCGCCCAACTCGGCCGCACCCTCGACCTGGTGCTGGCGGGCGCCCCCGCCGCGCCCGGCGCCCTCGCCCTGAGCGGCGCCCTGCTGGCCGCTGAGGTCGTCCTGGAAGCAGTCGCCGCCCTCCTCGGCGGCAGCACCACCGCCCGCAGCACCGCCTGGCTGCGCCGCCGCGGCCTGGACCACCTGCTGTCCCTCGCCCCGCACCGGGCCGCCGACCGCTTCGCCCCCGGCGACCTGGTGACCCGCCTGACCGGCAACGCGGCGGAGGCCGGCACCGCGCCCAGCACCCTGGCCGGGGGAGTGGCGGCGCTGCTCACCCCCGCCGGCGCCCTGCTCGCACTGGCCCTCACCGATCCCTGGCTGGCCGTCGTGTTCGTCGCCGGACTCCCCGTGCTGGCACTGCTGTTGCGGTCCTTCACCCGGGACTCCTCCAGCGCCGTGCGCCGCTACCAGCAGGCCCAGGCCGAGCTCGCCGCCCGCCTCGTCGAGGCGCTCGGCGGGGCCCGGACCATCGCCGCCGCCGGCACCCTGGAAGCCGAACGCCGCCGGGTCCTCGCCCCGCTGCCACGACTCGGCGCACAGGGACACCGGATGTGGCGGGTCTACGGGAACGCCGTGGCCGGCAGCGCCGTCGTGGTGCCCCTGCTGACCACCGCGGTACTGGCCGTCGGCGGCATCCGCCTGTCCCACGGGGCCCTCACCGTCGGCGCCCTGCTGGCCGCCGCCCGCTACGCCACCCTGGCCGCCGGGCTCGGCGGCGTGACCGGCCAGCTCAACGCCCTGGTGCGCAGCCGGTCCGCGGCCCGCCGGCTGGGCGCCCTCCTCGCCCTGCCCCCGCTCACCACCGGCTCCCGCCCGCTGCCCGCGGGCGGCCCGGGCCGGCTCGAACTGCGCGCGGTCACCGTCGTTCGCGACGGCGCACCCGCGCTGCGCGACGTGGACCTGGTGGTGCCGGGCGGCACCACCCTGGCGGTGGTCGGTGCCTCCGGCTCCGGCAAGTCGCTGCTGGCGGCCGTCGCCGGACGGCTCGTCGAACCCGACGCCGGGCGCGTCCTGTTGGACGGCGTCCCCCTCGACGCGGTCGATCCGCGCGAACTGCGCCGGGAGGTCGGCTACGCCTTCGAGCGGCCGGTGCTGTTCGGCGACACCCTCGGCGAGGCCATCGGCTGCGGGCCCGACCGGCCGGCCGCCGAGCGGGACCTGGTGGCCGCGGCCCGCGCCGCCGGCGCCGACGCCTTCGTCCGGCTGCTGCCCGAGGGGTACCGCACCCCACCGCACCGGGCGCCGCTCTCCGGCGGTGAGCACCAACGCGTCGGACTGGCCCGGGCGTTCGCCCACGCCGGCCGGCTGCTGATCCTCGACGACGCCACCTCCGGCCTGGACACCGTCACCGAACACCAGGTCACCCGGGCCCTGCTGCACGACGTGCGGCCGGGCACCCGGCTGCTGATCACCCACCGGGTCGGCTCCGCGGCCCGCGCCGACCTGGTCGCCTGGCTCGCGGACGGGCGCCTTCGCGCGCTCGCCCCGCACGCCGAACTCTGGCAGGACGCCGCGTACCGGGCGGTCTTCGCCCCTGGCGCCCCGGACACGCCGCCCCCCGCCGAACCGGAGACCGCCCCGTGACGGCCCCCGCCTTCCGGCTGCTGCCGCGCGCCGTGCGCTTCCTGCGGGCCCGGCCCCGGGCGCTCCTGGCGATGGCGGCCTGGTCCGTGCTGGAGTCCGGGCACACCTTCGTCGGCGGCTACGCCGTCGCCCACGCCCTCGACGCCGGGTTCCTGGCCGGGCGCACCGGGACCGGTCTGGCCTGGTTGGCGGTGGCCGCGGTGACCGTCGTCCTCGGCGGGATCGCGGGCCGCGGCGTCTTCCGGGGACTGGCCGCCCTCGTCGAGCCGCTGCGCGACCGGCTGGTGCGCCAGGTGGTCACCGCCGCGCTGGGCCGGGCGGTGGCGGACCCCTCCAGAGCGGCGGACAGCGCCGTGGTCTCCCGCCTGACCAACCAGACGGAACTGGCCCGGGACAGCTTCGCCGGCCTGGTGCTGGTGGCCCGCTCCTTCGTCTTCACCGCTGCCGGGGCCCTGATCGGGCTGCTCTCGCTCGCCCCGGAACTGCTGCTCGTCGTCGTCCCGCCGCTGCTGGCCGGACTGGTCCTCTTCCTGGCCACCCTCGTCCCGATGGCCCGCCACCAACGGGCCTTCCTCCAGGCCGACGAGGCGCTGGCGGCGGAGCTCGGCGCGGTGGCGACCGGCCTGCGCGACGTGGTCGCCTGCGGGGCCCAACGCCGCACGGCGGCTCGCACCCACGCCCTGATCGAGGCCGAGGCCCGGACCGCCCGCCGCCTGGCGCGCTGGACGGCCGCCCGCAGTCTCGCGCTCGGCATCGCCGGCCAACTGCCGGTGCTCCTGCTGCTGTTCGCCGCCCCCTGGCTGCTGCGCCGGCACCTCACCACCGGGGACGTCCTGGGCGCCCTCACCTATCTGACCCAGGCGCTGCAACCCGCCCTCCAGAGCGTGATGCAGGCCCTCGGCACCGCCGGCACCCGCCTCCTGGTGGTGCTCGAACGGCTCACCGGCGAGACCCCGCCCGACCCGCCACCGGCGCCCCCGCCCGCGCCGACGGCCCCGCCCGCCGACGGCCCCCGGGTGGAATTCCGCGCCACCACCTTCTCCTACGGCACCGGCGCCCGCCCGGTCGTCCGCGACCTGCACCTCACCGTCGAACCGGGCGAACACCTCGTGGTCGTCGGACCCAGCGGAACCGGCAAGTCCACCCTCACCGGGCTCGCCGCGGGGCTGCTCACGCCCACCGCCGGCGAGGTCCGCGTCGCCGGCCGCGCACCGTCCGCACCCACCACCGGCCCCGACCCGCACCGCGTCCTCATCCCGCAGCAGGCCTACGTGTTCACCGGCACGGTGCGCGAGAACCTGCTGTACCTCTGCCCCGACGGTGCGCCGCCCCGCGCGCTCGCGGCATCCCTGGACGCCGTCGGCCTCGGCCCGCTCGTGGACCGGCTGGGCGGGCTGGACGCCCCGCTCGACCCGACCGCGCTGTCCCAGGGGGAACGCCAACTGCTCGCCCTGGGCCGGGCCCACCTCTCCCCGGCACCCCTGGTACTCCTCGACGAAGCCACCTGCCACCTCGACCCGGCCGCCGAGGAACGCGCCGAACGCGCCTTCCGCGACCGCCCCGGCACCCTCGTGGTCGTCGCCCACCGGATCAGCTCCGCCCGGCGGGCCGATCGCATCCTGGTCCTGGACGGCACCCGCACCGCCCTCGGCACGCACGCCGACCTGCTGCGCCGCTCGCCGCTCTACCGCGACCTGGCGGGCGGCTGGGACCCGCAGTGCCCGGAGCGACCCCCGACCGGGGCGCACCTCGCGTGACGCCGCGGTTGCCCGGTCACCGCCCTACACCCAGCCCGCCGCCTGGGAGATGCGCAGCGCGTCGACGCGGTTGCGGGCGCCGGTCTTGCGGTTGATGGCCGCCATGTAATTGCGCACCGTGCCCTTGCTCAGATAGAGCTCGCCCGCTATCTCCGGCACGCCGGCCCCCTTGGCGACCAGCCGCAGCACCGCCAACTCGCGGGCGGTCAGCGGAATGTCGGCGGCGTTCAGCAGGTCGCGGGCGAGGGAGTGGTCGAGGTAGCGCTCGCCCGCCGCTACCTGGCGCACCGCGTGCCGCAGGCGGTCCGGCGGCGCGTCCTTGTCCACGAACCCGCGGGCCTTGGCCGCCAGGGCCCGTTGCAGCACGCCCGGCCGGCAGGCGCTGGCGAGGACGAGCAGGGCGCAGTCCGGCCCGCCGGGCGGCCCGGCCGTCGGGATCGGGTCGACGCCGTCACCGTCCACCACGCACACCTGCGGACGGAAGGACCGGGCGGTGCCGGAGGCACTGCTCCAGCAGGCGGCCACCGCCTCGATGTCCTTCTCGTCGCGCAGCAGCGAGGCGAGCGCCGAGCGCAACAGCCGCGTCTCATGAACCACCAAGACCCGGATCACCTGTGTCCCTTCGGGCCGTTCGACTCTGGATGTACGGCTGAGATTCTCACCGGCCGCGCCCGACGGCGGGCGGTTTCCGGCCCGTCTGACCTGAAAAGGCAGTTCACGACCGTATTGACGCACTGCCCAATACATGCCGGACATGGCGGGATCGCACAACGATCCCCGCCCGCCGCCCTTGATCCGTCCCGCCCGCCGACCGGCCGTCCGCCGTGGACACCGCCCACGACCCCCGACCGCCACCGGCCCACGACGGTTCCGCCTCCGTCCGCCGCCCGCTCCGTAGGAACCGCACAGTGCCCCCGGTACCCCGGACGTGGCCCGGGCCACCGAGCGACGGCGTATTCCTGCCACCGCGCACCCGCTCCGGCGGACCGGCCGCACGGTCGCCGACGACGCCCCGTCACCGCGACGGAGCAATGCCGCGTGATCTTCCGGCCACTGGTTCGTTCTCGCGGTGATCCCGGCATCGGGCCGGGACCGGTAGAGGAAGGAAGTTCCGTCGTGGGTAAGGCATTGAATGTGGTCGCGGGCACTCTGGGAGCCGGTGCGCTGCTGCTGTCGGTGGCGGGCACGGCCAGCGCCTCGGGCGGCGGCGACCGGTTCATCGAGAACGTCCACTGCACCCCGTCGTTCAGCCTCAGCCTGCTGTTCCCGCCGACGGACGGCTGCCGCTCGGACGTCGCCATCGACAACCACAAGAGGATCACCAAGGTCGTCCAGCGCGCCGGGGCCAGCATCTACGGCACCGACGTGGACGGCCGCAGACGCGGTCGCTGACACCGCCACGTACGAAACCGGCCCTGAACGACATCGCACCCCGAACGACATCGCACCCCGGAGCGCGCGCTCCGGGGTGCGATGTCGTTCGGGGCCGGCCGCCCGGGAACGCCGTTCGCCACTGCGCACGGAAGGGGCCGGTAGTCGCCCCCTGGATGCCGCGCCTGTGGGCGTCGTCCCAGTTCCCCCCGCCGCCGGGGGCGCCCGCGGCACATTCCGGCCAGCCGCACGTTTCGCGACAACCCTTTGCAACTGCGCTACGGGGCAGCACGGTTCGCGCTACACAGGAGGGGCCGGAGGGGGCCCGCTGCCGGGCGGGGCGACGGCGGTCGACGGGGAGGTTCGGACGGTTGCTGACGATCAACATCGTGGTGCTGCTCGCGGTGATCGTGTTTCTGCGGTTGCGCCGCCGCACGCAGTCCCGGAGCCGGTTCGACGAGAAGGTGACGGTCGTCATCGTGCTGGCGCTGGGCGTCCTGCTCGCGCCGACGCCGGTCGGGCAGGGGATCGTGCAGTTCCTCAGCCAACTCGTGCACGGCATCTCGCAGTCCGGGCAGTGAGCACCGGACCGACTCGGTACCCGGCCGGCCAGGGGAGGAACATGCATGACCCAGCGCGCCCGACGACGCGTCACCACCCGACGTCCTGACCGACGCCCCGCGCGTCGGCCCGTCCGCGGGCCCGCCCGGCGCCCCGTCCGCCGCCCGCGCGGCCGAGCGGCCCGGCGCAGGGCGCGCGAACGGGCCCTCACCCGTCTCGCCGTCGCCGCGCTGCTGCTCGCCGCGCTCGTCGCCCTGGCCCGGGCGCACCCCGTCGCCACCGTCACCGTCGGCGTCCTCGCCGCCGCGGCGACGCTGGTCCTCCTCGTCCGGACCGGCCGCCTCGACCTCCCGGGCGTCACCGGCCCCCGCCGGGACGTCACCCACACCCTCGCCGCCCTCCAGCACATGACCGGCACCCAGTTCGAGCACGCGGTCGCCGACCTCGCGCGCCAGGATCCGGCCGTGCGCTCCGCCACCGTCTCCGGCGGGGCGAACGACCGCGGCCTGGACGTCCTCGTCGTCCTGCGTGACGGCCGCCGGATCGCCGTCCAGTGCAAGCGCTACGCCGAGGGCAACCGGGTCGGTGCGCCGGCGATCTACACCGCGAACGGCACGTACCGCGCCTACCACCAGTGCGACCAGGCCGTCATCGTCACCACCTCGCGGTTCACCCGGGACGCCGAGGTCGCCAACGCCTCGCTCCCCGAACCCCTACGGCTGATCGACGGGCGCAGGCTGGCCCGTTGGCTCGGCGGCGGCGCACCGCCCTGGACCTAGGGCACATCCGATGGGTCGGGGGCGGAGAGACCGCCGTCCGCCGCATCCGGTCAGTGCACCCGGGGCCACACCGTCGCCGTCAGCATCACCATCCACGCCACGCCGATCGCGACCCCGCCCCTGCCGGCCCTGCCGTCCGGCAGGCGCCACCCCCGCAGGACGCCCACCGAGCCGAACCCGACGGCCAGCCCGGCGAACGCACCGATCGCCAGGACCTCCCCGAAGCCGGGGTGTTCGCGGGCCAGACTGGCGGACAGTGCGACGACGGTGACGCTCAGGGCCACGCCCAGCGGCACGAAGAACAGCCCCGGCTCGGCCCGCCCCACCACTGAAGCCCCCTCCACCCGTCGAGTGCAGCGGCACAGTACGCCACCGCGTCGTGCCCGGCGAGGATCTCGGCGGATCCTTCACCAACACCTCCCGACCGACCCGCGTGCCGGTCCGGCCGCCGCCCGGAAACGGACCCGCGTTCCCTTTTTCGCCAGGCCGTATATAGGCTCACGGCCGTAACACGTCTGACGGGGGAGCAACACCGGAGTGCAGCAGTTGCGGCAGGACGATCCGCCACGGATCGGGGACTTTGTGACGTTGGCGCGCCTCGACGCCGACGGGAGCCGGGGCGTGCCCGAACGCCGCTACCTGGCGCGCAGCGCGGACGGCGGGCGCACCGTCGTGGCGTGCCTGCCGGCCCCCGGCAGCGACCCGGCGCAGTGGGCGGCGGAGGCACAACAGGCGGCCCGGCTGACCCAGCCCGGGTTCTGGCCGGTCACCCAACTCGGGGGGACACCGGCCTTCCCCTGGTACGCCAGCCCCTACCGGCCCGCCCTGCCGCTGCCGGCCGTGCTGGCCGCCCACGGCGGCCCGCTGCCCGAACCCCTGGTCCGCACGCTCGGCGGCGCGCTGGCCGAGGCCCTGGCCTCCGCCCACGTCCTGGGCATCGTCCACGGCGGCGTGTGCCCGGCGGGCGTGCTGCTGACCGCCTGCGGGCCGTTGCTGGGCTGCTTCGGCGCGACCCGCGCCCACCCCCTCGCAGCGACCGCGCCCCCGCGGACCAGCGTCCTGGAGACCGGCTGCCTGGCTCCCGAACGCGCGGCGGGCGGCCCCGCGGACCGGGCCGGCGACGTCTACGCCCTGGGCGCCGTGCTGGCGTACGCGGCGACCGGCCACACCGTGCCGGAACGCGACGAGGTCCCCACCGGACTGCGCGACCTCGTCTCCGCCTGCCGCTCGCGCGACCCGCAGGGCCGACCCGAACCGGTCGCCGTGCTGGGCGCGTTGCTGCCGGGCGCGGCGTACGGCGGACTGGCCGGCGCCACCGAGCCGATGTCCCTGCCCGGCCGCGTCGTCGAGGCGCTGTCCCGCCAGTCGGCGGGGGTCCTCGCCACCGCACTGCCCACCCAGGAGCGCTGAGGCGTGATCTCCCCCCTTCTGCACGACGACCCGCACACCGTCGGCCCGTTCCGCCTCCTCGCCCGCCTCGGTGGCGGCGGCATGGGCACCGTCTACCTGGCCCGCTCGGCGGCGGGCCGCACCGTCGCGGTGAAGACACTGCACAGCCGGCTCGTCTCGGACACCACGCTGCGGACCCGGTTCCGGCTGGAGGCGGACGCGGCGCGCGTTATCGGCTCCGGGCACGGCGCGGCGGTCGTCGACGCCGACCCCCAGGCCCCCACCCCGTGGCTGGCGACGGAGTACGTCCTCGGCCCGCCGCTCGACACCGCCGTCGAGGCGGGCGGGCCCCTGGCGGAGCCGGCCGTGCGGGCCCTGGGCGCCGCCCTCGCCGCCGGGCTGGAACAACTGCACCGCTCCGAGGTGGTGCACCGCGACCTGAAGCCGTCCAACGTCCTGGTGACGGCACAGGGCCCACGCATCATCGACTTCGGCATCGCCCGGGCCTTCGGCGACGAGCACCTCACCAGCGTCGGCAACGCCGTGGGCACACCGGCGTTCATGTCGCCCGAACAGGCGGCGGGCCTGGAACACGCCGCGGCCGGCGACGTGTTCGCGCTCGCCGGCGTGCTGGTCTTCGCGGCCACCGGCGCCGGCCCGTTCGGCGGCGGCGCCCCCACCGACCTGCTGTACCGCGTCCGGTTCGGCGAGCCGGAACTCGGCCGGGTCCCCGAGACGCTGCGCCCCCTGCTCGCCCGCTGCCTGGCCAAGGACCCCGCACACCGTCCGACCACCACCGAGCTGCGCACCGCACTGGACGCCGCGGGCCAGACCCCGGCCGGCCACGGCGCCTTCGCGGAACTGCTGCCCGACGCGGTGCTGAAGGAGATCGCCCGGCGCAGCGACGAGGTGTGGCGCGAACCGCCGCACCGCCTGCCGCCGCCGGCGCCCGCGGACGCCCCGCGCGCCGAGCCGGCCGCCGGACCGGGGGTCTCCCGGCGGCGGCTGCTGGCCGTGGCCGGCGGCGCCCTCCTCGGGGGCGGACTCCTCGGCGGCGGGGGCTGGGCCCTGTTCGGGGGCGGCGGTGGGGGCGACACCCCGAAGAAGGACGCCGTCGAGCGGCCGAAGCCGCCCAGCGCGCTGTGGAGCGCCGGCCTGTGGTGCCCGGAGTCCGGCGGCGAGGTGATGCGGGTGGGCCGCAACCTGGCCCTGCGTGCGGGCATCGTGCTGTGCGGCATCAACGCCGAGTCGGGCAACGCGACGTGGCAGTCGAACATCGAGGAGACCTACCGCTCGGCCACCGACGGAACCCGGATCTACGCCTTGCGGGAGGCCGAGCAGGGCGCGTCGCTCGCGGTGTGCGAGGTCGCGCAGACCGACGGCGCGTTGGGCAAGCCCCTGGTGGAACTGTCCGCGTTCGCCGGCAAGGAGAAGTTCAACCAGCTGGTGTGCGTGGCCGAGGGGGTCGCGTACCTGGTCGCCAAGGCCGCCGCCGGCGGACGCTGGTACCTGGTCGCCGCCGACCTGGGCACGGCCAAGGAGCGCTGGCGCACCCCGGTGGACGGCCCGCAGGCCGAGAACAGCCCGCCCGCGCTGTGCGGCGCCGTGTCCGGGGCCCGGGTGGTGCTGTGCGGGAGCCCGTCGGAGGGCTCGAAGTTCCTCCACCTGTCCGTGCACGACAAGGCCAGCGGCCGCCAACTGTGGCAACTCGCCGAGACGTTCGACGGCGCACCCCCGTCCCATCTGGTCCTCGACGACCGCACCCTGTACCTGGGCGCGCAGGCCCTCACCGCCCGGCGGCTGTCCGACGGGGAACTGGCGTGGGTCTTCGGCACCCGGCGCGACGTCGGCGACAGCGCGGGGGAGGAACGGCGGTACGGCCCGCCCGTCGTCCAGGACGGCGTCGTCTACTGCACCGAGGCGGACCGCGGGCTGGTCGCCGTGGACGCCCTCTCCGGCACCCTGAACTGGCAGGAGAAGGGGCTGTCCGGCAGGAAGAGCCTGCGGGACGTGGGCGTGGCGGTCGGCAAGCGGTACGCCTACTGCGCCGACGACAAGGGCGTGCGCGCCGTCGACCTCAAAACCCGTGAGGCCGTCTGGACCTACGAGGCGACGCCCGTCGTCCTGACCGCCGACGCCGAGGCCGGCCACCTGTACGTCCGCCAGGAGAAGCGGACCCTCGCCCTTCCACTGGCCTGACCCGCCCCTCCCGCACGACCCAGGAGACGACCACCGTGAAACCCCTCGGCCAGGGAGACCCGCTGCGCCTGGGCCCCTACCGCCTCCACGGCGTCCTCGGCGAGGGCGGCATGGGCAAGGTGTACTTCGGCGTGGACGCGTCCGCGCGTCCCGCCGCGGTGAAGGTCCTACTGCCCGAACTCGCCCACGACGGGCACCTGGCAGAGCGTTTCCTGCGCGAGGCGCGCACCGCGCAGGCGGTGACCAGCGAGGGCGTGGCGCGCGTCCTGGCCGCCGAGTTGGCGGGCGGCCGACCGTGGATCGCCACCGAGTTCCTGGCCGGCCCCACGCTGGACGACGCCGTCACCCGCTTCGGACCGCTCGACGACGCGGGCGTACGGGAGTTGGCCCGGTCACTGGCCCGCACCCTCCAGGACGTGCACGCCACGGGGCTCGTCCACCGGGACGTGAAGCCCCCCAACGTCGTGCTGACCGCCCGCGGCCCCCGCCTCATCGACTTCGGCATCGCCCGCCCCGAGCACGGCCTGACCCTCACCCGCACCGGACAGATCCCGGTCACCCCCGGCTACGGCGCCCCGGAACAGGTCCTCGGCCAGCGCGTCGGACCGGCGGCCGACGTCTTCTCGCTCGGCGCCGTCCTCGCCTACGCCGCGGCCGGCCGCCCCGCGTACACCGGCGCCGAGATCACCGCGGTCCTGTACGAGGTCGTGCATGGCGAACCGGACCTGGCGGCCGTGCCCGAGCCCCTGCGATACCTCCTCACGCCGTGCTTCGCCAAGGACCCGAAGGCCCGCCCGCTGCCCAGCCAGGTCGCCGACGCCGCGGCGGCCCCGCGACAGCCCGAGAAGCTGTGGAAGTCCGGCCGGTTGGGGGAGGAGATCCGCCGTCGGGAGGCGGCGGCGCGGCGCGTGACGTCCCAGCCGGCCGGCCCGGCGCCCACCGCCGGTCCCGGCGCGGTCGGCGGCGGCCCCGGCGTCTCCCGCCGGCGCCTGCTGCTCGCCGCCGCCGGCGGCGGCGCGCTGCTGGCCGCGGCGGGCGGCGGAACGGCCTGGTGGCTCAGCCGCGGTGACGCCCCGTCCGACCCGTTCGACGTCCCGCCCGCCGTGCAGGTCCAGGCCGCGCCGTTGGGCTCCGCCGACGGCACCCCGACGCCGCTGTGGGGACCCCTCCAGGACGTGGCCGACGCCGGCTCGCCGGCTCCGCTGCCGGTGCGCGACGTGGTGGTGTTCGGGGCCTCCGGCGGCGGCATCGCGGCGCGCCGGGTCACCGACGGCCGGGAACGGTGGCGGGTCGGCGACGCCAAGGCGGACGCCGGCTACCTCTCGATCGGGGACCGCCTGGTGGCCACCGCCGACGCCGAGGGGACCCTGCGCACCTGGGTCGCCGCCACCGGATCGCCGCGGTGGACGGTGGACGCGCAGGTGGGCGCACTGCTCGCGGCCGACTCCCGCGCCGTCTACCTGCTCACCACCGACGGTCGGCTGCGCTGCGTCGGCACCGACGGGAAGGTGCGCTGGACGCAGCGGCCACCGCTGTCGCTGGCCGGCGGGCACCCCGTCGCGGCCCTCGGCGCCGGCCACTTGGTGCTGTGCACGCAGACCGGAGACGTGGCCGCCGTCCGCGCCGGCGACGGCGCCCGCGCCTGGGTCCGCAAGGGCCAGGCGGACGGAGCGCTCCGGCCCGCCATCGACGGCGGCACCGTCTACCTCGGCGGCCGGAGCCTGGCGGCGGTGGAGGTCGCCGGCGGTCGCCAACTGTGGTCCCGGGACCCGTTGCGACCGCCCCGGCGCGGCACCGGCGGCTGGGGCCCGCCCGCCGTGACCGGCGGCGTGGTCCACGCGCTGGACTGCGACGCACTGCGCTCGCTGCACGCCGACGGCAGCCAGGCCGCCGACCCGATGATGGTCGCCGGCGTCGTCCCGCCGTGGCTGCCACCGGTCGTCCAGGGCAACGGCGTCTGGATCGTGGAGAGCCAGGAGACCGGCGTGACCGGCCTGCCGCGCTCGGGCCAGGGCCGGCCCCAGACATACGCCCTCGCCGGCGGCCCGCCCCGCACCATCGCCGCCAGCGGCAACCGCCTCTTCGTCCTCAACCACGCGACACTGCTGGCACTTCCCGTGTACTAGGCGGTTTCGTTTGGATCGGCGTGCGGACCGGAGGAAGACGCCCGCGATGTGGAGTCCGCTCGGGGAGAGGGGTGAGGTCTTCTCGTAGCGGGTGGCGATGCCGCGCCACTGCGTCGAGCGGTCGATGCACCGCTCGACGGGTTGCGCTGCTTGTATGCCTCCCGGTCGAAGGCCGGTAGGGACACCCGGTCAGGGGTGGAGGGCCGCGCGCAGGGTGCGAATCTGGTCGGTGAGGTTGTGTTCGCTGATGCGGGCCTGGGGGAAGAGGATGTCGAAGCCGTGGACGGCACCGGGGACTTGGACGAGTTCGGTGGTGACGCCGGCGGCGGACAGGCGTGCGGCGTAGTCACGGCCCTCGTCGCGCAGCGGGTCGATCTCGGCCACGGCGATGTAGGTGGGCGGCAGGCCGCTGAGATCAGTGGCGCGGATCGGGAAGGCGTACGGGTCGGCGTGACTGTCCTTCGCGTAGTACTGCACGGCCAGTTCCATTGCGCCCCGGTTGAGGACCGGGGTGTCGGTGAACTCCCGTGCCGAGGCGCTGGTCAGGCTGCCGTCCACGCTGGGGTAGGTCAGGGACTGGAAAAGCAGGTGCGGGCCGGACAGGTCGCGGGCGCGGAGCACGGTGGAGGCGGCGATGTTCCCGCCGGCGCTGCCGCCGGCCACCGCGATGCGGGTGCGGTCTCCGCCGAGTTCGGCCGGGTTGTCGGCGATCCAGGTCAGGGCGGCGTAGGCGTCGTCGGCTGCGGCCGGGTAGGGGTGTTCGGGGGCGAGGCGGTAGTCGACGGAGACGACGACGGCGTGGGCGTCGCGGGCGTACCGCAGGCAGCGTCCCTCTTCGGCCTCCGGGGATCCGTAGGTGTAGGCGCCGCCGTGCACGTAGAGGATCATCGGCAGGTCTTCGGTGGTGTCGGGGCGGTAGACGCGCAGACGTAGTTGCCCTGCGGGGCCGGGGACGTACAGGTCTCGCACTGTGACCTGGTCGTCGGCGGGGGTGTCGGGGTGTGCGCGCAGCAGTGCGTAGCGCTCGGGGTCGGCGAGGACGGCATCCAGGCCGTGGACGGGGAAGACGCCGGTGTCGGCGGTGTCGAGCAGGGTCTGGATCTCGGGATCGACAGCGGGGACGGGCATGGCTGGATGGCCACCTTCCGGGTGTTCGACCGGGGGCTGCCCGGTCTGTTGTGCGGAACTGACCTCAGTCTCTGCCGATCACGGGCGGCACAGAAGTGGCCCGTGGGCCGCTATGTGCAACTATTGGGCCATGGTTGTTGCGACACCGCATCATGTGGCCGTCCTCGCCCTTGCACCGGTGGTGGCCTTCGACTTGAGCATCCCGGCCCAGATGCTGGCCGCGGTCGAAACCCGCGCGGGCACCGCCGCCTACGAAGTGCGCACCCTCACCCCGGACGGCTCTCCCGTACCGACGGTGAACGGGTACGGCGTCACGCCCCAGGGCGACCTGTCCCTGCTGGAGGACGCCGACACGGTGATCGTCGCCGGCACCCGCTGCCCGGAGGTACTGGACGCCGGCGCGGTGGACGCCTCCGTCGCCGAGACACTGCGCAGTGCGGCCCGGCGCCGCGCCCGGGTGGTGTCCCTGTGCACCGGCTCGTTCGTCCTCGCCGCCGCCGGCCTGTTGGAAGGCCGCCGGGCCACGACCCACTGGCGCTACGCGCAGCAGTTCCGACGGCTCTTCCCCGCAGTCGACCTCGACACCGCCCCGCTGTACATCGCCGATTGCGGGATCCTGACGTCGGCCGGCGGCGCGGCTGCCATCGACCTGTGCCTGCACCTGGTCCGGGAGGACCACGGCAGTTCCGTGGCGAACCGGGTGGCGCGGTACAACGTCGTCGCGCCCATGAGGGACGGAGGGCAGGCACAGTACATCGAACACCCGGTGCGGGAGGACGTGGGCACCTCGACGGCCGGGGCGCGGACGCTGATGGCGGAACACCTGGCCCGGCGGCTGTCCCTCAAGGACCTCGCGGCCCACTGCCACATGAGCGTACGGACCTTCACCAGGCGCTTTCGGCAGGAGACCGGGCTCTCTCCGGCGGAATGGCTCGCCTCGGCCCGCTTGGCACACGTACGCCATCTGCTGGAGTCGACCGAACTGCCTGTCGACGACATCGCCGCCAGGGCCGGCCTGGGCAGCGGCACCAACCTGCGGCAGCACATGCGCACCGCCCTGGACACCACCCCGTCCGCCTACCGCAGGGCATTCCGCTCGGCCACCACTGCCTGCGCACCACCCCTCTCCGAGGACCAGCGGGTCCGGTCCGCGGGCACCTGACGCCGTTCGCCGCGGGGCCCCCGAACACGACAGCCTGCACGGGGAGTCGGCCGCGCCGAGAGGCGAGCTCGTCTGGTACCTGGTGACGCCCCGCTACGAAGTCCGCGCCCAACCAGACGTGTTGTCCACCGGCAGCGACGTCCACCGGGCGTCCGCCCCGAGCACCGCGAGGCCACGGATCGGAGCGCTCGCCTGGGGGCGTCCTTCGCACCGGGCGCACTGCGGATGCGGGCGACGCACCGGTAGCGGTGCCGGAGCGTCGGTGAAGGACGGCGGGCCGGCGCCCGATCGGTGCGGATCTCAGTCGCCGTAGGCGGCGACCGCGATCCGGACGAACCCGCGGACCAACGGACGGGCGTCGCCGGCGCTCCACGCCACCACCACGCGGCTCGGGGCCATGTCGACCAGCGGCACCACGGTGAGCCCCGGCACCGGCTCGTGGTCCAGGAGGGTCATGCCGACCGTGCCGTTCCAGAGCACGGCCTGCTGGCACTCCTGAACGGTCCGCACCACCGGACCCTCGCGGGGCTCCCCGCCGTGCCAGTACGCCTGCCACCGCGGATCGGTGCCCTCCGGGAACCGGAACCAGCGGCGGTCGGCCAGGTCTGCCAAAGCGATAGGGCTGTTGCTGCCCCCGCTGACGGGTACCGCGCCCTGGCTGTGCCTGGCCGCGGCCGCCGGCTTCGTCGTCCTGCAACTCGCCGCGACGCGTGTCCACCTCGTCCGCGGCGACCGCCGGATCGCGCTCAACCTCACACTGCTCCTGGCCGCGGCCACGACCGGTTGGCTGGCCACGACCTGGCTGTGATCCCCGGCCGGACCGGCACCACCCGGCCCCAGGCATCCGCCGCGTGGCGACCGTGCGACCCGTGGCGCACCGAGGCCAACGGCCCACGTCCGCACGGTCGCACCGCGCACCTGCCTGTTGGCCAAAACCCCACGCTTCTTTCAACGTTTCCTGCGCTATGTTCTCCCAAATCCAGATCGGCGTTCTTATCGCCCGTCTAGGGGCGGTCATTTCCTTTTCTTCCGGTACGTGTTGAGCGCATCTGCTGACTTGTTGAGGGAGACACCATGAGAAACCGGGTCCTTGCCGTGGCGGTGGCGACCGGCGCGGCCGTGCTCTGCCTGCCGGGCACGGCACAGGCCGCCGACCCCGGCGCCTGCACCAAGAGCCACGGCGGCCCCGTGGCCACCGTGGCCTGCCAGGGCGTACCGCCCACCACGGTCTGGCGCGCCACCGACTGGTGCGTGCGCTACGTGAACGGCCAACCCTTCGACTTCTTCGTCCGGGGCGCACAGGTGACCGGCAACGGCACGTCGGTGGTCGCCTGCGGTCCGGGCACGTACGCCACGGACCACGTCAGCGCGGAGATCCTGTACGACGGCCGCCCGCGGACCCCCATCGTCGGCTACGGGGGCAAGTGCCTGGACGTCAAGGACGGCAAGTCGAAGAACGCCCAGCCGGTCCAGATGTACGACTGCAACGGCACGCCCGCCCAGGACTGGACGCTCAACGCGGACGGCACGATCGGCGCGTTGGGCAAGTGCCTGAACGTCGTCTGGGGCGGCAAGGACAACGGCACCCTCGTCGAGATCTACGACTGCGTCGCCGCACCGTCCGAGACCTGGCAGGTCCGCGACGACCGGACCCTCCTCAACCCGGCGTCGGGCAAGTGCCTCGACGTCCTGGGGTTCAACACCGCCAACGGCGCACGGCCGGGCCTGTGGGACTGCAACGGCGCCGAGAACCAGAAGTGGACCGTGACCCGCTGAGCACCCGAACGGGCCGCCGGGGCGGCGGAGTTCCGCCTCGGCAGCCCGTTCCGGTCCCTTCCGGCATGCCGCGTGGCCGACGGGTCCGATCAGCCGACCAGGCCGAGCGCGGCGAGGCGCGTCGGATCGGTGAGGATGTCGAGGCCGGTGATCCGGCCCTCGCGGATCGTGAACGACATGACCGACAGCGGACGCCCGTCGGCGAAGGACACCACACCGGGGGAGCCGTTGACGAGCACCAGGCGCGCATCGGCGGCGAACCGGGCGAAGGCCATCGCCTGGGAGGCGACGTCGTCCGCGCCACGCCGCAGCAGGCTGGGCAGGAGTGCCCCGCCGTCCGAGCGGGCCACGACCTCGGGGTCGAGGACGGCGAGGAGCGCTTCGAAGTCGCCGCCGCGCGAAGCGGCCAGGAAGGCGTTCACGACCTCGCGCTTGCGTGCCTGGTCGGTGTCGGCTCCCAAGGTGACGCCCTGGACGCGGCGGCGGGCACGACTGGCGAGCTGCCGGGTGGCTGCCGAGGTGCGGTTGACGACGGGCGCGATCTCGTCGAAGGGCACGTCGAACATGTCGTGCAGCACGAACGCCACCCGCTCCGCCGGCGCGAGGGCCTCCAGCACGACCATCAGCGCCATGCCCACCGAGTCGGCGACCAGGACCTCCCGCTCGGGGTCGAGCGTGGTCAGGCCGCTGACGACCGGGTCCGGCAGCCGCACCGAGCCGTCCTGTTCGGGCAACGGCTCCTCACGGCGCGCGGCGCGCGAGCGCAACTGGTCCAGGCAGCCGCGGCTGACGACGGTGGTCAGCCAGGCGCCCAGGTTCCGCACCTCGCCCACGTCCGTGCGGCTCAGCTTCAGCCAGGCGTCCTGGACGGCGTCCTCGGCCTCGGCCAGCGTGCCCAGCAAACGGTAGGCGACCGCGCGCAGTTGCCCGCGCTCCGCTTCGAAGCGCGCCGCCAACAGATCCTCTTCGCTCACCTGTCACATCCTCACACCGGTATCCGTCGGTCCCGTGACGGAACCTCATCGATCACGCCGCAAAGGCCCACGTCGCACTCCCGCGCCACCACCCCCGCCGGCCCGACCGCGTCCTACCGTGGGAGCACCAGATCGCGCCGGTACCAGGCCCCCTCTTTCCCGCCGAGATCGGCCGGGTCCGCCGGGCCGACCAAGACGAACCCGGCCTTGACCAACACCCTCCGGGACGCGGTGTTCGCGTGAGCGGCGGCCGCCCTGAGTGTCCGCAACCCGTGCCGCTCGACAGCCAGTCGGCACAGCTCCCGCACGGTTGCGGTCGCCACACCACGGCCTGCGACGTGCTGCGCGACCCGGTAGCCGAGCTGCGCCGTGCCCTCCTCGATGTCGACCAGGTTGAACCTGCCGAGCACCGCGCCATCCTCCGCGACGAGCACGTAGAAGGCGCAGACACCGGCCGCCTGCTCGGCCAACAGGGCGTCGTACCGACCGGTGAAGTCGGCGAAGTAGGCGTCGCCACGGTCGGAGATCGACGCGGCGAAGTACGCACGGTTCGCCCGCTCGAACGCCAGGACCGCGGGGGAGTGGCTGCCGTGCAGCCGGGTGAGTTCGGGCACCCCGCGACCCTAACCGGCCGAGGCGTCGAGCCCACCCCCGTTTTCCGTCGGCGAGGCTGCCGGTGAGGGGACGGCCCGCCGGACGACGAGGGCGGCAGCCAGGCACCCGGCACCGGCGACGGCCATCCCGGCGGCGGGGCCGAGGGCCGTCATCGCCCCGGTCGCGGCGGCCAGGACCAACGTCTCCAGCGTCATCCGCGTCGTACTGAACAGCGCGGCGCCCGCTCCTCCCCGCCGGGCGGGCACGTACCGGAGCGCCTGTCCGTCCGGGACGCCTTCGGTCAGGCCGAGGGCGAGCCCCACCACCCCCGCCGCGACGAGCAGGGCCGCCGGGCGGTCGGCGACCTGGAGGACGACCGCGGTCGCGGCGCAGGCCGACAGGGCCGTCGTCACCAACCACCGGGCCAGGCGGCGCGCGAGCCGAGCGGCCAGCAACGGCAGGACCGTCGACGGCACGGTCAGGAGACTGAGCATGACCCCTGCCTGGCCCGGACCCATGCCGTACGCCGACCCGAGCTGCGGGAGCACCGTCAACCCCACCACGAGCATCCCCATCAACGCGCCCGTCGCCACCGCGTACGCGCGGTAGGCGGGGATCCGCAACAGGTCCACGGGGATCGCGGGGACGGGCGCGCGCCGTTCCACCCGGACGAGGCGGGCGACGCCGGCCGCCGCGAGGACGAGGAGCCCGGCCGGCCCCCACCACGGAACGCCCGCCCCGAAGCCCAGTCCGAGTGCGGTCACCACGGCGGCGACGACCACCCCGAAGAGCACGGCCCCGGCGAGGTCGAACGCTGCGGACGGCTTCGGACCGCGCAGGGCGGGAAGCCCGCACGTCCCCAACGCCGCCAGCGCGGCCACGCCTCCCGGGGCCGCGAAGACCAGCGGCCATCCACCGACGGCCATGAGTGCCTGGGCAACGGCCGGCCCCAACGCCAGGCTGCTGCCCAGCACGGCCCCCGCGTACCCGTAGACCCGACGCCGCTCCTCCGGCGGGTAAACGGCCAGGACCATCGACGATCCACCGGCGGCACACATCGCCGCCCCGACACCGCCCACCGCCCGCAGCGCCACCAGCGACGGCACGTCCGGAGCGAGGGCGGACAACATGCCGGTGACGGCGACGACGGCATTGCCCGCGGCGAAGAAGCGGGTGCGGGCGCTACGATCCGCGCCCGCCCCGGCCAGCAACAGGGCTGCCGCGAACAGCCCGTTGTAGGCGAGGACGATCCACGGCCCCAGCGCATCCGCGCCGGGCACCTGCGCCGTCACTTCGGGGACGGCCGCCGTCGCACCGGTGATGGCGAGCGGAAACACCGCATCAGAGAGGAGGGCGGCCACCAGGACGCGCCGACGTTGACGAACGGACAAGACGAACAAGGGTGCGCTCCGGAACAAGGAGAATCCGAGCGCCACGAAGGCGCTCCTGGCCAGGGCTCAGGAGCGACGGCGAGAACCGGGGTCGTGCGCCGCCGCTCTCAGCGACGGCGCACCTTGTCTGTTTTCGGCACGAGCCCACGCTAGCAGGCCCTTCGGGCCGGGAACCTCGGTGACCCGATGCCGCGCCCTCACTCGAACTCCCCCTCAACACAGGGGCGTTGTGTGCGAAATGCGCCGCTTCCCGCGCCCGCCTGCCTCCCCCACAACCCCGGACGGCAGGCCGGGCCTGGAACCGCACGCCCCACCATCCGGCGTCCTACGGCACATGAACGGCAGCATGCGAGTGCGAGAGGCATCGACCGAGGACGCGGACGCGATGACGGACCTCCACACCAGGGCCCGGAGCGCCTACTACGCCGCCGGCGGGCAGACGGCGCCCGTCGGCCCGGCCCGGGGGGAGCCGACTACGTGCGCCTGGGTTTGCGCCTCGGCTGAGTGGCGATAGGGCGCGGGCGTCGTGCGGAGTGCTTTTCGTTGCCGGGTGGGCCGGAAAGTTGCCGGGTGGGCCGGAAAGGAGAACACCACATTTCCGTGGCACGCCTTCGTGCGCGGAAAGGGGCAGGGAGATGAATGCGCGGCGATGTCGAAACGGCGCCTGGCAGCAGCGAGCCCCGGTGCCGAGACGAGGGCTCGACACCGGGGCTGTTCGCCCTTGCTTACGTGTTTGGCTGCTTACTTCTGGAAGGCGCCGTTGTTGCACCCCATGTCGGAGCCCAGCTTGGTCTGCTGCGCGCCGGCCGAGCCCTCGCCGTTGAGTGCGTTCCCCAGCGCGCCGTCGAGGAGGCCGACCGCACCGAGGACGTCGATGTTCAGGTCGTGCGACCGGCACTGGGTGGCCTGGGAGACTCCGAAGATCCCTTCCCGCCCGCCCCTCTTGCCGCCGTCTTCCCGGTCGCTGGAGAAGGAGTTCGTCCCGCCCTGGCTCCCACCATGGGCGATTGCGGGGCCGGCGCCGAGGAAGCCGACGCTGCCCAGAACGGCGATCACCACGGCGGCCTTGCGAAGCTTGCGCATTTCATCTCCGGTAGGTTGAACGGAAGCGATCGGAAGGCGATCGACTTCGTACGGCTATGAAAGCTAGTGCGGAATGTGTCCCAACTCCTCGTTGACACGCGGAATTTCACGACTGCCGCAATGACGCTCTCTCGCGCTTATCGGATAACCCGTACCCTGCGCCGGTCACGGGAATATCGGCAGCTTTACATGAAGTGGGGTGAGGGGCCGGCCGGTCGGGACCCTCTGGTGGTGACTGGCCTCCGGCGGTCGTGACGCGGCGGAGGCGGGCATGGACGGGCCGGGCCGATGGTTGGTCAGCCCGGCCGGGGTGTGGCGTCGCTACGACCTGTTCCTGAGTCGGGCCCAGCGGCTCCAGCCGCCGTCCGTGGCGAAGGTCGCCACCAGGTCGGCGCCGCGGGCTGCCAGCAGGCGCCTGCGCTCCCAGCGCGAACGCGGCCGCAGGGCTCCCCGGTTGCCCTGCGTGGGGTGCGTGCGGGCGGTGAGCCGCCGACCGGCCTCGGCGAGGTCGGCCAGGATGCGTTCCCGGTGGTGCTCGTCGCGCGCACCGCGCAGCGCGGTGTACAGGCCCTCGATCTCCGCGACGGCCGCTCCGACGTGCAGATTGGTGCTGCCGATCGACGGCATCCTGCCTCGCGCCACCTCATGCCTCCCAGAAAATGAGTCAATGCGTAAAACACTTTCCCAACTGCGCAAGTCTGCAACCCTCTGGGGTGGCACGAACCCGCGCGGGAAGCGTTCCGCTCCCGGGGGCGGTGTGCTTGACGCCTTCAGGCAGGTGAGGGACGGCGCCGGGACGGGGAGCGGCGCTCGCCGTGGTGCCTGGATGGGGTAGGGGGACGGCTGTTGGACGGGCCCTGCTACGGGCGCGGAAGCCCGGGGCCGACCTTGCCGTGCTCCTTCCGCGGGCCGGGCACGTTCGCCGTCACCCGGCCGTCCTCGGCGAGCACCACGACGGCGTCGCCCTCGCCCAGCACCAGCGGTTCGGCCTTCGCGGGGTTGAGGACCACGCCGTAGGTCGGGGGTGTGTCGCCGTGTCGGGCGAGCCGGTAGCCGATGGCGGTCTCGCCGCGTTGGCGGGCGGCCTCGATGACGGTGGTGAAGTTCGCCGTGGTGCCTGGGGTGAGGTAGCTGGCGGCCGGCTTGAGGTAGATCTCCGATCCCTCCGGGTCGAAGAGGTCGGTGAACACGGCGTGGAGGTCCCGGTCCTCGGTGAGTTGGGTCAGCAGGAGACTGATGATCTTGGTGCTGACGATGAAGTCGTCGGCCTTGGTGACCTGGGCGATCTCCCGGTTGGCGTCGCTGTTCATCTCGGTGACGATCGAATACGGATTGCCGGTGCGGATGGCGATGTCGCGCAGGTGCAGCAGGGTCACCAGGGCGCGGTCGTCGGAGCGTTCGGGATGGATGTCGTCGTCGGTGAGGACGATGATGTGGCTGTAGCGGTCCAGGCCCAGGGACTCCAGGGACGGCCGGAGGGTCGGTTCGCAGGGTCGGTAGCCGACCGTGAGGTGCGCCAACTGGTCCCCGAGGTCTTCGGCGGGGGGACGGGGGGCCGCGACGTCGAGCAGCGCACCGGGCTCCACCAGGCGGTCCAGCAGCCTGACGATTTTGACGCCGCGGGAGTTCCACCCGATCACGAGGGTGCGGTCGGGGACCGGCAGTCGGTCGGCGGGCGGAGCGATCGCCGACGCGACGACGCGGGGGCGGCGCTCCGCCAGCCGGATGAGGATGTCGTCCTCGGCGATCACCAGCACCTGGTCCGTGCCGCCGATGGCGGTGTCCATCGGGGGGTTGATCAGGGTTGTGCCGTCGGCCCTGCGCAGGCCGACCGGGACGCCGAGGTCGAACCGGTCGAGGGCCTCTCCGTAGCTGGTGCCGGCCAGGGCGGTGGCGGGGTACGGATAGAACTCGTTGCCGACGAAGCTGAGCAGTTCGTTGAAGACGGTGGACAGGCCGGACTGCCGGTGGGACTGGACGATCAGGCGCACGGCGATGTCCTCGGCGTCGATCACCAGCGCCTCCTCGCCGGCCGCCAGCCGGGCCGCCGCCAGGTTCGGCGAATTCTGCACGGCGGCCACGATGTTCGGCCGAGTGCCCTTCCAGCGGCGGCTGTTGAGGAGCAGCAGGACCTTGATGACGTCGGTGTCGCTGTCGTCCCCGACCGGCGGCAGCACCATGACGGACTTGGCCGCGTCGAGGCTCACCAACTCCAGGTCCGCCCGTTGCAGGGGGCTTCCGGAGCGGCAGACCACCCGCGTGCGGCCGGTCTCCGGGATCCGCCGACGGATCTCGTCCTCCATCGCGACCTTGTCGCGGTCGGCGAGGATCACCACGCAGGAACGCCGTTCGCTCTGGTTGGCCTCCACCAGTTCCCCGATGACCGTGAAGACCTGCTCCGACCAGCCCAACACGACGGTGTGCTCGTGCTCGATCAGCCGTGACTTGCCCTTGCGCAGCTCCTGGATCTTGGCTTCGAGGCCGGTGGTCAGCACACCGATCAGCGCGCTGACGATGAAGATCCCGCCGATCGTCACCGTCAGCATCAGGCCCAGGAACACCGGCCCGCCGGTGTCGCCGCCCATCGTGCCGGGATCGAGCGTGCGGAGCAGGCTCATCCAGGCCACGCCCAGCCAGCCGCCGTTCTTCTCGGTGTCGGAGTTGGTGAACACCACCACCAGCACCGTCACCACGGCGATCAACGCGACCGAGGCGAGGCCCAGCCAGCCGATCAGGGCCGGCGTCCCCCGGTCCATCGTGCCGTCGAACCAGTACCGCAACCGGTCCCGCAGTCTCGCACGTGCCACGGAAGACCTTCCCTTTCACCCGATGACGTCACTTGCGCTCTTGCGCATCCGTCAAACCTATCGTCAACGGGACGAGTTGACGGGACGTCATGACGTGAGGTGCGGGCGCAGCGGACCCGAGAAGCTACCCGGGACGCTCGGGCGGAGGGGGTGCCGACGCCGCTTTGGGGGTGGCGAGGAAGATCGTGGCGAGGGTGAGGGCGGCGGCCAGCCATGTGATGGTGTGGAAGGCGTCCGCGAACGCCCGGGCCGTCTGCGGGGAGGTGCCGGCGTCCAGTGGGGACGTCGACGTGCCCGGCGGGAGGAGCGCGCGGTAGGCCACCGCGGCCACCGTGCCGAAGATGGCGATCCCCAGACCGGCCCCGGCCTCGTAGGAGACGGACTCGATGCCCGCCGCCGCGCCCGCCTGGGAAGAGGGCGCGGTGGACATGATGAGGTTCGAGGCGACCATCTGGACCAGGCCGTGACCGAACCCGATCAGGGCGAGTCCGAGCAGGACGACCGTGCCGGAGGCGACCAGGACGTACCCGGTCGCGGCGAGCAGCAGGCCGGCGGGGACGTCCGCCCGGGGGCGCCCCACGCGGGAGAGGACCATGCCGCCCACCGGGCCGGCCACCATCGCGGCCACCGGCATGGGGATCAGGTACAACGCGGCGTCCTCCGCCGACAGTCCGTTGACGAACTGCAGGTACTGCACCAGTTGGAGTTCGAAGCCGACCATCACCAGCACCGGCAGCACCGAGGCCACCACTCCGGCGCGCAGCCCCGGCAGCCGGAACAGGGACAGGTCCAGCATCGGGTGCGGCACGCGCTGCTGGCGCCGGACGAACAGCACCAGCGCGCCCAGGCCCAACGCGCCCGGCAGGGCCAGTTCCAGCGGTCCGACGCCGTCGTGGGTGAAGGCGATGATGGTGTAGGCGCAGCCCAGGAACCCCACGATCGACAGCAGGGGCGAGGTGGCCTCCCAGGGCTGCCGCTCGGACTCGATCTCGTTGCGCAGCAGCAGCATCACGGCGGGCACGGCCAGTGCCACGAGGGGCAGGTTGACGAGGAAGATCGAGCCCCACCAGAAGTGTTGGAGCAGGAGGCCGCCCACCACCGGTCCGAGGGCCGAGGCGCCGGCGGCGACCGCGCTCCAGGCCCCGATCGCCACCGCGTGGTCGCGGCCGTCGCCGAACGTCTGCCGGATGAGCGCCAGCGTGGCCGGGATGATCATCGACGCGCCGACCGCCAGCAGCGCCCGGGCTCCGATCAGGGTCAGCGGTCCCGTTGCCGCCGCGCACAGCGCCGAGGCCGCGCTGAACACCGCCAACCCCGCCAGCAGCAGGCGCTTGTGTCCGATCCGGTCGCCCAACGGGCCGCTCACCAGCACCAGTCCGACCATGAGCAGCGAGTACACGTCCACGGTCCACAGCAGTGCGGGCGAGGACGCGTGCAGGTCGTGGGCGAGCGTCGGGACGGTGATGGTGAGGATGGTGACGTCCATGGCCGCGGGCAGGAAGCACAGCAGCACCACGGCCAGCACCAGCCAGCGCCGAGCCCCGACCACGGGCAGCGTGTCGATCACCGGTCGGGGCTCAGAGCCGCCTTGACTCTGACGATGAGGTCGTGCAACTCGGCCAGGTTCGGGGCGTAGAACATGCAGCTCAGTCTGCCAGTTCGCAGATCCGTCAGCTCGGTTGGCACGACACCGCGCTCGGCGTGTCGGGGCGAGGCCACGAGCCGGCCGAGCAGGCGCAGCACTTCCGACAGGTCCAGGCCGGTCGGCAGTCCGTAGAAGTCGTAGTTGCCGACCGCGTGGGTGTCGAGGTAGTCGGCGCCGATGAGGTGGGCGCCGAACTCGTGGACGTGGCTCGACCCGGTGCGCCGGGCGTTGAGGTCGTGCAGGTGGACGACGCCGCCGCGGCCGATCGCGTCGATGCCGAAGCGCCCGCGGTAGCCGCGCCGTTGCATCTCCTCGGCCAGCCGCAGTCCGCCCTCGGTCAGCGGGCGGTACCACCAACGCTCGCGCAGCTCCCGCGCGGTGACGTTGCCGCGCAGGTGCGTGGCGCCCTCGAACAGCATGTCGGTCGTGTAGCACAGGTGGGGCGGGGCGTGCGCGGGAACCATGTACTCCACGGACGGGAAGCAGACGTCGCCGTCGAGGAACTCCTCGACCACCACCCGGTCTTCGTCGTAGAAGGTGCTCGCGGCCAGGCGTTCGGCGACGTCGTCGTCGCCCGGCCGGAAGATCAGCAGTCCGAGGCTGGCTTCCCCGCGGTCCGGCTTGACGATGCACGGCGTGCCGGTCGCGAGCATGGCGTGCACCGCCGCGGGCACCTCGTGTTTGGCCGCGCAGTGCGTACCGGTCGGGATGCGGCAGGGCCCGTCGGTCAGGCCGAGGTCGGCGGCGAGGTCGCGCAGGCCGGTCTTGGTGTCCAACAGGTCGCGCAGGCCCTGCTGCGGGGAGCTCTCGGGCAACTCGACCACCACGTCGTAGGTGCTGTGCAGGGTTTCGGCGAACCGCCACAGGTCGGCGGTGGTGGTGTGCGGGATCAGCCGGAGTCTGCGGCCCGGCCCCGCGTGGGCGACCACCGCGGCCATCAGCTCGGGATCGGCGAGCGCGTCGGCGAACAGCGACCCGGTGCGGCCCGCCGGGCTGAGGTTCACCACGCCGTCGAGCTCCAGGAACTTCCGTTGCCAGGCCAGGTCCCCGATCGGCTCGTAGGTGATGAGCATCTTGTCCAACGGCCCCCAGAACAGTGCCTGGTCCTGTTGGGCGTAGCACTCCGACAGCAGCTCGTCGACGTCGTCGGCGCGGACGGCGAAGTCGTGCAGGGTGTCGACCGCGTTGCACACGCAGAGGGTGGGCGTGGTCATGGTGTCTCCTCGCGTAGCAGTCCGTTGCCCTCGGACACCAGGGCGACCGCGGCCGCGACCACGTGCCAGAAGAGGTCCTTGCCGAGGGCGGCGGTGGCGTGGGAAGTGCTCGACAGGACGCCCTGGTTGGTCGTGCGGCGCACGTCGACGGGGTGCAGGTAGACGCCCGGGCGGGGCGGGTCGGCGTGGTCCGGCCGCGCGGCCGAGACCAGGTCCGGGCGGAGGTAGAGCATCAGGCTGGTCTCGGTGATCCCCGCGTGCTCGGCGTGCCAGCCCGGAAAGAGCGGCACCCGCCCGGCCAGCCAGTCCGGGTCGACCAGGCTCCACCAGCTCAGTGCGAGGAACTCCTTGCCCGCGGCGACCGGCCTGCGGCCCACCTCGTCCAGGGCCTCGAACAGGAACGGCTCGTTCTCGAAGTGGCCGTTGACGACCAGCAACCGGTGCCACGGCAGGGCGCACAACGACTCCAGCGCGTCCTCCAGGAAGGCCAGCAGCGATCGGCCCCGCACGTGGACGGTGCCGGGGAAGGCCAGTCCGCCGCCGCTCTGCGGCAACGACCGTGCGGCGATGGACTGCACCGGCAGGGTCAGGGCGTTCAACTCGTGGGCGATCTGCCGGGCGAAGGCGTCGGCGAGGACGGTGTCCACGGACAGTGGCAGGTGCGGACCGTGCTGTTCGACGGATCCCACCGGCCACACCACGGTCCGTCCGGTGGTGGCCGCCAGGACCTCGGCGCTGCTCAGGTCGCACAGGTGCGGCCCGGCCGACCGGGGCGTCACGACCGCACCTGCCGGGACCGGTCGGCTTCGGGGGCGGGTTCGGGGGCGTGGCCGGTGCGGTGCGAGCCGGTGGTCTCGGCGACGATGCGGACGAGCGTGGGGTTCATGTCGGTGTGCAGCGCGGTGTACACCTGGGCCGCCACCGCGCCGACCCGCAGGTAGTCGTGGACGTCGCGGCCCGACTCCACGCCGCCGGAGCCCAGCAGGGGCAGCGGGAACCCGGCCCGGCGCAGCTTCCACAGGGAGGCCAGGACGAGCGGTTTGATGCCCGGTCCGGAGTAGCCGAACACGCCGCCGAGGCGGAGGTCGCCGGTCTCCGCGTGCACGGCGGCGGCCGGCAGGGTGTCGCTGATGGTGACCGCGTCCGCGCCGGCCCGGGCGGCCGCGAACGCCCGGTCCTGGACGCCTTCGCCGCTGGCCAGCTTGACCGAGAACGGCAGCCGGGTGGCGGCGCGGGTGGCCGCGGTGTAGGCGTGCACCCGCTCGGGGACGTCGTCGAGGCCGTCCTGCTCGTTGAGGCAGGAGATGCCGAGTTCCAGCGCCCGGCAGCCCGTCGTCTCCACCTGGGCTGCCAGCGCGGCCAGTTCCGACGGGCTGTCGGCGTGCAGCGACGCGATCACGGGGAGCCGGTCCCGCGCCAGGTCGTTGAGGATGCCCACCCAGTGGTCGACGGACCGTTTGGAGTAGGTGGTGCTGTTGATCATCCCGGTGGGCAGCCGGACGATGCGCTCGTCCAGGCCGGTCGGCGGGTTGGGGTGGATGGTCTTGGTGACCACCGCGCCCGCGCCGGAGCGCAGCAGTCTGCGGATGTTCCGTTCCTGGTCGGTGAGGAGGCCGGAACCGACCACGACCGGATTGGCCAGGTCCATTCCCAGCACGCGTGTCGCGGCCGCCACGTCAGACCGCCGTCCTGGTTCGGCCCAGGGCCGCGAGCACGCCGTCGACCAGCAGTGCCGGGTCGGTGGCGATCTCCTTGGCGGACAGGAACGTGGCGGCGGCCACCTTGGCGAGGCCCTTGAGGAGATGACTGGCCGACTCGGCGAACGGCTGGTCGGTGATGCCCACGATGGGGCGGCCCAGGGCGCTGGCCCACCCCAGTTCGATGTGGGTGCCGTCGGTGCGCAGCAGGGTGCCGTCGAGGACCGGCAGCACCGGTACGAACACGTCGCACTCGCGCATCCACGCGTAGTCGCGCACCGACACCTCGTCGGGGGTGAACGAGGCGGTGTCGGCGCCGAATTTCTCCGCCACGTGCGCGGAGAGCACGGTGGCACCGGCCCGGCGCGATTGGTCGATGGCCTGGCTCAGGCATTCGCGGATGGGCGTCGCCATTCCACCGGGCACCAGGGCGTGCTGGATCGGGCCGCCGACGAACAGAGTGACGCCGCGCAGGGCGTCCGAGGTGACACTCATGGCTTTCGCGGTTCCTTTGAAAGGTTCTGCCGATGGCCAACGGCCGGGAAATCTGACGGACTTCGGCCGCCGGCAGGGAGGGGAATAGGCAGCGCAATCAGATAATGCGCTTGCGATGAATCGCAGGGACTCCGGGCGCGAAACCAGGTGGTGTCACCGGGCTGCCCGGTTGCCTCCTCGTCCCGCACGCGGCGTGCACCAGGTAGGCAAATAGACGCCTAAAGGCTAGTCAGGGGCGATTCGGGTCGACAAGCCCCATCTACGCCAGCTGAAAATTTACAGCAAATTACGCATATGGTTCATAACGATCGACCGGAAACGGGGTCCGACCACCCGCGTCGGGGCCCCGCCGCGGTGACTTCGCGGGTGCGGGTGGCCGTTCCAGGGGTTCCGTTCCGTCGCGCTATTCGCCGCCGGACGCGCATGGCCGAAACGCCGACGAACTCGTGTGCAGGGCCCTTGTGGACGTCGCATCCCGAAAAGTATCAAACAGGCAAAATCAGAAGCCGCGTTGACAGGTTCGCAAATCCTCAACTAGCTTCGATAAGCGTGCACGGTCGACACCATCATGCTTTCGATGGGGGTCGACTCGCCTTCGGCCGGACCGTTGCCGCGTTCTCATCTCCCTCTCTCCTCCATGCGCCGGGCGCCGGCCGTGGCCTTTTCGATGAACCCACCCAGACTGGATGAACCCGCCCAGAGGGGAAACTCCTGGTGAACTCATTGCAGACCATCAAACGCATTCTGCATTCCGATGTGCTGGTGGAAGTGCCGATCGACAAGATGCAGCTCGACGACAGCCTGCGCGAGAGCTACGGCATGGACTCCCTGGGGTTCGTGGAACTGCGCGTGCAGTGCGAGGAGGCGTTCGGCATCGACATCCCCGACGAGGCCGTCGCCGCCGGGGAGTTGGCCACCCTCGGCGACGTGCTCGCCCTGGTCGAACGGCTGTCGGGGGCCGACCACCCCCCGGCCGCCTCGTGACCGCGGCACCGGCCGCCCGCGACGACCGCGCCGGGGAACCGACCGGGGTGCTCGCGCGCGGCACGGACCTCCAACTCAACCACTACGGCGCCGCGCGGCTGCCGTTCGCCTGCGTGGGCGGGCGCGGCCTGGAGCTGGACGTGGTCGACCTGGACCCGGCACGCCGGGGACGGCGACTGCGCCTGCTGGACGCCAGCGCCGGCTACGCCAGCGCGACCCTGGGCGGCGGTCACCCCGTCGTGCGCGCGGCACTGACCCGCGGCACCGGGGTCGGCAACGTCACCGACGAACTGGGCTCGCTGGAGCGGGCCGAACTCCTCGACCGGCTCCTCGGCCCCGACGGACTGTGGACCGCACACTTCCCCGCCGGGCACTACCACGTCAGCGGCCGCAACTCCGGGTCGGAGGGCAACGAGCTGGCGTTGCGGCTCGTGCTGGAGTCCCGGTTCGACGGCCGGCGACTGCGCCACCACCCGGGCAAGGAGCGGCGCGACACCGTCCTGGCGTTCCAAGGTGCCTGGCACGGCTGGACCGGCGGACTGGTGCCGCTGCTCAACCGCAGGTACTACCGGGCCGGCCTGCCGGCGTCGGAGACCGAAGGGCCGTACGGCGTCCGGGTCGAACACCTCCCGTTCGGCGACCCCGACGCCCTGGCGGACTACTTCGCCGCGTCGGCGGACCGGCTGCTGGCCGTCGTGGTCGAGCCGATCCAGGGCGACGCGGGCATCCTCCCGCCGCCGCCCGGCTACCTGCGCGACCTCGCACGGCGGTGCAGCGCCGCCGGCGTGCTCCTGGTGGCCGACGAGGTGCTCACGTTCGCCAAGACCGGCGACTGGTTCGCCATGCGCGACGCGGACGGGCCGGTGCCCACCGACATCACCGTGATCGGGAAGTTCCTGGGCATGGGCGCGGTGTCCACGTCGATGGTGATCGCCCGCAGGGAGCTGGCCGTCCGCTCCTCCGGCGCCGTGACCACCTCCGACCTCCGCCCGCTGCACTGCGCGGTGATCCGCGACGGCATCGAGCACATCCTGGCCGAGGGCCTCCTACAAGGCTCCGCCGACCTCGGAGCGCACCTCACCGAGCATCTGGACCACGCCTTGGTGGACCACCACCCGGACGTGTTCACCGAGGTCCGCGGCACCGGAGCCATGCTCGGCGTGGAGCTGACCGCCGCGGCGGCGGACCGGATCGGCACCCTGCGCAGGGAACTGATCGAAGCCGGTGTGTACGCGGAGTTCATGGCGGGCGCGGGCAAGCGCTCCGGCGGCCGGCGCTACGTCCATCCCACCCTGCGGATCGTGCTGCCGCTGAACGCCACCGCGGCACAGGCCCACGAGATCGTGGACCGGGTGGCGGCGGGCGCCCGGGCGATGCGGTGAGCGCGGGGTTCCGCACCCGGATCGAGCACGTCGACACCGACGCGACCGGGATCGTGCACTTCTCCCGCTTCGCCTCCCTGATGGAGACCGCGGGCACGGAACACCTCGAAGCGCACCACGCGGGCCTGACCGCCTTCAGCGCGGCGGGCGTCGACCTGGTGGCCACGGACCTGCGGGTGACCTACCTCAACAGCGCCGTGTACCGCGACGTGATCGTCGCGGACACCCGGGTCGACCACGTCGGCGCCGCCTGGTTCGCGCTCGCCGTACGCCTGCTGCGCGCCGAGGCGGACGGCCTGCGCACCCCCTTGGTGACCGGCGACCTGGCCTTCGCCGCCGTCGATCCCGGCACCCGGCGCCCGGTCCCGCTGCCGGCGCCGCTGCGACAGACACTGAGAGGAATCGCCCCCGATGCGGCACACGAACGAAGCGGCACCCCCTCCCACCCCGGTCCGCACGGCGCGCCCCCTGGGCACCTCCGCCATCGCCGCCCTGGTGCGCGGACGCCATCCCCGACTGTTCATCGACCGGGTGCTGGACCATGAGCCGGGCGTGTTCCTGCGCAGCATGTTCGCGGTCTCGGCCGAGATGGGCGCACTCTGCGGGCACCTGCCCGAGCGCGGCCTGACCCCGGGGGTGATCCTGCCCGGCAGCCACACCATGCAGGCGTTCGCCCAATCCGGCGTCCTGCTCTACCAGTTGAGCAGCGCCCCGCTCGCCGACAACGAGGTGACCCTGGTGGGCACGGTCAAGTCCCGTTTCCTGGCTCCGGTGGTGCCCGGCGACCAGGTCGTGCTCGACGTGCGCGCGGACCGACTGTCCGGCCACACCTTCTCGTTCTCCGCCGCGGTGACGGTCGAGGGCCGCTCGGTCGCCGGGTTCCGCGGCGCGATGAGCCGGGTGACGGTCCAGCCCGCCGGAGCCCGCCCGTGGTGACCCCGGTGATCACGGGACTGGCCTGGGACACCCCGCTGGGCCGCGACCGGGAGGCGGTGTGGCGGCGCCTGTGCGCCGGCGACTCGGGCCTCGCGCCCGTCGACTCGCCGCACCCGCTGCGCAACACCGTCGCAGCCGTCATCGCGTCGGTGCCGTACGGGGCCCCGGCGGGCGAGCGCCAGCGGGTCCTCGCCGGGCGGGCGCTGCGCTGCGCGTTCGCGGACGCCGGCCTGTCCCCGGCCGACCCCGAGGTCGGCCTGGTGCTGGGCACCAGCTTCGGGGCCTCGTTGGACGAGAAGGAGCCGACCCTGCATGCCTGGGCCGACGACGCCGCGGCGGACGTCGGGTACCCGGGCAGGCCGGTGTGCGTCACGACGGCCTGCTCCGCGGGGTCGGACGCGATCGCCGTCGCCCACGCCCTGGTGCGCTCGGGTCAGCGGCGCGCCTGCGTGGCGGGCGGGGTGGACGTGGTCACGGAGGCGAAGCGGCTCGGGCATTCCGCGCTGGGCACGATGAGCCCCACCGGCCTGCGGGCGTTCGACCGGGCCCGGGACGGCATGCTGCTCGGCGAGGGCGCGGCGTTCGTGGTGGTCGAACACCCCGACGCCGCCCGGGCCCGCGGTGCCCGGACGTATGCCCGACTGCGCGGGGTCGGCGCGGCCAACGACGCCGCCGGGCTCACCGCACCGGACCCCACCGGACACGCCGTGGTGCGCGCCGTGGAACGCTGCCTGACGACGGCGGGCCTGGCCCCCGCGGACATTGCGGTGATCAACGCACACGGGACCGGGACCCCGCTCAACGACGAGGTCGAGGCGCGCAGCCTGCTCCAACTGTTCGGCCCGGACGGCCCGTTGGTCTTCGCCACCAAGGGCGCGTTCGGACACAGCCTGGGGGCCACCGGGGCGATCGAGGCGGTGGCGACGGTACTGGCCCTGCGCCACCGGAGGGTTCCGCCCGTCATCGGGTTGCGCACGCCGGCGGCCCCGCTGCGGTTGGCCACGGGGGTGGCGCAACCCGTGGGCGCCGGCGCCGGTTTGAGCCTGACGTTGGGGTTCGGCGGGTTCAACACCTGTCTGCTGTTCGAAGGGGTGAGGGCGTGACGCACGTACCGCCGGGCACACGGGTGTTGGGGTCGGCAACGGTCGTCGCCGACGACCCGGGCGAGCACGCGAGGAACAAACCGTCCTTCTACGCCGACCCCGCCGCCTGGCTGGTGGCCGAGACCGTGGACCGGGCACTGGAGGACTGCGCGGAGCACGTGCGCGACGACGCCGACGACACCGCGATCCTGGTGGTCAGCGCGACCGGCAGCGAGCGCACGATGCGCCGGATCGCCGACTCGGTGCCGCGCTCGCGGGTCTCGCCCCTGCGCTTCGCCGGCGCCAACCCGGGGGTGCTGGCCGGGCTGCCCGCCCTGCGCCACGGGCTGCGCGGGCCGTCGCTGCTGTTGGCCGGGCACCCGGACGCAGCCGCCCCCGTGGCCGGCACGGTGATCGCCGGATGGCTCCGGGACGGCCACGCCCGGCACGTCCTCCTGGTCGACCTGCACGCCACCGAGGGCGAGCGGGAGACATGCTGCTGCCTGGTACTGACCGGCGCCGGGGCGGACCGGTGAACGGCCTCACCCGGTCCGCGGTGGCCGACTTCCTGTCCCGGGTCGACGGCGCCCCGGCCGGCTCCGACGCGGTCGCCCCGGCCGGGGTGGACGACGTGCTGGCCGACCTGGCCGGGCTGGGCCTGGCACCGGGCGACGCGGTCGTGCTCTGTCTGGCCAACGGAGTGGCGCTGCTGCGCGTGCAGTTCGCGTCGTTGCTGCTCGGCCTGGTGCCGCTGGCCGTGCCGCCGAGCACGCCGTGGCAGCGGGTCCGCGCACTGGCCGGGCACGTCGGGGCCGGTGTGGTGGTGACCACCCGACTGACCGGCACGGGGCCGCGGGCCGCGGTGGGCGGCGCGTTCGCCGTGCCGACCGGACACCCGACCACCCCGTACCGGCCGGGCGAGATCCTGCTGTCCACCTCCGGCACCTCGGGGATGTTCAGCGCCTGCGTCCACCGGGTCTCCTCGCTGCTGCACAACGCCCGCCTGCACGCCGCCGCCACCGGCATCACCGCGTCCGACACCCTGCTGGTGAACCTGCCGCTGTACTACTCCTACGCGCTGGTGGCCCAGGCGTTCGCCGCGTACGTGACGTCGGCGCGGCTGGTGCTCGACGGACCGCCGTTCGCACCGGCCGCCTACCGCGACGCGATCACCACGCACGGCGTCACCCATTCGTCGGTGACCCCGACGATCGCCCGCCAACTCCTCGCCGACCCCGCGGTCCTGCCCCGTGGCCTGCGGACGCTGGCGGTCGGCGGGGACCGGCTCGCGCCCGCGGAAGTGGCGGACCTGCTGGCCGCGCGCCCCACCGGGGAGCTGTACCTGACCTACGGGCTGACCGAGGCCGGGCCCCGCGTCTCGACCCTGGCCGCGCACGCCGAGCCGGCGCACCGATACGGCTCGGTCGGCCGTACGCTGCCCGGCGTGCGCGCGTCGCTGCGCGCGGTGCAGGGCGACGTGGGCGAATTGCTGGTCGAGTCCGACACCGTCCTGCTGCGCCGGGTCGGGGGGCCCAGCGGGCGCGTCCTGCTGGCGCCGCGGACCATCGCCACCGGCGACGCCTTCTCCCTCGACGACGGCTACCTGACCTTCCACGGACGCCTGTCCGACTTCGTGGTGCTGCGCGGCGAGAAGGTCTGCCTGAACACCGTCCGCCAAGCCGCACACGCCATCCCGGGGGTGGTGCACTGCCTGCCCGAAGTGGTGAACGAGGACGGCACCCACGTGCTCGACGTCCACCTGTCGGTCACCGCCGCTCCGCCCGGCGGCGAGAAGGCGGTCCGACGCCTCCTCAACTCCCAGCTCCTGCCCGCCGAACGCCCCCGTGCGGTCTTCATCTCCACCGCCGACCCGGAGACCTTCCGCAAATGACCCTGCGCCTCGGCTGCACCGTCCCGACGGGCCTTCCGCCCGGCGAGCTCCGCGCGTTCGCCGTGACCGCGGAACGCCTCGGGTACCACCATCTCTCCGTCCCGGAACACCTCGTCTCCCGTACCCCCGCCTACGAGAGCCTGACCCTGGTGGCCTTCCTGGCCGCTGTGACCACCCGGATCGAACTGGCCACCGCGATGACGATCCTGCCGCACCGGCCGGTGGTGCTCGCCGCCAAGCAGGCCGCACAACTGGCCCACCTCAGCGGCGACCGACTGCGGTTGGGCATCGCCCTCGGCGCCGACGACGCGGAGTCCGCCGCGCTCGGTGTCGCCCGGGAAACCCGCGCGGCACTGTTCGAGGAGCAGGTCCGGGCCCTGCGCCTGCTGTGGACGCGGCCGGACGCGGAGTTCGCCGGCGCGCACCTCGCGTTCTCCGGCGTCACGCTCACCCCCCGCCCGGGGCCGATCCCGCTCTGGATGGGCGGCGGCACCCTGCGCACCGGAGGCAGACCCGGCGCCCTGCGCCGGATCGCCACCCTCGCCGACGGGTTCACCATGTCCGGCCTGCTCGCCAACCGGACCCGCCGCGGCGCCGCACTCATCGCCGAACTGCGCACGGCGGTGACCGAGGCCGGCCGTGACTGGGCCGCCTTCGGCACCGAGGCCCGCCTCCGCCCCGCCCCCGGTCGGCCGGACGCCTGGCGCGCGCTCGCCGATGCCTGGCGGTCCGCCGGTGCCACCCACCTCACCGTCACCACCGACGACCGGTCCCTGTTGGGCCCCCTGCACGCGGCGTTGACGGAGTAGCACGACGGGGTCCGTCGCCCGGTTCGCCGGCCGGGGTCAGGCGGTGTCGAGGGTGTCGGTGACGGTGGAGGTCGGGGTGTGGAGGACGGCGTCGAACGCCTCGACGACGGGGGTGTGGAGGTAGGCGCTCTGGATCCGGATGCGGTCGGGGCCCGGGGGCAGGTCGGTGCGTCCGGGGGATCGCGGGCGTGCCTGCCGGAGGTCGGCGATGCTGAGCCCGAGTCCGGCGTCGGTGAAGGCGGCTTCGATGCTGCCCGGTTCGGCCGGCTCCAGCGGGGTGGCGTCGATGGTGAAGCCGAAGCGGGCGTTCTCGTCGCGGGGCATGTCCGCGGTGTGTCCGGTGGTGCTCGTCAGGCCGAGGGGGAGGTAGGCGGCACCGAGCGCGCGGTGCAGGTGCTGTCCCATGGGGAGTCCGGTGAGGTGGCCGTCGAAGGAGACCGGAGTCCGCTGGATGTGGGCGTTGTGCGCGGCCAGTACGACGCGGGTCCCGGGTTCGAGGCGCTCCAGGTGCCACAGCACCGAGTGGGCCATGTAGGCGTCACGGGCCGAGGTGTCGGCGGTCAGTCCCTTTCCGGCGAAGAGGTCGGCCATGGCGCGGAAGGCGTGGTCGGCGTGGCAGGCGCCTTCGAGCCGGCGCACGGCGATGTCGTAGCCCTGCTGGTCGCCGCGGGAGACGTACAGCGGTTCCAGGGCGCGGAAGCGGATGAGCAGGCGCGCCAGGAGTGCGCTGAGGGCGTCCTGTTCGGCGGTGGCCAGGCGGGCCCAGGCGGGTGCGGCGACGGCTCCGGAGCCGGCGGCGAACGGTGCGGCGATCCGCAGCGCCTCCTGGAGGGCGGGCAGGGTTTCGGGGTCGATCCGGCGCAGGTAGTCGGCGACCGGCGTCAGGGCGGGAAGCAGCGAGCCACCTGCCGCGGGGATGTCGACGCCCGCGAAGCGCACCGGCGTTGCGGCGGTGCGGTTGTGGTGACGCAGCCACCGCAGCGGTGCGTCGAGTCCCACGGGGATCGTCCCGGCGAGGTGCGCCGCGAGGGCGTCGTCCGTCCCCTCGCCCTGGGCCCAGGCGTCGAGGGCGAAGCCTTCGCTGAAGCCGTACTCGAAGGCCAGGACGGTGAATCCGCAGCGCTCGACCAGGAACCGCAGGATGCGCTCGCGCATGACCGCGAACTCCTGGATGAAGTGGGAACTCTCGCCGATCGCGACGACCCGGGCGTCGCCGACGACGGCGCGCAGCGGCTCCAGGTCGTCGAGCGGCGCATCGGGGTCGAGGTGGGTGAGGGGAGCGGCGTGGGCGCGGAGCCAGTCGGCGAACGGGTTGGGGTGGGGTGAGACAGGCATGGTGGCGGCGGGCTTTCTCGGGAGTCGGGAGGGGGCGGATCATCGTGCGGGCGGTCGCCGCGAGGCCGGTCGCGTCGTGCCCGGACCGTTCAACGGGCCCTCATGCGACGGGTGTTGATGGCTGCTGCGGCGTTCAGTCCTGCTCGGGTGCCGCGTTCTCCAAGTCGTCGATGCTGCCGGACATGACGGTGCGGAGGTGCGCGGTGAGGTGCGGGAGGGGCCAGTCCCACCAGGCCAGCGCGAGGAGGCGGTCGACGTCGGCGTCGCTGTAGCGGCGCCGGATGAGCCGGGCCGGGTTGCCGCCGACGATTCCGTAGTCGGGGACGTCGTCGACGACCACGGATCCGGCGGCGATGATGGCTCCGTGGCCGATGCGGACGCCCGGCATGACCATGGACCGGTAGCCGAACCAGACGTCGTGGCCCACCACGGTGTCGCCCCGTCCGGTCAGGCCGCTGAGCAGGTCGAAGTGTGCGGACCAGGACCCGCCCATGATGGGGAACGGGAACGTCGAGGGGCCGTCCATGCGGTGGTTGGCGCCGTTCATGAGGAATCGCACGCCTTCGCCCAGCGCGCAGAACTTCCCGATGACCAGCTTCTCCGGCCCGTAGTGGTACAGCACGTTGCGCGTCTCGAAGGCGGTCGGGTCGTCGGGATCGTCGTAGTAGGAGAACTCCCCGACCTCGATCAACGGCGAGGTGACGAGCGGCTTGAGCAGCACCACCCGCGGCTGCTCGGGCATCGGGTGCACCACGGTCGGGTCGGCGGGCACGGGCGGCGTCATGGCAACGCTTCCTTCCTGGGGAACGACGGGTACGTGAGGGATGGCGGGCTCAAGGAGTGGGGTGGGCAACGGACTTCGAGGGGTGCCCGGGCGCCCTCCGGCGGGCGGCTGCGGGCCCGGGTCGGGCCTCAGCGGGCGACGGCGGACGGTGCGGTCGCCCGCAGGTCCAGGTGGGTGCCCCGCCAGCGCCGACGCAGCCGGCGATCGTGGCTGACGATGACGAGGGTGCCGGCGTACCCGAGCAGGGCGGATTCCAACTCCTCGACGAGCGCGGGCGACAGGTGGTTGGTGGGTTCGTCGAGCAACAGGACGTCGGACGGCGCGTCGAGCAGCCGCGCCAGGGCGAGCCGCTGTCGCTGTCCGGTGGACAGCCTGCCGACCGGCACCGCCAGTTGGTCGCGGTCGAACAGGCCGAGGGACAGCAGCCGTTCGGCCTGCGCGTCGGCCGTCCCCGCCCGCCCGCGGGCGAACGCGGCCAGCACGGTGTCGTCCGGCTTCCCGGGCCGCGGCTCCTGACGGAGGTAGCCGATCCGGCCGCGGCGGCTGACGTGCCCGGCGTCGGGCGCCAGTTCACCGGCCAGGACCCGGAGCAGGGTGCTCTTGCCCGCTCCGTTCGCCCCCGTGATCAGCAGGCGGTCGCCGGCCGTCAGGGCGAGGCTGGTGCGGGCGAGTCGGTCCGTGACGGCGACGTCGGCGGCGTCGAGTACGACGCCTTCCAGACGGCGGGCCCGCAGGACCGGGGTGAAGCGCAGGGGTTCCGGCGGTGGCGGGACCGGGTCGGCGACCAGGCGGCGCAGCCGTTCCTCGGCGTTGCGCACCCGACTGGCCAGGGACTGCTGCACCCGGCCGCCCGCCCGGTCGTAGGCCATCTTGTTGCCGTCCTTCATCGCCCGGCCGGGGGCCACCTGGCGGGCGGTGGTCGCGGCGGCCTCCCGGAGCCGGTCGACGTCGGCCCGCCACTGGTCGTGTGCCTGGGCCCAGCGTTGCCTGGCGGCCGCCTTCTCGGCGAGGTAGCCGGAGTAGCCGTTGCCGTACCGGTCGACCCGGCGCCGATCGGCGTCCACCTCCAGCAGGGTGGTGGCGACCCGTTCGAGGAAGACCCGGTCGTGGGAGACGGCCACCGTGGTGCCGCGCCGGGCGCGCAGGTGCTCCTCCAACCAGCGCAGGGCGTCGTCGTCGAGATGGTTGGTCGGCTCGTCCAGCAGCAGCACCTCCGGGGCGGCGGCCAGGACGGCCGCGAGCCGCAACCGGACCCGTTCGCCGCCCGACAGGCTGCCGGCGGTGCGCTCCCGGCCCACCAGTCCCAGACCGAGACCGTGCAGCGCACGTTCCACCCGGGCGTCGGCGTCGTAGCCGCCGCGCAGCTCGAAGACCGTCATCAACTCCCCGTATTCGGCCATGCCGGACTCGTCGCCGGCGGCCATCGCGGCCTCCAGGCGGCGCATGCGCCGCTCGACGGCGCGCAGATCGCCGAGCGCCCGGTCGATGACCTCCTGGACGGTCGTCTCCGCCGCCAGGTGCTCGTCCTGGGCGAGATAGCCGACCCCGCCGGTGGCCTGGACGACGACCTCGCCCTGGTCGGGCCGCTCGCGCCCGGCGAACAGGCGGAGCAGGGTGGACTTGCCGGAACCGTTCTCACCGATGATCCCGGTGCGCTCGCCGACGGCGAGCGAGCAGGTCACGGCGTCAAGGACGAGCCGGCCACGGAAGGACTTGCTGACGGTGAGCGCACTGATCTGTGTGGGCATGCAGGGTCTCCAGAGCATTCGGGAACGAGGCGACGGTGCGGGGCCGCGCGGCCGGGCGAACGCTGGGGAAGAGCATGGTCACTCCACTAGTGCGACAACTGATGCTTTAAGATCGTGCCACAACACCGCCTCCCGAGCAAAGGAACTTTTTCCCGTGACGACCCCCACGGACCCGGACCCGGAAGACGGAGCCGCCCCGCAAGGCGACCAGGCCCCGCCCCGACGCCGCCCCGGCGGCCGCACCGCCCGCATCCGCCAGCAGGTGCTCGACGCGGTCCTCGCGGAACTCGGCGACCACGGTTACGACGGGCTCACCACCGACACCGTCGCCGCCCGGGCCGGCGTGCACCGCACCACGGTGTACCGGCGGTGGAGGGACGTCGGCGGCCTGCTCGCCGACGTCCTCGACGCGGCCGGCGACGACGACTGGCAGCCACCGGACACCGGCTCGTTGGAAGGCGACCTGACCGCACTGAACGAGGAGATCCACTCGGCGCTGACCGCCCGACCGCCGATCGTGGCCGCACTGATCGCCGCCTCGTTCCGCTCCGAGCAGGCCGCCGCCGCCCAACAGCGGCTCTGGGACGACCGCTACGCCCGCTGCGAGGTCGTCGTCGACCGGGCCGTCGGACGCGGCGAACTCCCCCCGCACAGCGACGCCAGACGACTGCTCATCGCCGCCACCGCACCGCTGTACCACCAACTGGTGCTGCTGCGCACGCCCCCCGACCCGCAACTGCCGGGCCACGCCGCCAGAACCGTGGCCCTCGCCGCGGCCGCCGGCGCCTTCGTCGAGCCCCCGCCGGCGGCCGACGACTGAGCGGGGCCCGCAGGGTGTCCGCGCGCACGTCTTACTGGGGCTGCTCCGCCGTGGAGAACAAGTCGAGCAGGCCCTGCGGAGTGGTGCCGTCGAACAGCAGCTCGTAGTGGCGGAGTCCTTCGGCGGCGGCTTCGGCGCTGCGGGGGAACATGGTCTGCTCGTACGCGGCGAGGGCCGCCTCGACGTCATCGGGGTGGGCGGCGAGGGCCTGGCCGAGTTCGGCGCCGTCCTGCATGGCCAGGTTGGCGCCCTCGCCGTTGGGCACCGAGAGGTGGGCCGCGTCGCCCACCAGGGTCACCCCGGGCACCCGGTCCCACCGGTGCTCCGTCGGCAGGGCGTAGTGGGGACGCACGACGGGCGTGGTGTCACTGTCGGTGATCAGGGCGGTGAGCTCGGGGGCCCAACCGTCGAATTCCCGCGCGATCCGCGCGGTGGCCGCGGCGGCGTCGGTGAAGTCGATGGCGGCGAACCACTCCTGAGGCTTGAGCAGCGTCACGTAGGCGTGCAGGGTGCCGCCGCTCTCCCGGTGGGCCCCGATCCACTTCTCGTTCCCGCCCGGTTCGAACGTGCCCAACGACCCGCCGCCGACCGCCTGCGCGCTGGCCGGGTGCCGGATGTCGGCGTCGAACAGGTAGGTCTCGACGAACGACCGGCCGCTGTACTCGGGCGCGGCGTCGGAGAGCAGCGGCCGGACCCGGGACCACGCGCCGTCCGCACCGACCAGCAGACGCGTGACGGTGGTGCGGCCGTCGGCGAAGGTCACCTCGTGGCGGCCCCCGCCCAGGGCGCGGACGCCGTCGGCCTTGTGCCCCCACCGGACGGTGCCGGCCGGCAGCGAGTCGAGCAGCAGCTGCCGCAGTTCGCCGCGCTGCACCTCCGGGCGTCCGCCGGTGCCGTCGTCGGCCTGGTCGAGCAGGACGGTTCCGTCGCGGTGGAGGATCCGCATCGCCTGGTGCCCCTCCAGGATGATGCTGCGGAACTCGTCCGTCAGCCCGGCCGCCTGGAGCGCGGGCTGCCCGTTGTGGTGGTGGATGTCGAGCAACCCGCCCTGCGTGCGGGCCATCGGCGAGCGCTCCGCCTCGTAGACCGCGACGGGGATGCCGTGGAGGTGCAGGACGCGGGCCAGTACGAGGCCGCCGAGTCCGGCGCCGATGATCGTGACGGGAGTGGTCATGGTGGTTCCTTCGCGCTCGTGGACCGCCGGGCGGACGCCCGGCGCCGGCCCGCCCCACGCTCCCGGCAGCCGTCGACAGACCGCCGACAGACCTCCGATACGCCGCCGTCCACCACCGTCGGATCACTGACGGGCCCGGCCACCGCTGACCGCCCCCCCCCCCCGGGGGGCGTCGCCTGCGGGGCATCGCTCAGGACCGGGCGGGGGCGCCGGGCGTCCGCTCCGAGCGGCGGAGCCGCCCGGTCGACTCGGCGGCAAGCGCGCCGCGTTCCCGCACGGAGGGCGCGGGAGGGGGAGGGGTCAGTCGGCGGTCGCCCCGGGCGCGTCGAGGGGTGAGCCGGGGCGATCCACGATCCCCTGCACGATCCGCAGCAGGCGTTCCCCCGCCCGGTCGATGCTGCCGTTCTGCGTGCTGACCTGCGCGCCTTCCAGTACGAAGGTGATCTCGGCGGCGGCCTGCTCGGGGTCGGGCAGCCCGGCCGCGGTGCACATGCCGACCAGCCTGCGGGTCTGGAGTGCCTTGTGCTGCTCGATGACCTGGCGTGCCGGATGGGCGCGGTCGGGCAGCTCGGCGAGGGAGTTGATGAAGGGGCAGCCCCGGTAGGAGAGCGCGGGCAGCCCCTCGGCGATGAAGCGGGCCAACGCCAGGATCTGCTCCCTGGGCCGGTCGTGGAATGCGGTCTCGACCCGGTCGAAGGCGGCCTGGTAGTCGGCGGCGACGATCCGCAGCCACTCCGCGACCAGCGCGTCCTTCGTTTCGAAGTGCCGGTAGATGGCCATTTTGGTGGTCTCGGCCTTCTCGGCGATGGCCTGGACGCCCACCCGCCGGATCCCCTCGCTCTGGAAGAGCTCCTCCGCCGCGTCGAGGATGCGCTCGCGCGGCGGGAGTTTCGCCACCCTGCTCGGCCTGCTGGCGGTCGTTGCCATGACTGCTCCGTGACGTCCGGTCGGTTGTGGGCCCCGCACCCCTCGCTACGGTACCAGCTCGTCCTGTGCGATACCGTTGGGTATCGTTGGGAACTCATCGGTATCGTTTTTCCTCTGGGAGTGACAGTGAGAGTTGCCGAGTACGTGGAGTTCGACGGGGTCGGGCTCGCGGAGCTGGTGGCCCGTGGCGAGGTGACCCCCGGCGAAGTCGAAGCAGCCGCACGCGAGGCGGCACGGACGGTCGATCCGCAGCTCAACGCCATCGTGGAGACCTGGCCGGCCGACGACGCGCCCGCCCCCGGCAGCGCACCGCTGGCCGGGGTCCCGTTCCTGATCAAGGACATCGGGGTCACCATGGCCGGCCGGCGCACGGAACTGGGCAGCCGCCTCGCCGCCGGCAACGTCGCCGGAGCCGACTCCGCCCTGATGCGGCGCTTCCGCCGCGCCGGCCTCGTGACGTTCGGGCGCACCACGACACCGGAGATGGCCTACAGCAACACGACGGAACCCGTCCTGTACGGCGCCACCCGCAACCCCTGGGACCCGGAGCGGAGCGCGGGCGGATCCAGCGGGGGAGCGGGCGCGGCCGTCGCCGCCGGGGTGGTCCCGCTCGCGCACGCCACCGACGCCGCCGGCTCGATCCGCATCCCCGCCGCGTACAACGGCCTCTTCGGGCTGAAGCCCACCCGCGGCCGGGTCTCCTGGGGGCCCGACTTCGACGAGATGTTCAACGGCCTGGCCGTGCAGGGCGGCCTCAGCCGCACGGTGCGCGACGGCGCGGTGCTGCTCGACCGGATGCGCGGTCCGGAGCCGGGCGACCCCTACCACGCCCCGGAGCCGCCCCGGCCGTACGCCGAGGAAGTCGCCCGTCCCCCGGGCTCGTTGCGGATCGGCGTCCTCGCCCAGGCATGGGGTGGCCGCCGCACCGCCGCACCGGTGGCCGGAGCGCTCTTCCGCACCGCGCGCCTGCTGGAATCCCTCGGGCACCACCTGGTCGAGGTCGAGGTCGACCTCGGTGTCGACTGGGAGGAGTTCCTCCTGGCCAACGCCCGCCAGTGGACGGCGAACCTCACGGCCTCGGTCGACGAACTGGCCGCCGCCTTCGACCGGCCCGTCGACTCCTCGACCCTGGAACCGCCGGTCCTCGCCAGCTACCACTACGGACGGCGGGTCAGCGGTGTCCAGTTGGTCACCGCGCTCGCGGTCCGCAACCGGGTCGCGCGCCGCCTGGCACGGTACTTCGACGCGTACGACGTGCTGCTCACCCCGACCGTGCCGGAGCTCCCCGTTCCGCTGGGCACGCATGCCGAGGGAGCGGAAGCGCTGGACGGGCTCGGCTGGCTCCGCCGCCTCTTCGACATCGGGCCGTTCAGCGCCGCGTTCAACGTGGCGGGCACGCCGGCCATGTCGGTGCCCCTGGCCGCGGACGCGGAGACCGGGCTCCCGATCGGCATGCAGTTCGCCGCCGGCTACGGGCACGAAGGCCGCCTCTTCCGCCTCGCCGGACAACTCGAACGCGCGAACCCCTGGTCGCACCGGACCCCCGCGGTGTGGGCCGGGAACCCCGCGGGGTCGTGAGACGTGCCCCGGGCCGGCGAGCCGGCCCGGGGCGGCTGCGGCCGTTGCGGCATGGGGAGTTGAAGGACGGCACCGACACCTCCCGGTGTCCCGCCGCCCGGGGAGTAGATTCGCGCGCATGCGAGCAGTCGTGATCGACGGCAGGGGCGCCTTCCGGCTCGAACGGCGCGCCGATCCGGTCCCCGGGCCCGGCCAGGTGGTGGTGCGGGTGCGCGCCGCCGGGCTCAACGCGGCCGACCTCCAACAGGCCCGGGGCGACTACCCGGCGCCCCCGGGCTGGCCCGCCGACGTCCCCGGACTGGAGATCGCCGGCGAGGTCGAGCAGCTCGGCCCGGGGGCGACGGGGGTGGAGGTCGGCGACCGGGTCATGGCCCTCGTGGGCGGCGGTGGCCACGCCGAACGGATCGTGGTCCCCGTCGAGTTGCTGCTTCCGGTCCCCGCCGGGTTGTCCTGGCGGGAGGCGGCCGGTTTCCCGGAGGCGTTCGGCACCGCCTGGGACGCGCTGGTGATCCAAGCCGGGACGCGCGCCGGGGACCGGGTGCTGGTCACCGGAGCCGCGGGCGGGGTCGGCACGGCGATGGTGCAGGTGGCTGCCGTCGCCGGCGCCCGCGTCGTGGCGAGCGTGCGCCGGCCCGCACTGCACGACCGCGTCGGGCAACTCGCCCCCGTCGGGGGCCGCGTGGAGGTGGTCGTTCCCGCTGAGGAGGGCGAACGGGCGCCGTACGACGTCATCGTCGAGTTGGTCGGAGGCGAGGACTGCCTCCGGCGGGTCGCGCTGCTGCGCGCCCGCGGGAAGATCCTCGTGGTGGGGGTCCAGGGCGGCTCGGTGGCGCCGTTGCGGATGTTCGACCTGATGCTCGCGCGCGCCCAGTTGATCGGCACCACCCTGCGCGGCCGCTCCCCGGCGGAGAAGGCGCTCCTCGCGGCCACCCTGCGCACCGCCGTCGTCCCGCTCCTGGCCGAGGGGCGCCTGCGGGTACCCGTCGAGGCGACCTTCCCGCTGGACCGCTACGCCGACGCCTACGCCAGGCTGGCGGGCCCGGGGAAGTTCGGCAAGGTCATCCTGGAGCCGTGACCGGTACCGGCGCGGAAGGCGCCGACGAAGTCGCGGCGCGGACCGGGAAGATCGCGCCCTACGGTCTGCACTTCGCGCTCGCGCGCATCGAGGCCCACCCCTCCGACGTCGCGGGCATGAACGCGTGCTTCGTCTGAGCGGTCGACGGCCCGCGCGGCACGTCGGCACCACCCCCGCGCAACCCCTCGGCGCGGCAATCCCTTTGCACGGCAATCCCTTTGCGCCGCTGTTCCGTACCGGTGGTCGAGGGGGTGGGTCGGAGGAAGGGGCGATCATGGGAGTCTTCGCAACGCTCGTTCCCGCAATGGGCCGCGGCCATGGCGACCACGGCGAGAGGGGTCGGCACGGGGACCGGGACGACCGGGACCGCGACCGGCGCGGGCGGGACGATCGGGACCATGGCCATGACGGTGGCCGCGATCGCGACCGGGACCGCGAAGGGAGGTACTGAGTGTTCAAGTGGCCGTCAGCGGCCGGGCGCCCCGCCCGGCCGCACGGGTCGGTGAGGCGACGTGAGCCGCGCGGGACCGCGCTGCTGCACCCGCGGTGACGCCCGGGGCGCCGACGCGGCCGGGGCGGCCACGCCGTCCGCGGGCGCGCGGGAGCGGACGTGCGAGCGGTGGTGGCGGACGACGAAGTCGCCGCCCGCGGCCCGTGCTTCCGGTGGCGCCGACGCGGTCGTCGAGGCCGCTCCGCCGGTGGCGCTGCGCGAGGTGTTCCGTCGGTTCTGGCCCTACACGCGCGGTGGCCGCCCGTGGTTCGTGGTGATCCTGGGCCTCGTGGTGCTGGGGCCCGTCGTCGATGCGGCCGAGGTCTGGCTCTTCAAGATCCTCATCGACGACGTGCTGATCCCGCGCGATCCGCACCTCCTCGTCCCGGTCGCCCTCGCCTTCCTGGGCCTCACCCTCCTGGCCGGGGCCCTGGACTTCGCCGACGACGTGACCTCCACCTGGGTCAGTGAGCGGTTCCTGCTGGCGCTGCGCTCGGCGCTCTTCCGCCACGTCGAGGGCCTGTCGCCCGGCTTCTTCGAGCGGCGGCGGCTCGGTGACGTGCTCTCCCGGATGACCGGCGACGTCGACGCGGTCGAGACCTTCCTGCTCTCCGGGATCGTGAACGCCCTCGCACAGGTCGTGCGGCTGGGCGTCTTCCTCGGCGTGCTGTCCTACCTGAGCTGGCACCTGACGCTGCTGGCCGTCGTCATCGTGCCGATGTTCTGGTGCACCGCCCGGTGGTTCTCCCGGCGCGTCAAGACCGTGGCGCGGGAGCGGCGGCGGCGCAGCGGATCGATCAGTGCGATCGCCGAGGAGACCCTGGGCAACATCGCGCTCGTGCAGGCGTACAACCGGCAGCGCTGGGAGCACGGCCGGTTCGAGCGGGAGAACCTCGGTCGATTCCGGGCCGTCATGGCCTCCGCCCGCCTCGGCGCGGTGTACGCCACGGCCGTCGAGCTCATCGAAGTGGTCGGCGCGCTGCTGGTGTTGGGTCTGGGGACCTGGGAACTGATCCGGGGCCAGCTCACCCTGGGCGGCCTGATGGTCTTCCTCACGTTGCTCAGCAGGCTCTACAGCCCCATCCGCGGTCTGTCCGGGCTCAGCAACACCTTCTCCTCCGCGTCGGCCTCCGCGGAGCGGATCATCGAACTGCTCGACCAGCGGCCGCAGGTCCGCCAGCGCGCGACTCCCCGGACGCCGGGACGCTGTCGTGGCGAGATCGCCTTCGACGACGTCTCCTTCCGTTACCCGGGTGCCACCGCGCCCGCCCTGGTGGGGGTCTCGTTCCGGGTGGCGCCGGGCGAGACGCTGGCACTCGTGGGCGCCAGCGGTGCGGGGAAGACGACCGTCGCCAAGCTGCTGCTGCGCTTCTACGACCCGGACCGAGGCAGCGTCCGCCTCGACGGGCACGACCTTCGCGACCTGAGCCTGGACGCCCTGCGGGACAACGTCGCCGTGCTCCTCCAGGAGACCCTGGTCCTCCACGGCACGGTGCGCGACAACATCGTCTACGGCCGGCCCGGCGTGGGCGACGCCGAGATCGTCGCCGCCGCCCGTGCAGCGGACGCCCACGGCTTCATCAGCCAACTCCCCGACGGCTACGACACGGTGGTCGGCCAGCGCGGCCGGCTGCTCTCCGGCGGACAGCGCCAGCGCCTGGCCATCGCCCGCGCCATGGTCCGCGACGCGCCGCTGCTCGTCCTCGACGAGCCGACCACCGGCCTCGACGCGGAATCCGGCCGGCGCATCCTGCACCCCCTGCGCCGGCTGATGCGCGGCCGCACGACGATCCTGATCTCGCACGACCTGCTCACCGTCCGCGATGCCACCCGGATCCTGCTCCTCGATCACGGTCGCGTCACCGCCCGCGGCACGCATCGGGAACTGCTCGCCCGCAGCGCGGCGTACGCACGGCTGTACCGGCCGTACGAGACCACCGCCGGACCGCAGGCCGGGGGGCCGTCGACTGGACCTTGAACCCTTCGCCGCCCCACACGTACACCGGACGTCCCGACCGGGCGGTTCCGGGAGGCTGCGACGTCTTCAATGCCTGCGATGCCTGCGATATCTGCGATATCTGTGATGTCTGCGCGTCCAGGCGAGGCCGTGCTGAGGGGCGCCGCGGCCGGTTGCGCCCTCCTCAACGCCGTCGTCCACCTCATGCTGGTGCCCGAACACCTCGCGGAAGTGCCGTACGTGGGCGGCCTGTTCCTCGTCGGCGGCGTGGCGCTGGTCGTCGCCGCCCTCGGGCTCGCGCGCCGGAACCCGACGCCGGCCTGGGTACTGGGCGCGCTGGTCAGTGCGGGCATGGTCCTGGGCTTCGCGCTGTCGCGCCCCGTCGGGCTGCCGGGCTACCACGAAGAAGGCTGGGAACCCCCGTACGGGATCTCGGCCCTCGTCACCGAGGTGACGTTCCTGGTCGCGCTCGGTGCCTGGTGGGGCGTGACGGCGGCGCGCACGCCCGCCGCTCCGGGCGCCCGCCCCGGCTCGTCCGTGCGCAACGGGCAGCGTCCACGGACCCCGCGCCCCGCCCCGTGAGCGGGCCGTCCCCCTCCTGGAGGGGCGGTGGCGGAGGAGGAGAATGGGAGCGTGCCATTCCGTCGCCGCCCGGCAGCAATCCCCGGGCCGGGCCGGACCGTACGTAGGGGTATGCAGTGGTTGCAGCTCCCGGTCGGACGCATCCCGGACGAGGCGCTGCTGGCTGGCCTGGCCACCGGTGACCCGGAGCTCGCCGTCACGTTCGTGCGGCGCTTCCAGCACACCGTCTTCGGCGTGGCCGTCGCGGTCACCCGAGATCCCCAGCTGGCCGAGGACATCGCCCAGCAGACGTTCGAGCGCGCGTGGCGGCACGCCCAGGTCTACGACTCCCGCCGCGGCTCCGTGACCGCCTGGCTGACGACCATCGCGCACAACCTCGCCATCGACGCCGTCCGATCGCGCCAACCGGACCCGGTGGCGCCGGAGGACCTCGACGCCCTCCTGAGCGCGGTGACCGAGACCCCCGAACAGCAGGCACTGGCCGACGAGGCGTCGGCCACCCTGCGGGCGGCGGTGGCACGGCTCCCGTACGAACAGCGCCGCGCCCTGGTGATGGCGGGCCTGTACGGGATGACCGCCCGGCAGGTCGCCGACCGGGAGCACATTCCGCTGGGCACCGCCAAGACGCGGATCAGGGCCGCGATGGGCAAGCTGCGCGCCACCCTCACCGCCCCCGAACGTCCGCACCCGGGCGCCGCGCCCCCGACGCCCACGAACCCGCACCCCGCGTCTCCGAAGGGAGGCGACCATGGCTGAGGACCTGTCCTGCACGCAGTTGCACCAGGCCGGTGCCGAACTGGCCCTGGGCGTGCTCTCGGGCCGGGAGCGGGCCGAGGCGACCGCCCATCTGGACCGCTGCGCGGACTGCCGGGAGTACATCGGGCAGCTGGCCCGCGTCGGAGACGGGCTGCTCGGCCTGCTGCCCGGCAGTGAGCCGCCGGCCGGATTCGAGACCAGGGTGGTGCGTCGGCTGGCCCGGGCCCGGGCCGCGCGGGACGGGCGGGACGCCGCGCGCGGCTTCGGGGCCCGGTACGGAGCGCTGCGCAAGGGCGTCTGGCTGCGGGTGGCGTCCGCCCTGGCCGTACTCGCGCTCGGCTTCGGCTTCGCCGGCTGGGCACTGGGCACCGCCGTCGAGGACGTCGTGGCCGGCCCCGCCCCCTCCGCCCCGGCCGCGGCGGGGATGCTGCACGCGCACCTGACGGGAGCCGGTGCGGGACATCGCCAACAGGCCGGTGACCTCTACGTCTACCGCGGGCCGCCGGGCTGGGTCTTCATGTCCGTCGACCTCGCCGATGCGGGACTCCCGTACAGCGGCAAGGTGACGTGCCTGCTGGAGCGGTCCGACGGGTCGACCGTCCGGCTCGGCACCTTCGAGCTCCACCACGGGTACGGCTACTGGGGCGTCCCGGCCCCCGGGGACCACGCCGCGCTCTCCGGCGTCCGTCTGGTCTCCGCCGAGGGCCACGACCTGGCCACCGCACGTTTCACCGCACCGTGAGCCTGCGCCGGTGCGGACAGCGACGTCACTTCGCCGCCCCCTCCTCGTCGTTGGCGGGGGCCGGGCCGCCTGTCCCGTGGGCGGGGAGCGCGGCCGGTGGGCTCGTCCGGGTGAGCGCGCCGATCTGGGCGTGGAGGAGCGCGAGCGCGGCCTGCGGGGTGAGGTGGCCGATCAGGACGTGGGTGGTCAGGCCGTCGGCGAGGGCGAGGAGTGTGCGCGCCGCCTGGTGCGGCTCGTGATCCGGGCCGGCGCCGACGTCCCCGTCCGCAGCGGGGGAGTCGGCGCGGCCCGCGCCGAGCAGGCGCACGAGCAGGGGGTGCAGCGCGGTGTAGCGGTTGCGCAGCGCGGCGGCGAGTTCGGGCGTCACGGCGGCTTGCGCGACGAACGCCAGCCAGACCCGGGCCTCGGCCCGGTGCGCCTCGTCGACCAGGGCGACCTCGCCCAGTACCCGCGCCAGCGTCGCGCTCGCCGGGTCGGGGTCGGCAGTCGTGTCGGTGCGGGGCCGTGCGCGTTCGGTCACCCGCTCGGTGACCCGTTCGCCGATGTGGTCGAGCGCGAAGACGAGCATCTCCTGCTTGGTGCGGAAGCAGCGTTGGACCGCTCCCATCGACACGCCGGCCCGGGTGGCGACGTCGCGCAGGGTCACGCCCTCCAGGCCGCTGCTGTCGGCGAGCGCGCACACCGCCTGGGCGATCCGGCGCCGCCGTTCCTCGTGGTCCACCTGCCTGGGCATCGTTCGCCCGCCCTCCTCGTAGTAATGCGCTTGCATCGCTTCCCAGCATAGGATGTGATGCAAGCGCATCGGAACGAAGGAGTGCCCGACGTCATGGCGTGCCCTGGCGTCGGCACGCCGCAGCGAGGGGAAGGGGGCAGGGCCGCGCGCTCGCCACGAGGGCGGAGCGGGCGACCCACCGACGCCATGAACACGGAACTGTGGAAGCTGAACGCGACGGAGTTGGCTGCGACCGTCGCCCGCGGCGAGGTCTCGGCGGCCGAGGTCGTGGAGGCCCACCTGGCGCGCGTCGCGGCGGTCAATCCGACCGTGAACGCCGTCACCCAACTCATGGCGGACGGCGCCCGCGAGGCCGCGCGCGCCGCCGACCGGCGCCGCGCGGCGGGGGAGCGGCCCGGTCCGCTGGCCGGCGTGCCCTTCACCGTCAAGGAGAACATCCACGTGGCGGGATGGGCGACCACGCACGGCGTGCGGAGGTTCCGCGATCACGTGGCCGAGGCCGACTCCCCGCCGGTGCGCCGGCTCCGCGCCGCGGGAGCCATCCCGATCGGCCACGCCAACATGCCCGACCTGGCGATCTCCTCGGACCCCGCGAGCCAGTTGTACGGCAGGACGTACAACCCCTGGGACCCGTCGAAGACCCCGGGCGGGAGCAGCAGCGGGGACGGGGTGGCGGTGGCGGTCGGCATGGCCGCGCTCGGCCTCGGCAACGACTCGGGCGGCTCCGTGCGCATGCCCGCGGCCTTCAACGGCGTGGCGGCGCTGAAGCCGAGCTACGGGCGCTTCGCCGCCGACCACCGCATCATGGGCCAGGAACCGATGCTGGCCTCCCAACTCATCCCCGTCGACGGCCCGATCGCCCGCTCCGTCGCCGACCTGCGCGCCGCCTACGAGACGTTGGCGGGCGCGGACCCGGAGGATCCGCGGGCGGTCCCGGTGCCCGCCTACGGGGCCGACGCGACCGGCCCGCTGCGGGTCGGCGTCGTGGCCGATCCGGCCGGAGCGGGCATCCACCCGCAGATCCGCGCCGCCCTCGACGAGGCCGCCACCGTCCTGGAGCGGGCGGGCCACGTCGTGGAGGAGGTGCAGATCCCCCGGCTGGGCGAGACCCTGGAGTGCTACGGGACGCTCATCATGACCGAGTTCGGCGTGAAGTGGCCCCGGATCAGGAAGCTGCTCACCGAGAAGGGCGCCCAGCACCTCGACCTGTTCATGGAACGCACCCCGCACACCGCACTCGACGAGTTCCTCCGGCAGACCGGGGTCCGGCTCTCCCTCCAACGTGACTGGGCCGAGCTGCTCGACGCCTACCCGCTGCTCCTCGGCGCCACCTGCCCCCAGCCCGTGCCCGGGTTCGACCTGCTTCCCGACGACACCGACGCCGAGAGCCACGCCCGGATGATGCTGGCCGGGGCCCTGTGCACGGTGACCTCCCTCGTCGGCGTGCCGGCGGTGAGCGTGCCCACCGGCTTCGCGGACGGCATGCCGCAGGGCGTCCAGCTCATCGGGCAGATGTACCGCGAGGACCGGTGCCTGGCGGCCGCCGAGGTGATCGAACGTCACTTCGGCGTGCTCGCCCCCATCGACCCGCGCTCGTAACGCGAGCGCGCACCGGTGTCCGCCCTGGCGACGGGGCAGGGCGGACACCGGCACCCCGCCCCGGGCACGGGGACCTCAAGCGCCGCGCGGCCACCACGACCCCGCGACCCGCCCTACGGGGCCCGGTCAGCGTCGTCCGAGGACCTCGGCGAGACGGCTGAACCCGTCCTCCCCATGGCCCAGTCCGACGGCGCGACGGGCCATGCCCTCCGCCGCGCGCATCACACCGGCATCGATGCCGTGGGCCTCGGAGGTGTGGACGATGTGGGCCATGGACGACACCGCAGAGGTGAGCGGGTTGCCCGCGCCGGAGAACCCGCCGCCGTCCACGTCCTCGGCGAACTGGTCGAAGAGCGGCGGGAGGATCGCACCGATGCCCTTGGCGAACGGCGCCAGTTCCCGCGCGGTGACGCCCTCGGCCCGCGCCACCGCCAGCGCGTGCACGTAGCCCGCCATCGCGGTCCAGAAGACGTCGAGCAGTGCGACGTCGTACGCCGCCGCGCGCCCGATCTCCTCGCCGAGGTGCGTGTGGCTGCCGCCCAACGCCTCCAGCACGGGACGGTGCTCCCGATGGAGTTCCGCCGGACCACTGTGGAGGAACACCGCGGCGGACGTTCCGATGGTGGTGGTCGGCGTCATGATCGCACCGTCCAGGTACCCGATGCCGCGCTCGGACGCCCAGTGCGCCGTGTCCCGGGCCCGGTCCGGAGTGTCGGCGGACAGGTTCACCACCGTGCGCCCCTTGAGCGCGTCGGCGACCGCATCGGGCCGCAGGACGGCATCCGCCGCGTCGTAGTTCACCACGCAGACCACGGTCAGTGCGCTCGCGGCGACCGCCTCCGCCGCCGTTGGCGCGGCGACCGCTCCTCGTGCCACCAACTCCGCGTCCCTGCCCGGCGTGCGGTTCCAGACCGTGGTCCGCAGCCCCGCGTCGAGGAAGGCGCCGGCCAGGGCCCGGCCCATCGGCCCCAGACCGAGCACGGTGACGGCAGACTGTTCAGAGTGCCTGGACAAGATCCAACTCCTTGATAAAACGTGATGAATGCGATGAAAGGGATGAACATGACGCGCAGTCGTGCCCAAGACCTGAATGTCTGTGGGGTGACCGCCGCGGTCGCCGTGATCGACGGCAAGTGGAAGACGGCCCTGCTCTGGCGGCTGGAGTCGGGTCCCTACCGTCCCGGTGAGCTGCGCCGGCAGGTGCCGGGCCTCAGCGAGAAGGTGCTGACCCAGGCGCTCCGCGAGATGGAGGCGGACGGACTGGTGCACCGGGAAGTGCACGAGGCGCTGCCGCTCAAGACCGTCTACTCCCTGACGGAGTTCGGTCGTGACCTCGCCGAGGCGTTGGCGCCCCTGTCCGACTGGGGCCACCGCCGCCTGGCGAAGCTCGCCGCTTCCGCGTCGGCCTCCTGACGCGACGCCACTTCCTCCCGTCGAACTCCGGCGACCGCCCCTGACTGCGCCCCACAAGGTTCGCCCGGGCCGCCAGGCGCTGCCAAGTACCCACAAAAAAGTGGGTACGCCGCAACGACGCGGCAGGCGGACGCGACCTCGGCGGACACGCGCTGCCGGGCCACCGGTCGGCCGGTGGCCGGACAGCACCCCGAACAGTGCCTCCGCGCCCCCGAGTTCGCGCGACTGCCGCCCCGAGCCCTGCCGCGGCCGAGCGGCCACACAGGAATCCCCGCACGGCGCGGCGGTCCGCCGTCCTTCAGGCCCTGTGGCTATGTGCACATAGCGAAACTGGTCTTGGAACGCATGAGCGCCCTGTCCCTACGGTCTTCCTCGGGGCCGTCGCGCAGGCGGCGGGCACCGGCAACCGCCCCTGCGCGACGTCCGGACAGGCCCCGCTCCCGTCGCCGGCCACCCGGCCTTCGCTGAGAACGAAAGGCCCGCGGTGCGTTCGGCCCGGCCGCCGGGGTTCGCCGGGGCGGCCGGGCCGAACGGGCACGCGGGTACGGAGTCACCGCCCGTCAGCCAACGGCGTACCGGGTGACCTCGGTGAGGCTAGATCGGCCGGAAGGACCGCCGCGTCGCACACCACGCCAACACGTCTCCCGTGGCGTCGTCGTGGTGCCAGGCATGGAGCGTGACCTGGCGCTTCGCGAGGCGGCGGGTGACACACGGGTAGGTGCGCAAATGGTGCAGCTGCGCCAGCAGATGGCGCTGCTCGGCCGCCGTCGAGGACGTCGGACCTGCGTGCTGATGGGCGTCGTCCGCACGCGTGCGATGGGCGGCGCGACTGAACCAGTTGTGAACGAGCGGCAGATCGGCGACGGACGGGTCCCGTCGGAGGGAGTGCAGCGCGGTGCAGTTGCCGTGGCCGCAGAGGATCACGTCGCGGACCCCGAGGACCCCCAGGGCGAACTCCAGGGTTCCGCCGACGCCGCAGTGCGCGCCGGGTCGGAACCTCGGGATGATCTGTGCGGCGGTACGCAGTTCGTACAGCTCACCGGGGGCTGCGCCGGTCAGGAGGGCGGGTGGGACGCCCGCGTCGGAGCAGCCGATGAACAGGGCGCGTGCGGTGGGCGGGCCGGACGTCGGCGCGGAGTCCGTGGGGGGTGCGGTGCGGGAACGCGTGTCGGTGAGGAAGGCATGCATGATCGACCTCTGGCTCTTCTCGGTCAGTGGTTGCGGCGAGGACGCGGCGTGCTCCGTGCACCCGTGACGGGAGTGCGCGTCGATGTCCGGCGAGGGCCCGATCCCAGGGGCCGGGCCACCGTCGATCAGACGCGTGCCGTGACGGGCGGGAGCGCGCTGCCGCTCAGCAGCGGATCACTTGCAGCGTGACCGGATCCGGTGGCCGGCCGGCGCCGGAGGTCCGCCCCGCGCGGCACTGCTGTGCCACGGGGTCGGCCGCGGAGCACAGGCCGTCGTGCGGTGCCGTCCCGACGGCGCGCGCGACCTCCGGGGATGCGCCGACGTCGCCGTCGGGCAGGACGACGGGAGCCTCCGCGTCGGAGAGTTGGGTCTGGTCGCCCGCGTCGTCCTCCGCTTCGTCGTAGCGGGGAGCCGGTGCCTGGGCCGTCGACCAGGTGACGCCGGTCTCGCTCTCCTCCCCCCAGGGCGGCGGGTGGTGACCGATGGTCAGGAGCAACAGGAGACCGGAGAACAGCAGCGCGAGCATCGCGACGCCTCTGCGTGCCATCGTCCCTCCCCTCCCTCGGCCACCCGACGCGACATCATCGTCTACAGACGTGTAGACGATGATGTCGCTCCATCGGTTCCCTCGGGTGCGGCACCTCATGCCGGCCGCGAACGGATTTCCCCGCGGGCTGCGGCTCGCCGCGTTCGGGCGCGCCGGCGCGGGCCGGTCTCAGCGGCGTGCGAGCCCGTCGAGCATCAACGCGACCGTGAAGTCGAAGCGTTCGTGCTCGGCTCCCGAGGTGAGTTCGGCGGCGTGGCGCTTGGTCTGCGGGAAGGTGTCGGGCAAGTTGGCGAACCGGCTCAGCAGTTCGTCCCGGCTGACGACCCATTCGCCGCCGGGGCGGCTGACCAGCGCGACCTCAAGGGCGTAGGCGTTGACGTAGAGCATCAGGGAGTCGATGCCCCAGGCGGCGGTCTGCGGGGCGATGCCTCCGGCGAGGAGGAGGGCGAGCATGCCTTCGGCGATGCGCAGGGTGTCCTCGTTGGTGGGGGCGGTGGCGAGGGCGGCCCGGGAGATGCCGGGGTAGCGCAGGTACTGGTCGCGCAGCTGGGTGCAGACGTCGGTGATCTGCTCCCGCCATGCGTCGGGGTCTGGTTCCGGCAGCTCGACCTCGGCGCACAGGCGGCCGATGAGCAGCTCGTCGAGGTCGTCCTTGTTGACGACGTGCGCGTACAGCGAGGCCGGTCCGGTCTCCAGGGCGGTGGCGACGCGGCGCATGGTCAGGGCCCCGTAGCCCTCCTGGGCCACGACGTCGAGCGCCGCATCGACGACGGCGTCCACGGTGATCGGCTTCGCCCGCCGACCTCGCGCCGCTGGGGCGCTCGCATCGGGAACGGGCTGGTGGTGCCGCGCTGCGCGCCGTTGCTGAGGAGTCGGTGGCATGTACCGAGCATACCGGATGAACGAACCTCGTTCCTTTGCTAGCGAACGTCGTTCGTCTTGACGCGATCGGTGTTCGTGTGTGAAATGTCGTTCGTGACTCTCGAACAACGTTCTTCCGCTCGCGACAGCCCTGCCGCGGTGCCCTCGCGCGCCACCTGGCTCGTGCTGGTCGTCGTCCTCCTCGGCGAGGTCATGGACCTCGTCGACTCCAGCGTCGCCAACCTCGCCGGGCCAGCCATCCGGGCCGACCTCGGCGGCGGGCCGATGACCTTGCAGTGGACGCTGTCCGCCTACACCGCGGCCTTCGCGCTCGGCCTGATCACCTCGGGCCGGCTCGGCGACGTGCTCGGCCGCCGCCGGCTGTTCCTCATCGGCATGGCCGGATTCACCCTCACCTCGCTGGCCTGCGGCCTCGCTCCCGGCCCCGCCTTCCTGATCGTCGCGCGACTGCTGCAGGGCCTGTTCGGATCCGTGCTGATCCCGCAGGGCATGACGCTGGTGAAGGTCGTCTTCCCGCCCGAACGCCTGCGCGCGGCGCTGATGCCGTTCGGGCCGATCATGGGCCTGGCCATGGTCGCCGGGCCGATCCTCGCCGGCTGGCTGCTGCACCTGAACCTGTTCGGCAGCCAGTGGCGCTCGATCTTCCTGATCAACGTGCCCTTCGGCGTCCTCGCCCTCGTGCTCGGCCGGCGCGTGCTGCCCCGCAGCGGTGGCGAGGATCCCGATGCCCGCCTCGACCTGACCGGTGTGGGCCTGCTCACCGCCGGCTCCGCCCTGCTGATCGTCCCGCTCATCCAGGGGCGCGAACTCGGCTGGCCGGCCTGGACCTACGCGATGATGACGGCCTCAGTCGTGATGTTCGCGCTGTTCGTCGTCTCCGAGCGCCGCAGCAGGCACCCGGTCATCGCGCCGTCCCTGTTCCGCAAGCGCAGCTTCGTCGTCGGCCTGCTCGTCGTCGCCGGCTTCCACGCTGCGCTGAGCGCGTTTGTGCTGGTCATCAACCTGCTGCTGCAACTCGGCATGGGCTGGACGCCGCTGCGCACCGGCCTGACGCTGATTCCGTGGGCCCTGGGCACCGCCGCCGCCGTCCTGTTCGGCGGGGGAGCGCTCGGGAGGCGACTGGGACGGGCGGCCCTGCACATCGGACTGTCCCTCGCCGTCCTCGGTCTGCTCGTCCTGTGGTGGTCCACCCACCACTGGGGCGCCGCACTCACCGTCGGCGAGCTGGCGCCGTCGCTGTTCGTGACGGGATGCGGCGCGGGCCTGGTGTTCGTCCCGCTGTTCGAGTTCATCCTCGGCGACGCCTCCGCCGAGGAGGTCGGCACCGGCGCCGGCCTGCTCAACGCCGTCCAGCAGTTCGCCAGCGCCATCGGCGTCGCCGCCCTGGGCACCGCGTTCTTCGCCGGACTGGGAAACCCCTCCCCGCACGCCTACTTCGCCGCCGCGCAACTGGTCTTCGCCCTCTGCGCCGGCCTGTACTTCCTGACCCTGCTGCTCGTCGGGCTCCTGCCCGGACGCGCACCGCACGCCCAACAGTGAACCCCCTTACTCAGCAAGGGAGTTCGCCCCGCACCCGCACCCGCACCCGCACCCGGCGGCCGACGGTCCCGGTCGGCACCCGCCCCCACCACGGAAGGAAAACGGCATGACGACGAAGGTCGCACTCATCACCGGCACCAGCCGCGCCATCGGCCTCGGCTTCGCGGTCGCCCGGCAACTCGCCCGACTCGACCACCACGTGCTCCTCACCGCGCGCGACGTCTCCCGCGCGGAGTACCTGGCCGCACGGCTGCGCCGGGAGGGCCACCAGGCCACGGCCCTGCGCCTGGACCTCACCGACGCGGCCGGCATGTACCAGGCGGCCGACCACATAGCCCACCGCTTCGGCCACCTGGACATCCTGATCAACAACGCTAGCGACGCCGTCGACTTCACCGTCCTGTCCGCACTCGACGCCGACCTCGACGCGGTGCGGTCCGCGCTGGACGTGGACGTGCTCGGTCCCTGGCGACTGGTCCAGGCGACGCTGCCGCTGCTGCGGGCCGCCCCCGCCGCCCGCATCGTCAACGTCACCAGCCTCTCCGCCCGACAGATCGCCACCGGGCTCGACCTCGGGGCCGGCCTCCGTGCCCCGGCCCACTCCTTCGCCAAGCACACCCTCGACGTCCTCACCACCGTCCTGGCCCGCGCCCTGAAGGGCACGCCGATCCTCGTCAACGCCGTCGACCCGGGCGAAACCGCCACCCACCCCGAACGCGGCGACGAGGAGCACGCGCGCCCCGCCGCCGACAGCGCACGCGGCGTCGTCTGGGCGGCGACCCTGGGCGAGAACGGCCCCACCGGCAAGCTCTTCCGCGACACCCGGCCGGTGACCTGACCCCGCCCCGACGCCCCACGCTCCCGCCGGCCGACCCCGGGCCGCGTCCGGGAGCGCGCCCCGGCGGATTGCCGTCACGGTGGGGAACAAGGGAATGCCGCGCCGGCGAGGCCGGTTGCAACCGGCATGAAAGCCATAGGTGTTGAGGTGTTCGGCGGTCCGGAAGCCCTGCGCGTCATGGAATTGCCCGAACCCCAGGCGGGCTCCGGTGAGGTCCGCATCCGGGTGCACGCGGCCGCCGTGAACCCGACCGACGTCCTGCTGCGGCAAGGCGCCCACGCCGTGCGCATGCCCGACCGGCGGCCCCCGTTCGTGCCCGGCATGGACGCCGCAGGGGTGATCGACCAACTCGGAGCCGGGACCGCGGGCCGCCTCGCCCTGGGCCAACGCGTCGTCGCCATGGTGCTGTTCACCAGCGCGCACGGCGGAGCCTACGCCGAGCACGTCGTGGTGCCCGCCGCCTCGGTGGTGCCGGTACCCCAGGGAGTGGACTTCCCCGCGGCGTCCACCCTGCTCATGAACGCGATGACCGCACGCCTGGCACTGGACGCGCTGGCCGTACCGCCCGGCGGCACCGTCGCCGTGACCGGTGCGGCCGGTGCCGTCGGCGGGTACGCGGTCGAACTGGCCAAGGCCGACGGCCTGACCGTCATCGCGGACGCCGCCCCGCACGACACCGACCGGGTCCGCGGCTTCGGCGCCGACCACGTCGTGGCGCGCGGCACCGAGGTCGCCGCCCGCATCCGCGCGCTGGCACCGGACGGCGTTCCCGGCCTCGTGGACGCATCGATGCAGACCACTGAGATCACGTCGGCGGTCGCCGACGGCGGGACCGTGGCCGAGTTGCGGGGCTGGTCGGGTCCGGCCGAACGCGGCATCCGGGTGCGCCCGGTGATGGTCACGGACGGCATCACGGACACCGCCCGGCTGGACGCGCTGCGCCGCCAGGCCGAGGAGGGCGTCCTGACGCTGCACGTCGCCGACGTGCTGCCCGCCGAGGAGGCGGCCGAGGCGCACCGCCGCCTGGAAGCGGGCGGCCTGCGCGGCCGCTTGGTGCTGGACTTCTCCTAGCGGTCCCGCACGCGACGTCAACGGGTCGGGGGGGTGTCGGTCAGGTGGTGGGGCGGGCGTCCCAGGCGTTGCGCAGGGCTGGCCGCACGTCCCCTCCCAGTGCGATGTGCGTCTGCTGGCCGGGCAGCACGGGCAGTTCGGCCCAGTGCGTCACCGTTTCGGCACTGGCGAGGCCGTGGGGCAGACGGACGATTCCGTCGGAGTCGACGAAGCAGTCCCTGTGCTCCACCCCGTCCTCGCCCCGGTGCAGCGTGGTGAAGTACATCGGCCTCACCAGCCAGAATTCCTCCCCCGCTTCGCCGTCGGACCCGCCGGCGCGGTCCGCCGGGTACCGGCCCGTGATCGCCGCTGCCACCGGTGCACCGCTCCGGGGAAGCCTCTCGCGTGCGTCGATCCACGTCACGACGGTATGGAGATTCGTCATCCCGCTCCTCACCCCAACACTCGGGAACGCGCCTCTTGTCCGGGGCCGGCGGATCGGCGGGGGCGCCGGCCCGACCCCGACATCCGGCAGGACCGCGCGGCGCCCGCCAAGGTTGCTCGCGGCGGAACGCGCAGAACGTGAGAACCAACGGGGACCAAGGGGAACCAAGGGGAACCAAGGGGAACCAAGGGGAGCCAAGGACAACCGAGGGGACCAGTCCCCGCACAACAAGAACGCCCCCTCGCTGCGAGGGGGCGCCGACAATCACTTCGTTGTGCGCTTCTTGCGTGCAGGCTTCACCGTGGGGGCCTCGATCGTGCGGGCCACGTCGGTGAAGGGCTTGACCGCCTCCTGGAGCGCGGCCACGTTGGCTTCGCTGAGGTCGATCTCGTACCACTGCGTGTCACGGATCTGACGGACGCCGAGCTTCGCCGTGCCGTCTTCGTTGGTCTCTCCGGTCTCGTACTCCTCCTCGACCAAGGCCGGCACGGCGAGCTTCACGGTCGTGACGCCGTCCGTCGCCTGGGGGTCGAGGTCGTCCTGGAGGATCGACCGCCAGTACGTCGCCTTCTTGATGACCTCACTGCCGACCGGTACGGGAGTGATGACCTCTTGCACTCCCGGCTCGTTCTTCTGAGATTCGTCGACCTGGATGGTTTCCTTCACGGCCACAACGGCGCCCCTTTCGATTGGTGCACCCAAATTCTAAGGTAAATGGGGGAGTTGAAGCCAATCGAGCCCGGCCCGTGCGAGAGGCGCTTGATTGCGGATCTCCCTGGTCAACTCTCCGGGTGATCCCGGAGTGCCCACTTCTTTTCGCGGCGGCGCCGTTGGTGGTCTTCACGGAATGGGTGTAACGGGCAGAGGTCCAGAAAGCCTTAAAGGTCCTCGGTGAAGAGAGAGGGTCCTCTTTATCCCGGGCGGTGCCGCGGGGCGGCCGAAGTGTCCGTTGGCGTGGCCCGGTTCGGTGTTGCTGGCGGGCCTCGACGCCCTCGGCCGCCGGCCCGGCACGGGTGCACGCTCGGACCTCATTCGGTGATGGTGGCAAAAGCCGATGCCGCCTTAGGGACACTGCTGCTTGAGGCCCTGGCTCTCGATGAGGGCTTGTGGCGGGCCGAAGCACTCACGGTCAGGTTCTCGGAGGTGCTGTCACCTTGGGGATGTCACGTGGTGGCGCCGCGCACTGAAGAGGTCCTGGTTTTCTGCTAGGGCTCGCTGCGCGTTGTGTCAGGAGTTCTCCGGTGAATTCCGTCGCAGAGAGGCTGTATTGCATGAGCGCGCGTGAAACCGGACGAGTAGCCGTCGTAACGGGCGGTGCCAAGGGAATGGGTCCGGCATTCACCGGGGCCGGCGCTCGGCGGTGCCGAGGTCCGGGGTGTCCTGGCTGCCGCCCGTGCCCGCCGCCCCCCGACCCGTTCCGCCGGCCTCCGTGGTTCCGTTCGGCTCCGGGGCGGACAGCCGGCGGGCGCGGTGCTTGGCGACGTTGAGGCGGTTGCCGCACAGTTCGGGCATGCAGTAGCGGCGCCGCCCCGCCTTGCTGGTGTCCACGAACATGCCGTCGCACACCGGTGAGGCGCAGTGCCGGATGCGCTCGTGACGGAGCGTGCGGAGCACGCCCAGGAGGCCGGTGCCGATGAGGGCGGCGAGTTGCTGGGCGAGCGGGGCCTGCGGATCCGTGGTCACGTACCACTGCCAGCGCCCGTCCGCGTCCCGTTCGAGGGACGGAGCCACGCTCGCCCGACTGACCAGGGCGTTCGCGCCGGCCACCACTTGATCCTCACTGTCGGACTCCAGGAGCGCGCGCAACTCCCGGCGCAGCGCGACCACTTCCTCCAGATCCTGCTCGGTCGCCCGGTGCCCGAGGTCCGCGGGGTCGACCGGAATTTCGTACTCCACCAGGAAGCGGTCGAGCGCGGCGGGATCCATGAGCACTTCGCCCGTGCTCCTGCGGACCAGGGCGGAGGTGTTGACCAGGTCGGTCGCGACACCTGCACCCAATGCGTAATCGGAAAAAAGGAACTTCAAGGCTTACTCCATGTAGAGTAACTGGAGAAAATCCATTATACCCCTTAGCTCTGGAGGGATCGGCGTGAGCGCGTATGCCCAGCCCACCCCGTGGAAGCTCCACCAGCGGGTACCGGTCGCCGCCGGCGAGGTCGCCACCGGCGTCTTCGGCGAGGGTCCGCCAGTGGTCCTCGTCCACGGCACCCCCGCCTCGTCCTACCTCTGGCGGAACGCCGTCCCCACCCTCGCCCGCCACCACACCGTCCACGTCTGGGACCTCCTCGGCTTCGGTGCCTCCCGGATCGCCCCCGGAGCCACTCCCTCCATCGCCCAGCAGGCCCGCACCCTCGCCGAGCTCGTCGACCACTGGGGACTGACCGCACCCGCCCTCGTGGGTCACGACATCGGCGGCGGCGTGGTCGTCCGCGCCCACCTCCACGACGGGGTGCCGGCCTCCCACCTCGCGCTCCTCGACGCCGCCGTCCTCGGCCCCTGGAACACCCCCTTCACCGAACACCAACAGCGCTACGCCGAGGCGTACCGCACCATGCCGGCCCACATCTTCGACGACCTCGTCACCGCCCGCCTGCGCACCGCCGCACACCGCCCGCTGTCCGAAGCGGCCGCCGCGGCCTACCGCGCACCCTGGGCGGGTGCCGAAGGGCAGCGGCGCTGGGTCGACCAGGTCTGCGCCGTCACCTACGAAGACACCCGCGAGGCCGTCGACCGGCTGGGCGAGATCGCCGTGCCCACCCTCGTCCTGTGGGGCGCCGAAGACCAATGGCTCCCCACCACAACGGGCGACCGGCTCGCCGCCGCCATCCCTGGCGCGGAGCGCCGCACCCTCCCCGGCGCCGGCCACTTCGTCGCCGAGGACCAGCCGGCGGCGACGGCCGCGGCGTTGATCGAGTTCTTCGGGCGCCGACCCGGCTGAGCGGCGTGCAGCGCGCCACCGCGACCGCCCCGCACCTCACGAACGGCCGGCACCGCCCTGCCGCCCCCTCGCCTGACGCGTCAACGAGCGTCATGGTTGGAGGTGTACGCGCATGAGGGGCCAGTGCGCGCTACCAGCCGCGCCACAGCTGGTACCGGACGGTCGCGAGGAGGTAGGCGACGAGGCACGCCAGCCCCGGGAAGAGCGCCATCCCGACGACGGCGCTGATCCCGCGGTAGCCGGATTCGGGTCCCGACACGGCGAACGCCACGCATCCCGCAACGCCCGGCAGCAGTAGGGCGATTGCCCACGTCCGGCGGACCGCGACGCGCTTGCGCCAGGCGAGGTCCTCGTTGCGCCACCGGATCGCGGGAGCTTCCTCCTGGGCCCTGCGCACCGCCTCGGCCCGTCGCTCCGCCTCGGCCCGCGCGGCGTCCTCGGCGTCCCACTGGCGGCTCAGCCGCTCCCGGTAGCGGGCGCGCCACCTGGCGTCCTCCGGGCTCTCCGCCGGCTGTCCGCCCACCGTGACGTCTCCGTACACGGTGCCGAACTGCCCGACGGGACCCGTGACGTTGCCGCTGACGTCGTTGCGGGTCCGGTGGTGCACCGTGCGGTCGTCCCGTTCGTCTCCAGCTTCCCCCATGGGGCAACCGTACCGTCGGCCCAGTCGAACGCGACGGCCGTTCCACCAGGCCACGTGGCGTTCGATGGAGCCCCAGACCCCTCCCCGCGCCGCCCGGGGGCTTTCAGTTCACGGGCGTGCGGCGGTCGCGCACGGCGGCCAGCACCGTCGCGGCGGTCCCGGCGAGGAGCGGCACCACCATGGCCGCGAACAGCCAGCCGGACACGTGCCGGTCGGCCGTGGAGCGCCACAGCACCGCGCAGCCGACGAGGAGCGAGACGCCCGTGCAGGCGTTGAGCACCAGCAGCGCCCTGGCGGTGCGGAGCGCGGAGGCGCGGGTGCGGGGGCGGTTGAGGGAGGATCTGACCAGCCCGTTGCCGAACGGTGCCGTGTCCTCGGGCAGTTCGGCCTCCGGCGTCACGCGCAGCGTCAGCTCGGCACAGGCGGTCAGCAGCACGGTCGCTCCGAGGTGCACGAAAACCAGCGCGAACGCGGTGCCGATCGACGGTTCGGCCCAGGCGTCCACGCCGTCGCTGCCGATGTGCCGGGGTATCCGGTCCGGCAGATGCGGGTAGCGCAGGACGCCCCAGACGATGAGTGCGGCGAGCAGCGCGACGTTGGGGAGCAGCCACAGGCGGACTGGACGTGAGAAGACCATGGGCCGATTGTCCGCCGCCGGCGCGTTCGTCGCAGGCGGTGCCGCGCGTCGGGGCGCGAGCGGCGGGGCCCGGTGCGCTGTGGGGCTGCGCCACGGAGGGCAGGGTCCCGGACCGCGCCTGGTACGTCCTCCTCGTCGTTGCCGGACCAGCGCCCAACGGACCGTCGGTGACGCACTGATGGCCCGGAGAGGAGTCTCCGGGCCATCGTCGTGCCGCGTGCGGGAGAGGAGAATCGCCCCGGTGGCCCTGCCCGCATCGTTGTCCGCCGAGCGCGTCCTCGGGCTGCTCCGCTGCCTCGTGCGGGTCGCCCTCGGTGCGCTCCTGGTGGCCCCGTGCCGGGCGTGCGCGGTGGCGCACGACGCGGCCCGGAGCCCGCTTCGCGACACCTATATCAGTTGCCCGGTCGTCACGGTCGTCCTGTCGGTGGCGGCCATGGTGACACTCCTCCTTGCGTCGGTGTGTTTCCCTGACGCACGACCGCCTGCCCCGCACCTTTCGGGGCAAACACCCCCAACACCCGCAAAAACCGCTGTCACTTCAATGGCCCACCGCGCGGGCTCCCGTCCGGGTCGGAAGTCCGCAGTGGTGCGCGAGGGCCGCGGGCGAGGTGGTGCTGGAGGCGGGCGTGGCGGAACTGGTAGACCGCACCGGCCTGACGGAGCACGCCCCGCCGGTAGGCGTCTTCGAGGAAGGCGACGACGGACCAGGGGAGCCGGCCGGTCAACGGCAGCCAGATCCGGGAGAAGACCGTCCACTGGCCCCAGGAGGTCAGGCTGAACGCGTAGCCGAGGGCGCCGCCGAGCCCGCTGATGAGGCCCAGTTTGAGCGCGGCCGTCAGATTCCAGGCGACCGGACCCAGCACCGCCGCCGCGGGGTAGACCACCGCCAGGGAACCGAAGCCGACGAGCACGCCGAAGACCGGGGACCAGACCAGGAGCTGGGTGGCGACGGTGCGGCCGTTCGTCCGCAGCAGGCTGATCGGATTGAGGGCGGAGCGGATGTCGAGCGGGGTCTCGAAGAGGGTGAGCAGTCCGAGGGCGGGGCCGGCCGCCAGGGCGAACATCAGGCCGTAGAGGACGCCGTCGCCGATGCTGCCGGCCAGGACGAACGGGAGCGGGACGTGGGCGATGGCGCCGTTGAGGACCCCGCGCACGAAGCCGTAGCCGACGCCGAACACCAGGCCGCAGAGCGCCCCGATCATCAGGCGGCGGAGGGGATTCCGCCCGGTTCTCCGCTCCCCGCCGCGGATTCTCATGCGGACGGCGGACGGCTCCACGGCCGCGTCCTTGGCCGCGACCATGAACCAGTACGCGATCCCGAACAGGAGCCCCGTGAGGAGCCCCGCCACCAGCCCGTCCAGGAGCTGGTACGCCACGGAGTCGAAGAGGGTGCCGACGACGCCGTCGACGAGCGCGATGGTCAGGCCGATGACCAGGGCGGTGACCAGGGCGCGGGTGGTGCGGCGCATCCCGTAGCCCAGGCGCCACCACTCCAGGTCGGGGGTGTCGAGCCGGTTCAGGTGCTGCGCCAGATAGCCGAGCCAGTGCCGGGCGCGTTCCGGGTCCCAGGCGCGGAGCGGCCCGCTGCCGGGGCGGGGGCGGTAGGCGGTCGTGACGAAGTTGTCGAGGAGGTGGTCCTCCAACTCCTCGGGAGTGCCGAAGTGGCGGGTGTCCAGCAGCGCGGCCGGGTCGCCGTCGGGGGCGTCGCTGTGGACGGCGCGGGCGAGGGTGACCATCAGCGGAGTGGTCAGCACCGCGGCGAGGTTGGTGCCCGCCTGGGTGCGCGGTCGCTCGCGCAGGGCGTGCAGTACGGGTTCCCAGCCGGTCGCCGAGCGGCCGCGGGCCTTGCGGGCGGTGCGCGGCAGGTACGCGGCCAGATCGTCCAGGGTGAGATCGGTGAGTTCGACCGCGGCGGCGGAGGTGAGGACGTCGGTCTCGGCCACCGCGGCGGCGTACTCGGCCGGACGGCTCGTCAGGAGCAGCGGCAGCGTCGTGGCGTTGAGGGCCTCCAGCGCGGGGCGGCGCAGGCCGTCGGCGATCTCGTCGAAGCCGTCCAGGACGGGGAGGATCCGGCCGGTCTCGACGAGCCCCTCGGCGAGGTTCGTCCCACCGGGCCCGGGGGCGGCGAGGCCGGGGTGATCGCGTCTGAGTTGCGCGGCGAGCCAGTCCCGGAGGGTGATGGCGGTCGGGTCCCACGAGCCGATGCTGAAGATCACCGGCACGGCGTCGGCGTGCCCCCTGGCCTTCAGGTGGTCCAGGGCGAACCGCACGGCGAGGATCGTCTTGCCGGAGCCCGAGCGGCCCAGCACCACCAGCCGCCCGGACGGGATGCGCCGGTAGACGTCCACGATCGCGTCGAGTTGCCCGCCCAGTTCCAGGGGGGTGGGGGCGCTCCCCGGGGGCAGGCGGCGGATGTTGGCCCAGTGGTCGGTCAGTTCCTCGGCGACCGGCCGCCAGCGCACCGGCAGCGGATAGGGGTCGTGGACCTGCCGCTGTTCCTCCTCGCGCCGCCAGCGGGCCGCCACCGTCTGTGCGACCTGGTCGGCGACGTCGGCCAGGACCTCGTGCAGCGGCGACCGCGTCGGACCGCTCGCCGTCGGCTCGGGGGCGGAGGCAGCGGCGGGCGGAACCGGTGGTTCCGTCGGACTCTCGGCGTCCGGAACCTCGCCGCCCGGAGTTCTCAGGACGGCCGTCGACAGGAGCCGTTCGCGTTCCTCGGGACGCAGCCCGAGCGCGTCGGCCAGCAGCCGCACGGTGGTCACCCGTGGGTCGGCGCGTTCGCCGGTCTCCAGCCCGCGGATGGTGCGGACGCCCACCCCGGCGCGTTCCGCCAGGGCTTCCTGCGTCAGGTTCGCCTCCCGCCGCAGCCTCTTCAACAGCGCACTGAACTCACTGGTCACGGGTCTCGGCCTTCCCCCGGCATGTCGATCTCCCCAGGTGAGGGACTCTAGCGCGGCCACCGGCCGGATACGGCCGGTCTGCCGGCCTGTTCGTTTCACCGCCCCGGGACCAGCGTCGTCGGCAACCGTCCGACCGCCTCAGCTCAGGAGAGCCCGCAATGCCGACCACCGCGGCCCTCGACCGACCGACCGCCACCGAACTCACCGGCCAGGAGCGCGAAGTGCTCCGCGCGGTCGGCTGCGGCCTGACCGACGGCGAGGTCGCCGGTGTCCTCGCCCTGCCCGAGCACGCGGTCGACGTCCACCTCCGCCGGATCCTCGTCAAGCTGCAACTGCGCGACCGGGCCGCCGCCATCGTCCACGCCTTCGACTGCGGGCTGGTCGTGCCCGGACGGGGCCCCCGCGTGGCGGCCCGCCCCGTGCCGCGGGCCGTCGGCCGCCGGGCGCCGGAGCGGCGGGTGCGGATCTCCGTGCTCGGGCCGCTGCGGGCGTCGTACGACGGGCAGCCGGTGGACCTGGGGCACCTTCGCCAGCAGGCCGTGCTGGCGGCGTTGGCGCTGTGCCGGGACCGGACGGTCAGCAAGGACGAACTGCTCGACGGGATCTGGGGGATGGAGCCGCCGCTCACGAAGGTCGTGCCGGTGTACATCTACCGGCTCCGCAAGGTCCTCCAGACCGGGAACGGCACGGAGTCGGTGATCCGGCACGACCGGTGCGGCTACCGGTTGGTGCCCGGCGCGGTCGAGGTGGACGAGGCGCGGATGGAGGAACTGGTCACCGCCGCCGGTGCGGCCGAGCGGGGCGGTGAACTGGCCGAGGCGGTCCGCGTGCACGCACAGGCGCTGGGCCTGTTCGGCAGCGAGCCGCTCGCCGGACTCCCGGGCCCGTTCGTGGAGTTGGAGCGGCTGCGGCTCGCCGAGCGCCGGACCGGGCTGCTGCTGCGCAAGCTGGACCTGCAACTGCGGCTGGGCCGGCACTCCGAGACGGTCGGCGAGCTGTGGGCGCTGGCCACGGCCCAGCCGTTGGACGAGCCGGTCGCCGCGATGCTGATGCGCGCGCTGTGTCTCAGCGGCCGGCAGGCCGACGCGCTGTCCGTCTTCGAGCGCACCCGCCGCCGGTTGGCCGACGAGTTGGGGGTCCTGCCCAGCCGGCTGCTCCAGCGGACCCACCAGACGATCATGCGCGGGTGCGATGCCGGCCTCGCTCCGACCGCGCCATGACCGGACCGACGCCGCGCACCCGCGGAGCGGAGCTGCTGCTGGCGCGGATCTCCGCGGCGGCCGGCCGCGCCCGCCTCGGCCGACGACGGGCCACCTACCCGGCGACCGTCCACCGCCCCCGCGCGCGCAGGGGCCCGTTCCGCGCGGTCCGTCTCCTGGCGGACCTCGCCCGACGCGGCGGGTCCGTCGCGTCGCGGGCGAGTCCGAACGCGCGACTGGACCTGTACGAGCACGGGGCGACCGTCGCCCTGAACGGCCGGATCCACGTCGTCCGCTACGACACCACCGCGATGTTCCGACATCGCACCCGGTCGCGTGGAGCCGCCCCTTCCGGCACCGCCGTCCTCCACACGCTCACCGACGTCGACCGGCGGCACCTGGTGCTGCGCGGCGGTCCGGCCGGCGGTGAACCGCCGGCCTGGGAAGCGGAGCTCCAACGGGCCGTCACCGAAGCCCAGTTACCCGGCGCCCTGGCCGCGCTCCAGCGGGGTCAGCGCCTCTCCTTCGGAGACGTCTGGCTGACCAGGGAGCAGGTCGGATCGGGTGGACGGTGCACGTCGTGGTCACAGGTGCAGCGGATCGGCGTGCAGGGCGGGTTCCTCGTGCTCACCACCGGTGGTGAGCAGCACCGGTGGGGACCGGAGTCCAGGATCCCGAACCCCTTCGTGTTCTGGGCGCTCGTCGAACGCCACCGCACCGACGACACCCGCTGACCCCCGGGGCCCGGGCACCGTCCGCTGTGCCGGTGCTTTGTCCCCCGTGTTTCATCCCCATTCCAACGACGACGGCTAACGTCGTTCCCTCACGGACGACTTGTCCCGTCCCAGCCCAAGGAGAAGCCGAGCGATGACCCTGCGCGCCAGATGGAAGACGGCGATCGGCACGGCCGGCGCGACGGCGGCGGTGGCCCTCACCGCCGCCACGCCCACCGTCGCCCACGCGGCTCCGGTGCACCACTACTACCTGGAGATCGGCGGCACGGGCTCGGCTGCGCCCGCGCCCGACTGCACCTCCACCTTCGCGTTCGCCAACAAGCACCTCGACGGCGGCATCCCGGTGCCCGTCTGCTACCCGGCGAGCGCCGGCCCCTGGCTCAACGGCCACAACGCCCCCGACGTCGGCGCCCTCAGCTACGACGCCAGCGTCCGGGAGGGGTACCGCAACCTGCTGGCCGCCGCCGAGAAGACCTACCACCGCGATCCACAGGCCCGTTTCACGATCGTGGGGTACTCCCAGGGCGCCCAGGCGGCCGACCAGGTGCTCCGGACGATCGCCGAGGGCCGCACCGCGATACCCCGCTCGCAGGTGAACGGCATGCTCTACGCCGACCCCATGCAACCCGGCACCGGCATCTGGGCGCGGGTTCCGCAGGGTTGGAGCGCCCTGGGGTTCACGTCCACGGGGGCCGCTCCGGCGAAGTACGACGGTGTCCCGGTGCGGCGCTTCTGCATCCGCACCGACCTGGCGTGCGACGCCACCTCGATCCGGTCCGTGCCCGGATTCCTGAACCAGCACCCCAAGTACTGGCAGGACGGCAACGTCATGACGCAGACCATCGGCCACGACGGCGGTGACGGCACCACCTGGTACGACGCCCAGTAGGCCGTCGGCCGCAACGCTGCGGGGCAGCCGTCGAGAAGTTCCGGACGTTCGGCGACCGCCCCGCAGTCCTGCGCCGGGCACGGACGCCCAGCGGCCACCGCTCAGGTGCGGTAGGCGTAGTACGCGGCGCTCGGGTACGACGCGACGATGCTGGCCACCGACCTGTTGTAGGTGTCGGTGGAGTGGTACGTGAGGTACGGCACGCCCTGCCGGCTGCGGCTGGTGACGATCATCGAGTGGTCCTTGGACCCGTCCCGGTCGAAGTCCAGTTGCAGCACGTCACCGACGTCCATCTGGTAGACGTTGGCGAGGCTGGTGGCCCGCTTGGAGGACAGCGCGAACCAGGAGAACTCGTTGACGCCGACGAAGGAGTCCGACTGGATCTCGGCGTTGCCGAACCACTTGTGGAAGTCCGTCGTGTAGCCGGGGACGTGCTGCCACCCGCCCGCCTTCAGGGCCTGGCTGACGAAGTTGGTGCAGTCCCCACCGGCGCCGGCGTCACTGAAGTCGGGGTAGTCCGGGTTGTACCGGCTCCAGTACTTCGTCGCGTACGTCGCCATGGCGGCGTAGTCGTACCCGGTGGCCGTGAAGTTCTTCGGGTTGGCCGGCGCGGGCCGCGTGGTGGCCGAGCGGGTGGCCGAGGGCGGGTCGTCTGAGGTGGCCGGCGCGGCGACGCTGGGCCTGGCCACCTGGTTCACCGCGAGGTAGCCGTCGTCGGTGTCGCGGACGTCGGTCAGTTGCCAGGCGTCGTCGCGGTCGGCCTGGAAGGTCAGCCGGTGGTGGGCCTGGAAGCCGGTGGTCCCGGGCCGGCCGGGCTCGGCCTTCTCGTACGTCAGGGACGTGGTCTCGGTGACGTCGACCGTGGCCCGACGCCCCGTCAACGTCGCCCCGTCGAGGACGACTTCGGTGCTGGCTCCGCGGTACTTCTCACCGAGTCGGGCCAGCCGGGACTTGCGGGCGCGCAGGGCGTCGAGCGTGGCGCCCTCCTCGCGGGCCTGCGCCGCGGACAGCCGCACCTGCCCGGTGAAGCCGGACGTCCGACGCGGGTGTGCCTGCTGGGGTCCGCCGCCAGCGCCGTCCACCAGGGACTGCGTGCGATCGGCGAAGACCGCATCGGCCAGCCGCTGGAAAGTGGCCTTGGTGGCCCGGTCCATGGTCGGCCCGTCGGCGACCGCCGCGCCGGCGGTTCCGCTGGGCAGCACGACTCCGGCGGCCAGTGAGGCTGCCGCCACCGCGATGACGGTGGTGCGGCTCCGCCCGCGGCCTGTTCTTCTCGATGTCAACGATGTTCCCCTCTACGCCGGCACACGGACCGGGCGAGCGCATTTTCGCATGAGATGTGTGCATGGTGTGAAGGGGTGTGCACAATTGCAGCCAGGTTGACTTCGGGGTCACTTGACGACCGTGGACCAGTCCGGGGCCTGTGCCGGATCCAGTCCGCGCAGCCGCTGCAGCGTCTCGGGCCGCTGCACGTCCAGCCAGTCGGCGAGCTCCTTGAAGGACACGCACTTGACGCCCTTCTTGGTGCAGGTCTTCTTGATCACCTGGTCGATGGCCTTCATGTAGATGCTGCCGTTCCAGTCCTCGAAGTGGTTGCCGATGAACAGCGGCGCCCTGCTCCCGTAGTAGACGCGGTCGAAGCCCGCCATGTAGGAGTCGACGGTCTGCTGCTCCCAGGTCGCGTACTTGGCCGGATCACCCTTGGTCTCGCCCTTGGACTGGTTGTAGAGGAAGTTGAAGTCCATCGACAGGCCCTGGTAGTCGCCGCCGGGGTACGGCAGCATCTGGAGCGGGAAGTCCCAGACGCCGTCCTTCTTGGTCGGCCATATCTGGAAGTCGCCCGGGGAGCTCGCGTCGTAGCGCCAGCCGTAGCTCTTCATGGCCTTGAGCAGGTTCGGTTGCCCCTCCAGGCAGGGGGCGCGCCCACCCGTCACCTCCTTGCGGAAGTCGAAGGGCAGGGCGGGAACGTCCCGGTAGCCGGTGTTCGTCCGCCACTTCTCCACGAAGTCGTAGAACTGGTCGATCTCGCTCTTCCACTCCGCCACGCTCCAGTCGCCGCCCCCCTTGGCGCCGCAGAAGTGGCCGTTGAAGTGGGTGCCGATCTCGTTGCCGTCCTCGTAGGCCGCGGAGAGTTGGGTCAGGGTGGTGCGGATGTGCTCGTCGGTGGGATAGCTGATCGCGGCCGAGCCCACCGGGTGCTGGGGCGGGTGGTAGAGGTCCTGCTTGCTCTTGGGCAGCAGATAAATGCCGGTGAGGAAGAAGGTCATGTGGGCGTCGTTGTCCTTGGCCAACTCGCGGTAGTGCGAGAAGAGCCGCTCCTCGCCCTCCAGCGCGCCGTCCCAGGAGAAGACGACGAACTGCGGCGGCTGCTCGCCGGGCTTGAGGGGCTTCGCCGCCAACTGCTTCTTCTGCGGCCCGGTGTAGGAGGTCGAGCCGTCCCCGAGGATCTTGGTCTTCCCGTCCCAGGCCGGCTCCTTGGGGGGCTTCGCGGGCCCCCGGTCGAGCGAGGCGCCCTTGTCGCCGGAGGACGCCTGGGCGTCGCCGTTGGCCTGGTCGAGCACCAGGTACCCCGCGACGGCCGAGCAGACGACGAGGACGGCGGACGCGAGGACCGCGGAGCGGGTGCGGAGGGTGCGGTGGGGTGCGCGCGCCTTGCGGCGGCGGCCTGGAGTCGACTTCATTCGGGGCCCAAATCTGCGGTGGGAGGTTCCGGTCCGGATGCGGTGCGTGCGGGGGCGGGCGGTCTACCGTTCAGTGCAGTGGGCTCGCGGCGCCCGCCCAGATGGTGTACGGGACGCTGTCGGCGGCGGTTCCGGCGAGCCCGCCCAGCGGCAGCGGTTCGAGGCTCTTGGCCAGGTCCATGCGGTAGACGACCACGGCCGTCGAGACGGCGCGGGCCGTGCCGACGTACCAGGCGGCGGTGTCGTCGGCGGTGGTGCCGGCCTTGCCGGACACCGCGGCCGATGCGGGCGCGGCGCCCGGGTGGGCGGAGCGGAACGCGTCCGTGAGCGCCCGCGTCACCTCGGCGGCCACCCCGGCGGTGACCGCGCGGCGCTTCTCCGGGGTGGCCAGCGGCACGGCGGCACCGTTCCGGGTGATCTGGCGCACGGAGTACGGTTCGACGTGCTGTCCCGCGGCCGCGAAGGTGGCGTAGCCGCTGGCCATCCGGATCGCGCTCGGCGTGGAACTGCCCAGGGACAGGTCGGGGACCTGGGGCCCCATGCTGCCGGGCAGCAGTCCGGCCGCCTGGGCCGTCTGCTTGACCTTGTCCAGGCCGGTGTCCATGCCCAACTGCATGAACGGCGTGTTCACCGACTCGGCGAGCGCCTTGCGGAGCGTGATCGGGCCCCACGACCTGCGGTCGTCGTTGTGGGCGGCGACCTTCTTGCCGCTGCGGTTCCAGTAGGGGCCCTCCGGCGTGCTGACGGGCACGCCGTCGTTGCCGTCGTAGCGGGACTGCGCGGTGACCTTCTCCCGGGGCGCGTCCCGCTGTTTGACGACGCCGTGTTCGAGCCCGGCCGCGTAGACGAACGGCAGGAAGGCCGAACCGGCCGGTACGGTCGCGGCGTTGGATTCGTTGTAGCCCTGTTTCCGGTGGTCGGGGCCGCCGTAGACGGCGAGGACGCGGCCGTCCGTGGCCACCGAGGCGATGCCGTAGTGGGCGGTTGCCGCCGCGGCCGGGTCGCTCTGCCGGGCCTTCTTGCGCGCCGTGGCCACCAGGCCGTCGAGCGCCGCCTCCCGCTTGCGGTCGAAGGTGGTGTAGATCTGGTAGCCGCCCAGGTCGAAATCCCTGGCCGGAATGTGCCCGGCCTTCTGGGCGTACTGGGAGGCGACCTCGACGAGGTAGTCGCTCTGCTGGCCGGTGTCGTACAGCGGGTTCTGCTTGAGCGGCTCGGGGAAGGTCCGGTACTTGGCCCGCTCGTCCGGCGACAGCTTGCCGATCCGCACCATCCGGTCCAGTATCCACTTCCAGCGCTCCACCGCCCGCTGGTGGTTGGCGGCGCCGAGCGTGGGGTCGTACAGTCCGGCGCCCTTGAGCAGCGAGGCGAGGAACGCCGCCTGGCTCACGTCGAGTTCGCTGACGTCCTTGCCGTAATAGGCTTGTGCGGCGCGCTGGATGCCGTAGGTGCCGCGACCGAACCAGCTGGTGTTGAGGTACCCCTCCAGGATCGCGTCCTTGCTCATCCGGTTGTCGAGCTTGAGGGCGATCATCGCCTCGGTGAACTTGCGGCTGACGGTCTGGTCCTGGTTCAGGTAGACGTTCTTGACGTACTGCTGGGTGATGGTCGAGCCGCCCTGGGTGTCCCCCCGGCCGAGCGTCCGCCACAGGGCGCGGGTGAGGCCCTTGAACGAGACGCCCGGGTCCTCGTAGAAGCTCTCGTTCTCGGCCGCCAGCACGGCCCAACGGACGTCCTCGGGTATCTCCTTCAGCGGCATCGCCTGCCGCTGGACCCATCCGGTACGGGCCATCGGTGTGCCGTCGGACCAGAAGTACACGTTGTCCTGCTGGGTCGCGTACGTGTTCAGGTCCGTGGGGATGTCGGTGGTGGCGTAGGCGATGCCCAGGAACAGACCGGTCAGGCCGACGGCCGTCGACGCGACGCCCAGCCACTGCCGCCACGAGGGCGCCCAGCGACGCCAACCGGTGCGGCCCGGGCGCGGATAGCGTGGCTTGATCCGGCGGGTGAACGGGGCCAGGCGCGCGACGAGGGCAGCCAGTTGCGCGCCCAGGCGTATGCGGGCCGAGGAGGACCGTACGGCCCGACGTCGGCCGGCCCGCCCGCCGGCCCGCTCCGACCGCGGCGCCGGCGCGGCACCGTCAGCGGCTGCGGGCGGTGGCATCCTCAGTTGCAACGTGTACTCGGGGTCCGCGGGCGTCGTGGCCCGCACGCCGTCGCCCGCGCCGGTCAGGGGCTCCCGCGGCGTCCGCCGCCGACGGCCCGACGGCCCGCGGGTCTCATCCGGCCCGCCCGGCCCCCGCCCAGTCGCTGTCACTGCGTCTTCCCTCCGCGCTGCGCGAGTGGCCCGCCCGGGGCACCGCAGCCGCCGCAGACACAACTGCCATCACCCCACCCCCTCCAGCCACGCCGCGGTCTTCACCACTTATACAAATCTATCAGTGACCTTTTCGAAATCTCCATGCACGGCTCGAACAGGGAAGCAATTCGGACGGGGTCCGGCGGTCGATGTCCTCGCCACAGCGCAGTGCCGCGCCTCGCCGCGCCGCGCCCGCCGCACCGGCTCGCCGCCGACGCACAGACGCGTTCGCACCTGCACAGGGGGAGGTTCACCGAGGGACACGTGTGACGGACGCGTATCCCGCTCATCGCGGCCGACCGCGCCCGGGACCAGCACCCTTCGCCCCCGGCCCGCACCCGCACCGAAGCCCTCCGCCGGTGCCGGGCCCCGCGCACGGCCCGTCAGAAGTGCCGGTTCAGCCAGTCCAGCAGGAGCGCGTTGGTGCCTTCCGGGTCTTCGAGCTGGGTCCAGTGACCGGTGTCGATCATCCGGCGCTCGAACTCCGCGAAGTACCGGAGCAGGTCGTCGGTGAGCAGCGGGTGGCAGATCGGGTCGTGCCTGGCCGCGATGAGCAGGGCCGGCACGTCGACCTTGGGGACGTTGCCGTCGGGGAACAGCGCGGTCTGCACCTCCCAGTTGCGGAGGATGCTGTGGTACCAGCTGAGCCCGCCGCGGAAGCCGGTGCGCGTGTAGGCGTCGGCGTAGTAGCGCAACTCCGCAGGTGTCATGAGGACTTCGCCGGGCCAGGTCGACTCGTCGTCCCAGAGCCAGTGGATGTAGCCCATGCTGTCGGGATCGTGGCGGCCGGTGCGGGACAGGTTGGTGCCGGAGCCGGTGTCCCGCCGCATGAAGAAGCGGAAAGAGCGCTCGGGGTCCTCGTCGAGTTTCTGCTCGCACTCCCGGGTCTGGAAGTGCGCCACGTAGTTCCGCGGCCCGTAGAGCTGCGCGTACCGGTCCACGGGGTTCTCCCGGGAGTGGCCGAAGGGTGTGTTGAGCGTGATCACGCCGGCCACCGAGTCCGGCTGGAGGTGGGGCATCATCCACGAGACCATCCCGCCGAAGTCGTGGCCGACGACCACGGCCTTCTCGTAGCCGGCGTCGGCGATCAGGCCGGCGACGTCGGCCGTGGTCTCCGCGATGCTGTAGGCGCGACGGTCCTCGGGGCCGCTCGACCGGCCGTAACCCCGCATGTCGGGCGCCATGACGTGGAAGCCGGCGTCGGCCAGGGGCTGTAGTTGCTTCCGCCAGGACGCGGCGAGTTCCGGGAAGCCGTGGCAGAGCACGACGCACACGTCCTTGGTCCTGCGCTCCGGCTTCGCCTCGAAGACGGCGAGGCGCACGCCGTTCGTGGCGACGAAGCGTGGTTCTGGCAGCACTGGGCCTCCCTCGGGAGCGGCGACATGAAGTCGCGCGAACGACATGACGTCGCGCGAACGACATGACGTCGCGCGAACGACGTGACACCGAGCGAACGACATGAAGTCGAGCGAACGATTGGAGCGGTCGATCCAGCTGTGACACCGGGCCGCCCGACTCGACGGCGCGGTCGACTAGGCTGCGGCGCATGGCCTCCACCTCGTACAACCGGCAGGGCGACGCCACCCGGCAGCGGCTGATCAAGGCCGCGGAGCGCTTGTTCGCCGCACACGGTGTGGACGCGGTGTCGGTGCGGGCCATCAACGCCGCGGCCGGGCAGGGACCCGCTTCGGTGCACTACCACTTCGGTTCCAAGGAGAACTTGGTGGCCGCGGTGCTGCTCGGGGTCGGGGCCGCGGTGCGCGATCAGATCGCCGGCAACGTGGACGCGCTCGCCGCGCGGCGAGCGGCCCCCACTGCGGCCGACGTGGTGCGTGCCCTGACCGACCCCTATCTGGCGCTCCTCCTCAAACACCGGGTGCGCGGCATGCGCTGGGTGAAGATCGTGGTGCAGATCTCGCGGGCCGGCCGGCCCGCCATCGAGTCCACCGGTCAGGACGCCGTCGCAGCGGGCCTGCGCGAGCAGGTGCGGCGCGCCTTCCCCGACTGCGCCGCCGAACGGATCGAGTTGCGCTGGCCGATCGTGGTGATGGGATTCCTCCAGACGTTGAGCCAGGCCGACGACCTGGCGACGCGGGGCAGCCGGCTCGGCCGCGACGAGCTGGTCGCGTTCTACGAGGACCTGGTGGACTTCGTCATCGGTGGCGCGGAGCGCATGTTGGGATGACGGGGCCGGCCGGCGTCAGTCGTCGGCCGTGCGCCGCGGCAGCACCATGATCTTCACGTGTTCCGCGGGGTCCCGCAGGGCGGTGAAGGCGTCCGCGACGCCTTCGAGCCCCACCCGGCCGGTGATGAGCGCGTCCGCGTCGATCTCGCCGTCGGCCAGGCGCTGCAACACGATCTCGTAGGCACGATCGGTGGGCCCCTGGCCGAAGTTGACCGTGATCCGCCGGAGTTGGCCGACCACCGGAATGATGGTCTCGTCGGCGAACGGTGCGGCCAGGACCTGGATGCGCGAGTCGTGCGGAAGCTGGTGCAGGAGGGCGTTGAGCATGCCGGCCCGGCCACTGCACTCGTAGGCGATGAGGGTGCCGTCGCCGGCCGCACCGTCCGCCACCAGCGCGTTCCACAACGCGACGGGGCCCCGTTCGGTCGGGTCGACGACATGGTCGGCGCCCAGCGCGACGGCGAGTTCGCGCCGCTTGGGCGACGGCTCGGAGGCGATGACGGTGCGCGCACCGCGGGCCTTGGCCGCGACGATCGCGCCCAGTCCGATCGTGCCGCACCCGATGACCAGGGCCGAGTCCGCCGGGGTGAGGCCGGAGCGCTGGACGTGCATCTCGCCGACGTGGAGGGGTTCCGCCAGCGCCGCGTGTTCCAGGGAGAGGCCCTCGGGGACGTGTCGGGCCCAGGCACCGTCGACCGTGATGTACTCGCCGAACGCGCCGTGATAGGCGTTCGAATACCCGATGATCTTGGGGATGCCGGTGTCGGTGTCGGTGGCGATGCCCAGGCCCGCCACCCGGTCCCCGACGGCGAAGTCGGTGACCTCGGCGCCGGTTTCCGCGACCGTTCCCGCGAACTCGTGCCCCAGGACCACCGGTCGCCGCGGGTCGAACTGGGCGAGGGGGTAGTCGGCGCCCTCGACCACCTCGACGAACCGGCACGGGTCCTTCGACACCGTCAGGTCGCTGCCGCAGATGCCGCACGCGGCCACCTCGATGCGCAGCTGCCGCGGTCCGAGCGGCGGCAGTTCGGGTACGTCGGTGAGCGTGAAGGCCCCGTCCAGGTACTGCACTGCGCGCATGGTTCAGGCTCCCGTCCCGGCCGATTCGCCGTAGTAGTCCGTGTGCGCCTTGGTGAGTGCCCCGACCAGCCGGCCGATCAACTGCTCGCGGTGGTCCTCGGCGAACTGCAGACTGGCCTGCCGGTTGCGGTTCCGCCCGCGGAAGTGCGGGACGACCTCGGAGGCGAAAAGCTCGTAACTGCGCTTGGTGTCCTCCCAGTTGGCCATGTCCACGTGCAGGATCAGCAGCGTGCCGAAGCCGCCGGTCTTCTCGATCAGCCGCTCGATCTGGGCGATCGCCTGGTCCGGGGTGCCGATGACGGCCTGGCCGAACTCCCCGAGGGAGTCGTTGCGCCAGTGGTCGATGACGCCCCGCGGGGTCCGGCCCCATTCCGGGTAGCGGCCGTTCTGCCGGTTCGCGTACGCGGCCATGGCCTGGATCCGGCGGCTGACCGCCCGCTCGGCCTCGGCCTGGGTCTCGGCCAGGAACATCGGGTTGACCAGGCGCCACCGCGCCCGGTCGGCGACGTGCCCGTGCTCGGCGGAGACCTTCTCGTAGATCTCCCAGTTCCGGTCGAGCGCGTCGAAGCCCGACGGGGAGCTCGCGGCCAGCGACAACAGCGACAGGCCGTTCCGACCGGCGAGAACGGACCCGTTCGGAGAGACCGTGGAGGCGGCCACGACCTCGATGCCCGCCGGGTCGTAGGTGGGCAGTTGGGCGCGGGCGTCGCGGAGGGTGAACCAGTCGGTCTCCATGGTCACCACCTCGCCGCGCAGCAGCGGCAGCACGGCGTCGAGCGCCTCGCCCTGCATCCGCCGCTGGTCGGCGGGGTCGATCCCCATCATGTGGGCGTCGAGCGGGATCTTGCCCGGTCCGGTGCCGAGGACGACCCGGCCGCGGGTCTGGAGGTCCAGCTGCGTGATGCGGTCGACGGTGACCAACGGATGGTGGTACGGCAGCGAGACGACGCCGGTACCGAACCGGATGCGGGAGGTGCGCTCGGCGGCGGCCGCGATGAACTGGTCGGGAGCGGGCACGATCTCGGCGCCGGTCGAGTGGTGCTCGCCGATCCAGGCTTCCTCGAAGCCCAGGTGGTCGAGGTGCGCCATCAGATCGAGATCGCGCCGCAGTTGCAGCGCCGGATCGGCGTCCAGCGGATGGAACGGAGCCAGGAACGCCCCGAACCTCAACGAGTCGGCCTTCCACATGATGTGACGTCTCCTCACATGACGCAGCGGACGCGAGCGGGGGAGCACTTGGGCGAGCGCCTCGTTGTCTATCACACATTTGAATCACTTGATAGAAGTCTTGCGACGGGTTCGGTCCCTCCCAGTGGGCGTCGCGCACCTCTGGGACCTGCCCTGGCGTTCACGTGCGGAGTCAGATGACGCGGGTTGCGACGGTGATGGTGCCGAGGAAGCCGTAGCCGCGCATGGCGCAGCGAGTGGCCGTGGTCCGAGCGTGCTTGAGCCGGTCGACCGTCCGCCCGACGGTGTTCAGTTACGTGTACCTCGTGCTGGAGCCTGGCGGCCCTCCGCCACATGAGCTTCTCGCCGACGGGTGGCCCGGGCCCTCACTTCCCGAGCCACCTCCCTTGGCACCTGCCGCGTGCCGTGCACGCGCACGATGGTGGAGTTCACCGCGAAGTCCCCATCGATCTCACCCGCCGTGTCAGCAGCGGCCTGGACCTCTTGAAGCCGACGCTCCCACGTTCCGTCGGCCGACCAGGGTCGGTGGTGTTCGTTCACTGGCTTCCAGGACCCGAACCGTTCCGGCCGGTCACGCGACCACAACGCGGTTCGAGGCCGGTGGAGACTGTCGTTGATCGCTTACCTGTGGTCTCGCCACCGGCTGCAACGCCCGTAGGCGACCGGCGGGAACGACCGCAGATCCTCCCGCTCCGCAGGGCTCGGATCGCCCTGAGCCATGCCGCGATGAACGGCCCCGGCGCACCGACCTTGGAAGCAGAGGCTCTGGTGGCCGAGCTGCGCTCCCTCTGAGCAGCCGGGAAACGGTCTGGTGCACCTTCGTGGAGATGGGTGTGCCACACCGTTCGCGTCGCCCCTCGAAGAGGGGAAGGCTTCGGCCACGGCCCTTGCGAAGAGGGATCGGGAGAATTGCCGGGACGGTCCGTCGGAACATCCGACGGACCGTCCCGGTCCGGAGTCGCGCTCCATCACTGTCTTGATCAAGAAAGTGTGAGCTGTTCAACGCCGTCGATAGCGAGCTGCGGCCCAGCCGCCCGCCGCGACGGCGGGAACGACGAGCAGCCATCCGGTGTCATCGCTCATCGTCGCGTATGTCGAACCAGTAGCAGCCGAGACAATCGCGGACAGCGCGAGGAAGACGACAAGGGTTACACCAGCGCCGATTGCAATCTCCGTCCACCAGTTCCGCCGGCTACGGCTCATACCCGTGATCATCTCTCATTCCGTTGCTATTTGGTGATGTAGTGGCACTGAACGGCCTTGCGTTGCCCGTTGATCCACAACTGGGCGCAGGTCTTGCCTGCTTTGACCGTCTTGGCTCCCTTGCTCAGCATGGGAACGGTACCGGTCTTGCACGAACCATTGAGCGGGCCCTTGTCGATGCGGTAGGTCTTGTTGTTGGTGTCCGCGTAGTGGAACTCGATGCGGGTGTTGCAGAACTTGGCGGCAATGGCCATCGGGCCTACGCAGTCAACGCCAGCCCGCTGAGAGTTGATCTTCAGCCCCTTGCCGCTGACGGCATGCGTGAGGAAGCAGCCCGCGGGGACCTTGATCGTCAGTCCGCCTGCGCTGTAGGTGAAGGCGCCGATCGCGGTCGAACCAGCCGCCGAGCGCAGCACCGGCGGATTCTCGTCGGTCTCCGTGGCCGGTTGGCCAGCGTCAACAACGGCCGCCGGGACGGCGGGCGTCGGGGCCGCGGAAGCCGGGGCCGCGAGTGCCAGAACCGCCGCACTGGCCGTGGCGCCGACGGCAGCGGTGATGAGGGTCTTCGATATAGGCAAAGCAGTGACTCTTTCCGGTCTCTACGGCAGGAAGCGCAAATCCGCTTTCGTATCGGCTCATGGCGTGGGTGTGTGCCGGTGCACGTCAGTCGCCCGCACCGTTCCTGGTTCGGGCGGTGTGCCGCCAAGGTCGGAGAGGGAACGACGTGCTCACATGCACCCGCCCTGCGCTACCGATTAAAGACATCTAAACAGATGGCATTGTTTGAGTAAAGGTGAGGTCAATGGTCAGCCTTGCGGTATTCGAGGAGTCGCTCACGTCGGGCAAGTGGAAATCTCAACTGGGTTCCTTTGGCGGCACATTGTGACGGGAAGGCGCCGCTGGTGCCGCACCGCACCGCACCGCATCGAACCGGCCACCGGCCCGCAGGGCGTTCTGCGTGGTTGAGTGCGAGGGGAAGTTGCCGAGTGCGATTGGGCTACGGATCTTCGGCGGGTACGGGCTGCGCAGGAGGCGACAGAATTCCGGGGACTTCGTGCGGTGCGCTATCGGCTTGATGCGGCCGCAGGGCCTGCGCCCTGAGCCAGAGCTTCGTGCTCGGGGGCATGAAGTGCTGAAGGAAGGCATCGGCTGTGATGCGGAGCCGGCACGCTACGGACCACCGGTTCGGTCAGTCCCGTTCGGGACGTAGCAGGACCTCGCTGCCGATCGGCGTGAATCCGCAGGCGAGGAAGGCGCGCAGGGAACGGGCGTTGCCCGGGGAGACGGCGGCGAAGACCGGTTCGCCCGCCGGGACCAGGGACAGGGCGTCGGCGAGGAGCGAGCGCCCGTGTCGCCTGCTGCCGCCCTGGGCGCGGTGGAGTTCGATGCTCAGCTCCCGCCGCCCGGCGAGGCCGCCCGCCAGGGTGACGAGGCCGCGTTCGTCGCCGTGCACCCGGACGTCCGTCCGCAGCCACCGGGCGTGGCGGACCCGGGCGTGGTCGTCCGCGTCGGTCAGCTCGGCCAGGCGCGGGGGTCCGCCGGTCCCGCGGGCCGCGAGCGTGGCGTCGATGACGCCGATCCAGCCCGTGGGCCCGGCGAGGTGACGTAGGAAGTCGGGGGCGAGCGACGCGCCGAAACCGTCCGGGCCCTGGGCGTGCACGGCCCGGTGGGACAGGGCGGTGGCGACGACGGCGTGGCCGGTGAAGGCGACCGAGCATTCGAGGCCCCGGGGCAGTGGCGGCAGCACCGTCACCCGGCCGTCGACCGGTGGGAAGCGACCGGAGGCGGCGTCCGTGAAGAACGTGAGGAGTGGGTGTGATGCGGGCACGATGGGCCACCTTTGGTGAGGAACCGGTCCGCGGGGAGGTGTTTCGACGAACGCACCGATGCGTACCCACTCCGCGTCGAGTGCCATCCGCTGCGCCCCGAACACACCTTACGCAAGGCATGAGTTGACCAAATATGGGTTACCCGGAAGTCAGAAATCGGCATGGATGCCTGTTGTTCACCGTCAGGGTCTACCCGCATAGAGCGCCGGGCTGCTCCCATGGCGTTCCAACGCCCGGGCCGTCTGCCCGGCATTCCCCCCACACGGAGCACCCATGCGAGCGACGCTACGACTCTCTTCCGCGGCAACGGCCATCGCGCTCACCGCCGCCGGCCTCCTGCTCACGACGGGCAGCGCCCATGCGGCCACCACCTGCTCCCGGTCGCACCTGCCGCTGCCCGACGCCACCTGCCAACCCGGCGCCTACAACCCCGACGTCACCCAGTCCACGATCGACTCGACGATCTGCGTGCCCGGCTGGACCAAGACGGTCCGCCCGCCCGTCTCCTACACCACCCCGCTCAAGATCAAGCAGATAGCCGAGTACGGCTACTCCGACACCAACACCGCCGACTACGAGGAAGACCACCTCGTCCCCCTCGAACTCGGCGGCGCACCCCGCGACCCGAAGAATCTGTGGCCCGAGCCCCGCTACGGAAACGAACCCGCCGCCAGCAAGGACTCGGTGGAGAACAAGCTGAAGACGGCCGTGTGCAACGGCACCGTCCAACTCGACGCCGCCCGCAGCGCCATCGCCACCGACTGGACCACTGCCCTGTCCAAGGTCGGAATCGGCTGAGCCGGGAGAGCAGCAGCACGGTCAACTCGGCGCGGACGACGACGCCTCGACCGGGGTCCGCAGGGTCAGGGGCCGGGCCCGGCCCCTGACCAGGACCTCCCGGGCATGCCGTGGGTGCGGGGCGGCGCAGTGCGCCTCGAAGGCCCGGCGGTCTTCCCACCGCTCCACGACCACCGTGCGGGGGGAGTGGTGGGGTCGGCGCAGACCCGGAGCGACAGGCAGCCAGGTCCGTCCAGCGTCGGTTCGATCAGCGAATCCAGCGCATCCAGCGCCTTCCAGTTCCTCTGTGCCCGTTGCGCGCCTGTGCAGCGACGGGCGCTGCCGCGCTGACCGCCGGTTCCCGCGACCCGCCAAGCGGTGTCTGTCGGCCAGCCGGCTTTTGGGGCCTGGCTCTCCGCGTCGGCGTGCCGTGCTCCACCCGCACGCCACGGCGTGGTTGCGGGTGCGAGCGGCGGGTGGTGCTCTCGGAGCTGAACCGCTCACCTGGGAGGACCGCGATGGACCGATCGTCCAGCCCGTCCCGTTGCCTGGCCACCGTCCTGGCCGCAGGCATCCTGATGGCCACGGCAGCCTGCTCGGGCGGCAGTTCGTCGGGGTCGGGGACGCCGTCGGCCTCGCCGACCGCGAAGCTCACCGGGAGCCAGGCCGAAGCGGCCCTGATCAGCCCCTCCGCACTGGGCGCCCAGTGGAACCCGGCCAGCGGCGGCGGCACCGGCCGTCAGGACACCCTGCTGCACAGCAAGGCCAACAAGGCCAACTGCCAAATGTTCCTCGACCGGCTGAAGTCGGGCAACCTCATGGGAGCCGCGCCCACGGCCAAGGCCGGCGAGGTCTTCACCGAACCATCCAGGCACGCCAGGATGACGTACCAGGTCGGCTCGTATTCCCCGGCGGACGCCGACAAGGGCATGGCGTGGCTGAAGACCCTGCCGAACGTCTGCGACGGGTTCACCGCCGTGGGCGGATCCGGGAACAAGGTGGTCGCGCAGGTCGTCCAGACGTCGCTTCCCAAGGCCGGCGACGACCGGTTCGGCGTGCGACTGTCCATGGTCACCACCGTGCAGGGCCTCACAACCACCCTGGCGCTCGAAGCGGCCGCCGCACGGATCGGGCCCAACGTCATCTCCGTGACCAACGGCGGACTCGGCGGTGCCGGCCACGCGGACACCCAGCAGGCCATCCAGAGCGGCGCGCAACGCCTCCAGAAGGTGCTCTCGGGGCAGACGCCGCCGGGCTGACGCCCCGCCGGCGCCCGACGGATCAGCCCACCGTGCCGTGCCGCGCGCCGGCTCCTCACCCGTTCGACGTCCGGCAGCGCGCTCGCCCACGCCCCGCCACCGACCATGGGCGAGGACCACGCGGTGCGCAGTCCCGTCGCACCGCGCGCGGTCCGCCGGCTCCGTACCCAGTCTGCTCGGAGGCCACCATGGGACACGCCGTCGGCGACGTACTCGGCCTGGCCGCGGGCGTCGCGGTCAGCCCGCTGCCCATCGTGGCAGTCATCCTCATCCTGGCCACGCCCCGGGGACGTCTCAACGGGGCGCTGTTCGGGCTCGGTTGGCTCGTGGGGCTGGCGGCACTGGGAGCGATCATGCTGGCCGTCGGGGGATCCGGCGGCGCCGCCAGTCACAAGCAGCCCGCGACGTGGGTGGGAGCCCTCAAGCTCGCCCTCGGCCTGCTGCTGGCCCTCCTCGGCGCACGGCAGTGGCGCCACCGTCCCACCGACCCCTCCCAGGCGCAGCTGCCGAAGTGGATGGCCGCGATCGACCACTTCAACCCACCCAAGATCTTCGGACTCGGGGTGGCCCTGTCGGCGGCCAACGCCAAGAACGCCCCCCTCACCCTCGCCGCGGGCGCGTCGATCAGCGCGGCCGGAATCCCCGTGGCCCAGCAGGCCGGGGCACTGGCGGTCTTCGTGCTCGTCGCGTCGGTGGGTGTCCTGGCACCACTGGTCGTCTACCTGCTGATGGGGGAGCGGGCCCAGCGCGTGCTCGGCAGTTGGCGGGACTGGGCCGCACGGCACAACGCCGCCGTGATGGCCGTGCTCTTCTTCGTCCTCGGCCTCAAGCTGCTCGGCGACGGCATCGGCATCCTCGCGCCCTGAGTGCAGCGGGCAGCGGCCTCGGTGCGCGCCGAGGCCGCTCGGCCGCTCAGCCGCCAGTGGCGAAACCGGGGAACAGGGTCATGCCGCCGTCCACGTAGAGCGTGGTGCCCACCACGTAGTCCATGAGGTCCGAGGCGAGGCCGACGACCGCGTGGGCGATGTCCTCCGGATCGCCGACGCGTCCGTACGGAATCAGCTGCAACAGGTCCTGCTCGGCGTCCGGAGTGTCCCAGGCACTGCGGTTGATGGGCGTCCTGATGGCTCCCGGCGCAACGGCGTTGACCCTGATCCTGCGGGGCGCCAGCTCCTGGGCGAGGGTCGTCATCATCATCTGCACGCCGCCCTTGGACGCGGCGTAGTTGACGTGACCGGCCCACGGGATCAGCTGGTGGACCGAACTCATACAGATGATCTTTCCGGCCGCCCGCGACACCTCGGGCACGACCCCCCGCCGCAGGAACTCCTTGGTCGCCTCGCGCGCGCACAGGAACTGTCCGGTGAGGTTGACGTCCAGGACCTTCTGCCACTGGGCCGTCGTCATCTTGGTGAACGGGGCGTCGCGCTGGAGCCCGGCGTTGGCCACGAGGATGTCGACCGTCCCGAACTCCTCGACCATCCGTTGGGTCATCGCGACGACCTGGTCCTCCTGGGACACGTCGGCCTCGTACGCCGCCGCGCGCACGCCGAAACCGGAGATCTCCTCGACCACCTGCTCCGCCGCCTCCCGTCCGGCGACGTAGTTCACGACCACGTCGGCTCCGGCGCGGCCCAGGCCGATGGCCGTCGCCTTGCCGATGCCCGAGTTACCGCCGGTGACCAGCGCCTTCTGGCCCTTCAGCAGTTGCGTGGGGATGACGCCCTGAGGGGCACCCTGGGGGACGCTCACGCCGGTTCTCCTCCTCGACTGGCCGGCCGCACGACCCGTGCGAGCCCGGTCGACTCCTGTCGCCACCGAACCATCGGAACCCCCAAGTCACACGCCGGGCGCGAGCAGATTGCGCCGCCCGGTCGACCCCGACCGGGCCGCCGCCCGCTTCCCGGGGTGCAGGTGGGGAGTGCCCGGGATAGGCTTTCTGACAGCAGTGTCAGGTTCTCTGAGCGGTATATCCGCCGGTCGCCCTGTCCGCGAAAACCGATTCCTTCTGCGGCGACCCGACGAGCGCGGTGCACCCCCGCAGCCCGCGGAGGAAGGGCAACGGCCACATCACCTCTCGCCAGCCGTCTCGCGCCTCGCGCGCCACCACGGTGCCGGCATCCGGGCCCGCAGCACGCAGCCCCTGTGGAGGTCGGGATGCGAGTTGTCGTTGATCTTTCCCGATGCGAAGGGTATGCGCAGTGCGCCTTCCTGGCTCCGGACGCGTTCCGGATGCACGGTGAGGAAGCGCTGATGTACGACCCCAACCCCGACGACGCCCGGCGTGACCAGGTTCTGCGCGCCGCGGCGGCCTGCCCGGTCCAAGCGATCCTGGTCGACCTGTTGGAGGGCCGGGACGCACCGGCGGAGGCGCGGTCATCATGACCAGCGCCGACAACCTGCAAGCGTTCAAGCGCGCGGGTCGCATCGTGGTTGTCGGAGCGTCACTCGCGGGACTGCGGGCCGCGGAGGCCCTGCGCGACGAGGGCTTCACCGGATCGTTGACCATGATCGGCGACGAGTTGGGCGAGCCCTACGACCGGCCTCCCCTGTCCAAGCAGGTGCTGACCGGGTGGGTGCCGGCCGACAACACCAGGCTGCCGCGACGCCGTGACGTCGATGCCGAGTGGCTGCTGGGCGTGCCCGCCAGCGGGCTGGACCTGGCGAACAACCACGTACGGCTGGCCGACGGTCGCGAGGTTCCCTTCGACCGGGTGCTGATCTCCACCGGGGTGCGGGCCCGGCCCTGGTTCGTCGAGAGAGAGGCGGCCCTGGACGGCGTGTTCGTCGTGCGGACGCGCGAACACGCCGAGGCCCTCCAGCGTGCCCTCGCCGCCGGGCCCTCCCGGGTACTGGTCATCGGCGCGGGATTCACCGGCTCCGAGATCGCCTCCGTCTGCCGCGAACGGGACATCCCGGTGACCGTCGCCGAACTCGCGCCGGCCCCACTGGTCGGGGCACTCGGTGCCATGATCGGTGACGTCGCGGCCGACGTGCAGCGTGCGCACGGTGTCGACCTGCGGTGCGGCGTCAAGGTCACCCAGCTGGAGGGCGACGCCCAGGGGCGGCTGCGCCGGGCGCACTTCGACGACGGCACCACGGTCGACGCCGACGTCGCGGTGGTGGCACTCGGAGGCATCCGCAACACCGACTGGCTGCGGGACTCGGGACTGGCGGCGGGTGTCTGGGGTATCGCCTGCGACACGGGCTGCCGCGCCCTCGACCTCAACGGCCTGGTGACCGACGACGTCTTCGTCGCCGGCGACGTGGCCCGCTGCCCGAACCCGATCTACGAGTACCGGCTCATCTCGTTGGAGCACTGGGCCAACGCCGTGGAGCAGGCCGAGGTCGCCGCGCACAACATGGTCAGCGGCCAGGCCGATCGCTGGCCCCACCTGACCCTCCCGTTGTTCTGGTCGATCCAGTTCGGCATCAACATCAAGTCGGTGGGCGTGCCGACCTTCGCCGACGAGGTGGTCGTCACCCAGGGCTCGGTGCCCGACCACCGCTTCGTCGCCGCGTACGGCTACCGGGGCCGCGTCACCGCGGCGGTGAGCTTCAACAACGCGAAGTGGCTGGACCACTACCGCCGGCTGATCGAGACGGCCGCGCCCTTCCCGCCGCCGTGTCCCACCCCCGACCAGCCCGCAGACACCAAGCCGGTGCCCGTCGACTTCCCCGGTCCCGCGCTGCTCGCCCAGGGCGCCACCGTGGTCGTCACCGGACACGACCCGAGCGAGCGACGCGTCACGGCCGCGTACCAGCACCGGTAGGAGGGACACCGAGATGACCACGACCCAGACGCCCGACACGCTGCGCCGGATCCTCGACTACTCCTCCCGGGCCGACCCGTACCCGCTCTACGCCGAGCTGCGCGAGACGCCGGTGGCCCGGCAGGAGGACGGCAGCTTCGTCATCAGCACCTATCGCGAGATCAGCGACATCCTGCACAACCCGCACCTGAGCTCCGACACCCGCAACCTGTCGTGTCCGACGGAGGGCATGCAGGCGGAGGGCACACCGGCGTTCATCAACCTCGACCCGCCCGAACACGACCGCCTGCGGCGTCTGGCGATGCGCCACTTCGGCCCCCCGCACACCCCGGGGCTGGTGACCGGCATGGAAGGCGCCCTGACCACTGCGGTCGGCCACCTGATCGACGACTTCGCCGGCAAGGAGCGGATCGACGTCGTCGACGACTTCGCCTACCCGTTCCCCGTCGCCGTGATCTGCCACCTGCTCGGCGTGCCCCGCGAGGACGAACCCCGCTTCCACCGATGGGTGGACGACCTCATCAACTCGATCGACTACAACCCCAAGACCGACCCGAAGGAGAAACTGGACAAGGGCGTCCAGGCCCGCAAGGACCTCCGCCAGTACCTCGGCGGACTGCTGGAGCAACGCCACGGGCAGCCCGGCGACGACCTGTTGTCGCGACTGGCCAACGACGACGGGCCCGACGGGCGGATGACCGACGAGGAAATCGTCGCCACCGCCAACCTGCTGCTGATCGCCGGCCACGAGACCACCGTCAACCTCATCACCAACGGCATGCTGACACTGCTGCGGCACCCGCACGTCCTCCAACGACTGTGCGAGGAACCGGACTTGGTCGTGCCACTGGTCGAGGAACTGCTCCGCTACGAGCCTCCCGTGCACATCATTCCCTGGCGGGCGGCGTACAGCGACATCACGGTCGCCGACACCACCATCCCCAAGGGCGCCCAGATCATGCTGATGTTGGCTTCGGGCAGCCGCGATCCGAACCGCTTCCACGATCCCGACCGCTTCGACCCCGATCGGCGCGACAACCAACACCTCGGTTTCGGCAGCGGCATCCACCTGTGCTTCGGCGGCCCGCTGGCCCGCCGAGAAGCCCAGATCGCACTGGGCCAACTGGTCCGGCACCTCGACCGGCCCCGGCTCGTCGCCGACCCGCCCCCGTACCGGCGCAGCCCCGTACTCCGCGGGCCGATCCACCTCTACGTCGAGCAGGGCGCAGCGTAGCGCCGGGGTTTCCGGTGCCGTCGGCCCGGTGTGCGGGACCGTTGTTGGCTTGTCGTCGGCGCAGCGGATGCCGCAACGCCGCTGCTCCGGCCGCCCTCGTCCGGCTACTTTCACCTTGACGCGTCCACGTCGTCGGCGCGGCACTAGAGTGAGACGGTGACCTCTCCGCAGGAAGACCCGCCGGTGGCGCTCAGCGAAGAAGACCGCGAGGCGGCCGTGCAGCGTCTGCAGACGGCCTACGCCGAAGAGCGCATCCCGCACGAGGAGATGGACGAACGCCTCGGTCAAGTGCTCACGGCCAGGACGCAGGGCGAACTCGCATCGGCCATGGCCTCCCTCCCGGAGGAAAGGCCGGAGCCCACCTCGACGATCGCTGCCGCTGGCGGACGGATCCGGCGGCGCGGCGCCTGGCGGGTACCCCGTCACCTCAAGGTGGCGTCCGCATTCGGACGGGTGCACCTGGACCTGTCCCGGGCCGTCGTCGAGCATCCGGTCGTCGACATCGAGCTGATGCTCGGCACCGGCCGTGCCAAGATCACACTGCCGCGCGACGCGACCGTCGACGTCGAGGGCCTCAGCACGGGGTGGAAGGACCTGCGCTACCAGCCCCGGCGGCGTTCCCGCGCCGGCGGGCCGAAGATCCGCATCTCGGGGTCCATGGGATTCGGCCGGTTGAAGATCCGCCACGCGCGGCGTTGAGGCGTACTCCTTCCCCCGCGACCGGACCACCCGCGCGGCACGTCGCCCCGCGCGGCCACCTCGCCGAGCGCCCAACGCCCCAGTCCGGGGACCGCACGGGGCGAGCGGAGCGTCCTCAGCGGAGGAGCCACCGGCACCACCTGGCGGGGATGGTTGCGTCGAGTGCCCGGCCGGGAGCGGCCGCCCGGACCCGCAGCAAACGGGCGCCGTGCGGTGGCGCGGTGGGACACTGGAGGGGTTCCGGCAGTACGTTCAGTCCGATGCCGGCCAGGGGCAGTGCTGGTCGGTCCCACGGAGCGGCGGTGGCGCCTGACAGGTCATCACCGTGCACGATCCCCACCAATTCACCGGCGAACTCGACCTGTTCAACGACCGCAAGAGCCTGGTGAACGGCCGGATGGCGGAGGACGGACAGGTGGTGCGCCTGAACCGCCCGCAGTTCCGCCGCCTGCTGGCCGCCGAACCGGACATCTACGAGACCGTGATGCGCGCGCTCATCCTGCGCCGCCTCGGCCTGATCCAGCACAGACAGGCAACCGTGGTGGTCGCCGGCCCGCCCACCACCGCCGACACACTGCGAGTGCTGCGCTTCCTCGAACGCAACGGCTACCCGGTCGCGGTCGTCGACCCGGCCGGCGGCCCGGCCGCCCGCGAGGTGTTGACCCGCTACGGCCTGGACGGCCGCAGGTCCTGGCCGGTGGTGGTCTACCGGCCGGACCGGTTCCTGGAGAACCCCACCAACCGGGAACTGGCGCAACAACTGGGCCTCGCCGAGGACCTCGATCCCCTCGCGGTGTACGACCTCGCGGTGGTCGGCGCCGGCCCCGCCGGACTGGCCGCCGCGGTCTACGCCGCCTCCGAAGGACTGCGCACGGTGGTGCTGGAGGCGGAGGCGCCCGGTGGCCAGGCCGGTACCTCCTCCATGATCGAAAACTATCTGGGGTTCCCCATCGGAGTGAGCGGCCAGGCACTGGCCGGGCGCGCCCAGGTCCAGGCACAGAAGTTCGGCGCCCGCATCGTGCTGCCCCGCCTGGTGGTGGGGGCTGGACTGCGAACGACGGCCCTACACGATCACGCTGGAGGACGGCGACCGCGTGCGGGGCCGGACGGTCGTCGTGGCCACCGGCGCGCGCTATCGGCGACTGGACCTGCCCGGCCTGGACCGGTTCGAGGGCAACGGCATCCACTACGCCGCCACCCTCATGGGGGCCGGCTTGTGCGAGAACGAGGAGGTCGCGGTCGTCGGCGGAGCCAACTCCGCCGGTCAGGCCGGGGTCTTCCTCTCCCGACACGCCCGCCGGGTGCAGATGCTCATCCGCGGCCCGGGCCTGTCCGAGACCATGTCCCGCTACCTCCAGGACCGCATCGAGGCGACCGACCGGATCCTCGTGCACCCGCACACCGAACTCACCGGGCTTGAGGGCGACGAGCACCTCACCGGGGTGCGGTGGGCCGACAACCGGACCGGCGCCGAGGAGTTCCGGCCGATCGCCAACGTCTTCCTGATGCTCGGCGCCACCCCCAACACCGACTGGCTGCAAGGCTGCCTGGAGACCGACCACCGGCACTTCATCCGCGTCGGTGCGGACGTCACCGACCACCGGACGCGTGCTGACGGTGCGCCACCGTCCGGTCTGGAGACCAGTCTGCCCGGCGTCTTCGCGGTCGGCGACGTCCGCGCCGGGTCCGTCAAACGGGTCGCCTCCGCCGTCGGCGAAGGCTCCGTCGTCGTCGCAGCCGTCCATCGCGCCCTCGCGACCGACAGGCCGTGAGGAGTGGCACGGCCCGGGAGTCCGCACCCCTCAGAGGCTGCGGGCGATGATGTCGCCGGTGGCGGTCGTCGCGTGCACGGTGAGGTGGTCGACGGCGCCGTCCGTACTCTTGAGCGAGTTGCGGATCCGGCCGTTGGAGGTGCCGCCGTCCAGGGACGCGGAGACCCCGGCGGCGGTGCAGACCTCCACCTCACCGGCGTCGGTGCGCAGCACCACCGTGCCGCGCACCGCCTCGGCGATGCGGATGTCGCCCTTGCTGGTGCGGATCTGCGCGGGGCCGCCGAGGCGGGCGATCGAGACGTCGCCGGCGCTGGTGGTGAGGCGGGCGCTCGCGACCTCGTCGAGGGTGATCGCGCCGTGCGCGCTGTCGACGGTGACGTCGCCGAAGCGTCCGACGGCCCGGATCGCGACGCTGGCCGCAGTCGTCTCGATCCGGGAGCCAGTGGGCAGTTGGACGGTGGCCTCGACGGATCCGGAGGGGCCGAAGTACTGGTTCTTCGCCGAGGCGGCGATCCGCAGGACGCCGTCGCGGTAGGTCACGGTGGTCTCTTCCGCCACCTTGACGTCACGGCTCTTCGAGGCGTCCGCAGGCAGGATCTCGACCGTGGTGTCGGACTGGTCGACGGCGATGAACTTCACGCGCCCGGCGGGAAGGTCGAGGACGGCGGTGATCGGCTCGGGGGTGTTGAAGGTGGGCATGGCGATGCTCTCCTGAGGGTTCGTCGGGGCGTTCCGCTGGTGTGAGGACGCCCGTCGTGGTGGTCGAAGCAGGCGAGTGCCTGACGACTGAGTCCACTCTCGACGGACGCCCTGACACCGGGCCGTCACCGCGCTGACGTGACCACTGACACGACACCCCGCAAACCAGAACGGCACCGTCTGGGCCCGGCAGTTCACGGCCACCGTGGGTCCAGCGGCACCACGGAGCACTGCGGTACGGGGGCGCGCCCCCGCGCCTGTTCCCCAGCGTGGCGGATCCGCCACGGCAGCAGTGCTCGCGTCAGGCGAGCCGGGCCACGGGTCCGGGACCCCGGCAATCACGAATCCCACGGATCGGTCGCACGTCGATGTCCCGTCTACGTGACTCCCATGGATCGGTCGCGCGTCGATGTCCCGTCTAGCGGAAACGGTGCGCGTGCTCTTCTGCCCATGACCGGAACGTGCGCGCCGGTGCTCCGGTGATCTCCTCCACCGTGGAGGTGATCACGTGCGATTCAGGTCGGGCGTCAGCACTGGCCAACAGCGCCTCGACGAGAGCGGGCGGCCTGCCGTCGGCGAGCATCCGCTGACGTGCGACCGCTACCGGGACCTCCTCGAAGCGCGTCGGGTGGCCGATCGCGTCCCCGATCATGTGTACCTGCTCGGCTCTGCCGAGTACCTGGGGTCCCGTCAGGACGTGTTTCCTGCCCTCATGTCCGTCATCGGTGAGGGCATGCACCGCCACGGCTGCGACGTCGCGTTCGTGGATCACCGCCGTGGCGGCCATGTCGGGGCCGCGGACGACGTGCGTGGTGCGTACCTGCTCGGCCCACCCCAGCGCGTTGGAGGCGAGGGTGTTCGACCGCAGGAAAGTCCACTCCAGGCCCGAGGCTTCGATCAGGCGCTCCATGTCGGCGTGGAGCTGGTTGATCGGGTCGGTCTGGCGTTCGGCGTCATCGTTCACTCCCGACGACGAGAGGTAGACGATGCGGTGAGCATGCCGTGCCGTCGCCTCCAGTACGGCAGGGGCGTCCTCGGTCGTGAGGAACGGCCATATCAGGAACACCGTGTCGCTCCCGGCCAGTGCCCCCTCCAACGCGTCCGGCCGGGTCAGGTCCCCGCCCACCACCTCTGCTCCCTCAGGCAGCCCGGCCGGCGCGGGCTCACGTGCCAGTGCCCGCACCGCCGCGCCTGTGGTGACGAGTTGGGTGACAACCTGCCGGCCGACATTGCCAGTTGCACCGATCACAAGAATTCGACTCATGACCACGTCAGCCCCGCCCCTGCCCGAGGTATTCCGAGGCTGCCCCGACGGTGCCGATACGGTGCCGAGGCGATCCCGAGACGCTCCGTGGCGCGGCCGGGCCGCTGCCGCAGTCGCCCCGGGAGCCTTCTATCCCAGCGAGCTCGTCGAGGGCAACCATCGATCCACTGATACCGGCGATTGCTGAGAACGGTGCATCGGCTGTGGCTTCCGCCGAGCGAAGTTTCCTCCTTGCGATGTTCCCTACTCTTGGGAGGGAATTCCGGTGTATTCGAAACTCGGTCAAATGGATATTTGATCGTGTTGAAATTCTGAGGGATCTGCATCATTCCGCCGCGTAACCGTAAACGGCGGTCGCTCGAATTGGGTGAGGCGCGAAAGGCGCCGTGTAGGGGTATCCGGCTTCCTCTCGCGCCTCGTCATGCGTGCACGTGCACGGGATATTCGTCACGCACAAAGCAGGACGACGAGCCCCCGGCAGTCTCCGTCGCCGCCACCGTGGTGATGGCCCTCCGGGAGGAGGAAAGCCCAGGGGTCCTGACCGCCGGATCGGAATCTGCCCTGGTCCTCATCGTGACGGATTTCGGTCGAGAGTGCCTTGGTGCTCTTGGTGCTCTTGGTGGTCTGCGGGATCGCATTCGCGGCTGCTGCTGTCGCGGGCGCACCCATCGCGAGGGTGAAACCCACGGCGGCGCTGATCGCGAATATTCGCAGAAACTTCTGCGGGTAATTTACGCGTGTCGTGTTCATGGAACAATCATGCACACATGCGGAGGTGCATCACCCTCGGAGGCGGGCCGATCGAGTGAGGTGCGGGAATCCATAGTAGCTGTCCATTGCGCGATTTTGATGCCCAGTCAGCGATTACTCGTCGCTGCGACCACCTCGCCGCAATTCCATCACTATTCGATGATTTGGTGCCGCGCGGCCAGTTCTCCGTAGTCGCGGATTCCGTGTCGCCCACGTTCCGGCGCTGTTGAAGGTCGCCACGTCTCCCATCGGGGCTGGCGGTCCGCGTTTATGGCTGAGGCTGCCCGAGGCTGATGTGGACGTAGGTGAAAGCCTCGTCGGCGCGTGGTGCGCGGGTCCAGGATCGGGTGGTGAAGGTGTGGAGCCTGCCTTGGGTCAGTGCGAAGTGGGGGAGTGAGAGACCGAGTTCGGTGTGCAGGGCCCGCAGTATGCGTCGTTCGCGGTCCAGTTCGGTGTCCTCGGGGTGGAACAGGCGTGCCGGGTCCAGTGCCTCGGGGAGCGTGCCGGAGCGTTGGATCTCCGTGCCCTGCACGGTGAAGGCGTAGAGCTGCTTGCCGCCGTCGGCCACCGACAGGTGGAACGCGGACGGGCCGTCGCCTGGGCTCTGGCGCCTCGGGTCGCGCCAGACCGCCACCGCGCGGCCGGACGAGGACGCGGCCCGGGCGGGCGACTGGAACAGCGTGTTCAAGCGGTGGCCCGAAAAGCCGTCGAAGGCGAAGGCCAACCCTTCGGCGGTGCGGCCGACGGCGACCACTGCCCGGTCCTCCCAGAGCTCCACGCCCTCCCGCTCATGGGGTCGGGGCGCCCGCCACGTCGCATCGCGCGGATCGATGGGTGCGCTCAGTTCGGCGGCTTCCTCGCCGATCAGGGCGGGCAGGTCGGTGGGGGCGATCCCCTCGACCCAGACGCAGCGGTATCCGTTGTGTGGCTGCCGGTTCGCCGACGGTTCCGTCAGCCACACGAGGCCCGGCGGGTCGAGATCCGGCACCGGCTCCGGAGTGGGGCCTGTCTCTCCGGTCCGTGGTGTCGCGAGCATCTCCCGGCCGCGCTCCGGGGTGATCAGCGGTCCCAGGATCGGATCGGCGAGCAGGCCGAGCGGGGCGATCAGGGAGGGGCCGGGAGCCGCCCAGGGCGGGAGCGCGTCCCGTAGCACGCGCCATGCGGTGTCGGTCGCTCCCCAGCGGGCCGCCTCCCGGGCCTGGGCGACGGCCCGGCCCCAAGGGCCTTCGGGCGCGTAGCGATGGGTGCCGTCCCGCACCGCGCTCAGTACGGCTTCGGCGGTCTTCCGGTCGGCGCCGCGGGCGGCCATCATCCCGAGCCAGCGGTCGGATTCGCCCGGCCGCCAGTCGCCGGCCGTTGCCTGCTGCAGAGCCTGCACGGGGAGGAGCTCGGGCAGGTAGCGCGGGTCGGCCACCAGGTTGCCGTAGTCCTGGGAGCTGCACGGGGTCAGTAGATGCCGGATCTGGTTGAGCAGGACGCCGCTGTGCGGCCGTCCGAAGGACAGTGCCTCCTCAAGCAGGGGCAGCGCCTCCTCGTACCGGCCGCCCAGGGCCAGCAGGCGGGCCTGTTCCACCTGGGCGTCCTGGCCGCGCGTGGTCGCGTTCACGAAGTCGGGTCTGTTCGCCCGGTCGCTGTGGAAGCCGCGGTACATGGCCTGCATGTAGGCACGGAACGACGGGTGGCGCCGGGGTGATTCACCGTGCCAGCCGTGGTAGACGTAGACCGCCCACTCGCCGTCCTCGTCGCTGTCGCCGGGGTCGAGCAGGGCGTTCGTCATGTCGGAATCCGTCTCCAACCGCAGTGCCCGTCGCCACATGCCTGCCAGCAGGACTTCCGCCCTGCCGGGGGCGTCGCCCAGGCCCTCCTCGTACAGCGGGGTCATGTCGTACGGATCGTTGAACCAGTCGATGTCCGCGGCCCCGCCCAGCTGATAGACCCCCACCATCTGGCCCACGTGCCATCCATCGCTCACGGCCAGGAACTCCCGGTACGAGGGCGGCAACCGCCGCCCCAGCCGCTTCTCGGCCGCGGCGATCACCGCCTCCTCGGCTCCGGGTCTGCCCAGCTGTACGTCGCCCGGCGCCTCCTCCTCGTCCTCGTGTGGAACCCATTCGTCCTGCCAACGCATCAGGAAATCTCGCCAGTTGAAGTAATCGTCACTCATGGAACGGATGGTGCCAGCAGGCACTGACAACGGCCGTCGACCTGCGCTGGGGCCGCTCAGGCCAACCGGCGTCCGCGCCCCTGCTTGCCCGTGAAGGCCCGTGAAGCCAGGCGATCAGCGGGGCAGTCGGGCGGGGCACAGGAGGGCGGTGCGGCGGCGCGGCGGCGGGCGGAGATCCGTATAGGGCGGGCATGCGCGACGATGACTGGATGGACGCTCGTTTCCTCGGCATTACCGAGTTGGTCGAAGCCCCGTCCGTGGCGGTCGTGGTCGACGTCATGCGCGCCTTCACGGTGGCCTCCTGGGCCTTCGCGCGGGGAGCCGACAAGATAGTTCTTGCCGGGTCGCTGGACGAAGCCCTGGCGCTCAAGGCTCGCCACCCGGATTGGTTGGCGCTCAAGGACGAAGGACTCGCTCATGGCGCTCCGTACGTGCGCCGTGCCCGTTTCGACCGACGCGGCTGCGAGCTGACCTCACCTCACCTCACCTCCGTGCAGTCGAAGTCACAGTCGCAGCCGCAGCCGCAGCTTCAGTCGGTGGTGCGCAGGGGCGGCAAGGGCGTGGAACAGGGCCGACATCATGGAACGGTTCCCGATGGGGAGGCGGCGGGGTTGTGAGGTCGCTGCCGAGGTGGCCGCGCCACTCGCGGGGGCGGAAGACGAACGAGGAGGAGGGCGTGGCGAGGTGAGGGTGGTTGAGGTAACGGACGATGTACGGGATTAGTGCACGCAGTTGGGGGCCGGCGTCGTGTACGCGCTGAGGGTGCTGTGCGCCCAACTGGTGGACGATCCGCTGAGGGGCGTTCCCGGATGGGATCCGTCGATGTACGTGGTCCACGTCGACGTCGAGACCTTTGAAGACTGTCCGGCGCTGGGCGTGCACTACGCCTACGGGCCGCCGGCGCTGGACGAGGGCGTGGCGGCAGGTGCGCAGGGTCGACGTGCTGCCCCGTGCGCCGGCGCGGATGGCATGGCCCGAGCCCGTCGGTCCGAGCGAGCGGCCGCTTGAGGATGCGGTGCAGGCACGGCAGGCGACCGAAGCGTGGCAGCGCATCGAGAGCTGGCTGCGCCGGCACGCCCCGACGACGCACGCGGCGCCCAAGTCCGGTGCTTCGGAGGCCCAGTTGGCCGCGCTGGAGGAGGTCATCGGCGTGCGGATCCCCGTACCGCTGCGAGTGCTGTGGCGCCAGTGTGCGGGGAGCCGCGACGTGCGCGGGGCAGGGCTGTTCCCCGATCACGGTTGGGCCTTGTGGGAACCGTGGAACGGTTGAGGCGCCCCGAAGGAGAGGGGACCGGACGTAGGTCTGTCCGGTCCCCTCTCCTTCGGGGCGCCTGAGCGCGTTGGGCGGTGCGGCTGCTCTCCGGCGCCCCGAGCCGGCGGGTTGACGTCCGCAGGCTCGACCGCACCGGGCCAGTCACGGGCCAGTCACGGGTCGGTCACTGGTCAGCCGCTGGTCACCCGTTGCCACAACCGGCCGCCGGCGCCCTCGCCGTCGAGCACCTGCCGACCGATCCTCTGCTGCCAGGCCCGTTCGCCGCCGTCCTCGTCGCGCCAGGACCACATGCGGGTGGTGGCCAGGCGGAGCGGGCTGAGTTCGGTGAAGCCGATGGCGCCGTGCAGTTGGTGGGCGATGCGGGTGATCTCGGCCACCGAGGCGGCGGCCTGTGCGGCGGCGAGCCAGGCGGTGAACTCCGCGGAGTCCGGTTCGGCCAGCGCGACGGCGGCCGCCTCGACGGCCGCGGTGACCAGGGCCGCTTCTTCGACGAGCTTGGCCTCCTCCTGCTTGACGGCCTGGAAGTGGCTCAACGGTCGGCCGAACTGTACGCGTGAGGCGGTGTGGGCGACCGTCAGTTCCACGCAGCGGCGGGCCGCACCCGCGATCAGGGCGGCCCGGGCCAGGCCGGAACGCCATGCGGCCTCGCGGACCAGCGCGGCCGGAACGCGGCGGACCCGCGCGGCGGGGACGGTCACGTCGAGCAGCACCAGGTCGTCCCGGGGCTCGCCCGCCAGGTTGGCGCCCGCCACCTGCCGCCACTCGGCGGCTTCGAGGAGGAAGAGCACGGGCCCGCCCCACGGACCCTCGGTCAGCACGACCGCGGCTTCGGCGGCCCGGGCCCACGGCACCCGGTGCAGCGTGCCGCTGACCCGCAGGGCGTCATCGGTGCCTGCCGCTCCCGTCGGCCCGACCCTGCTGTCGGTGTCCACGTGGGCGAACCGCACGTCGAGTGGGCCGGTCGCCACGGTGAGGTGGCCGTCCGGGACGGCCAGCCCGGCCGCGGCCAGCAGCGGGCGCGCGACGAGCAGCGTTTCGGCGAGCGGTGCCGGGGTGTGGTGGTGGCCGGCTTCCCGGGCCAGGGCCACCAGGGTGGTTGGCGGCGCATCGAGCGGGGGCAGGGCGTCGGCGGCGCGTTCGGCGGGGGGTGCGGCCAGGTGTTCGGTGGCGGATTCGGTGCTCATCGGGACAGCTCCAGACCTCGGGTGATGATGCCGCGCAGGATTTCGTTGGTGCCGCCGCGCAGCGTGTATCCCGGCGCGTGCAGGATCGCGGTGGCCAGCAGTTCGGGGTAGCTGCCGCGGGTGGCGTCGAAGCGGGCGGCGGTCGGAAGGATCTCGCGGACCTCGTTGACGAGTTCGCCCTCGAAGCGGGTCCCGAGGTCCTTGACCAGGGCCGCCTGCACGTCGGCGGGTCGGCCGGCCGCCAGGGCCGCGGCCACTCCCAACGACAACTGCCGGATGGCCGACAGGCGCGCGGTGAGCCGGCCCACGCGGGCCTGCTGCTCGGGACTGCCTCCGCCGGTCCGCTGCACCTGCTCCACCAGGGCGGTCAGGAGCGGAAGCGTGGACAGGAAACGTTCGGGACCGCTGCGCTCCAGGGCCAGTTCGCCGGTGACCTGCTGCCAGCCGTCGCCGGGGCGTCCGAGCAGTGCGTCGTCGGTGAGTTCGACGCCCTCCAGATGGCAGTAGTTGAAGGTGTGTTCGCCGCTGAGCAGACGGATCGGCTCGACGCGGACGTGCGGATCGCGCAGGTTGACGATGAACTGGCTCAGCCCGGCGTGGCGGTCCTCGGACTCGTCGGTCCGGGCGAGCACGATCGCGTGGTCGTTGACGTGCGCGCCGCCCGTCCACATCTTGGTGCCGGTCAGCCGCCAGCCGCCGTCGGTCCGTTCCGCCCGGGTACGTACCGAGGCCAGGTCCGAGCCGCTGTCCCGCTCGCTCATCCCGATCGAGAAGAAGCACGCGCCGGCGGCGATCCGGGGCAGGAAGTGGCTCCGTTGCGCCTCGGTGCCGTGGCGCAGGATGGTGGGTCCGGCCTGCCGGTCGGCGACCCAGTGGGCCGACACGGGGGCGCCGGCGGCCAGCAACTCCTCGATGACGACGTAGCGTTCGAGGTTGCTGCGTCCGCCACCGCCGTACTTCCGTGGCAGGGTCATGCCGACCCAGCCACGCCGGGCCAGGCGGCGGGTGAACGCGGGGTCCCAGCCGGTCAGCCAGGAATCGGGCCGACCGAGGATGGTGCCGGCGGCCCGCTCCCCGGCGAGGAAGTCGCGCACCTCCTGTCGTAACTGGACCGTCTCGCGGGGAAGTTGGACGGCCCCGGGATCGAGGGCGGAAAGGGTCATCGCGGTGCTCCTCAGACAAGGTGATGGGTGTGCACAGTGGTGGTAGGTGCGGGGCGGGCGCGGGGTGGGTACCGTGCCTGCGCCTGTGGTCAGGCGCCCGTGAAGTGCGGGTGGCGGCGCTCCCGGCGTGCCTGGACGCCCTCGCGGAAGTCGTCGGTGGTGGTCGTCACGGGCTGGGCGAGCGCCTCCCACGCCAGTGCCTGTTCGACGGTGGGCTGCCCCTGGGCCAGGCCGCTCTTGGTCAGCCGGACCGCCAGTGGGGCCGCGGCGGCGATCTCGTCGGCCACGTCGAGTGCGGCCGGAAGCACCCGGTCGGCCGGCAGCGCCTCGTGGACCATGCCGAGGGTGGCGGCCCGCGTTCCGCTGATCAGCCGTCCGGTCAGCAGCAGTTCCCGTGCCCTCGCCGGGCCGACGGCCTCGGCGAGCAGGGCGGTGGTGGCCATGCCCGGGTGCAGGCCGAGCCGGACGAACGGCGCGCCGAGCTTCGCCTCCGCCGCGGCGTACCGCAGGTCGCAGGCGAGGGCCAGTGCCAGTCCGGCGCCCACCGCGTGGCCGTTGACGGCCGCGACGGTGGGGACGGGCAGGTCACGGACGGCCAGCCAGGTCCGGTAGAAGTCGGACAGTTGGGCCCGGGTGCCGGAGAGGCCCTGGCCGTGTTGGTTGGCGAGTTCCCCCAGGTCGGCGCCCGAGCAGAAGGCGGGGCCGGTCCCGGTGATCACGACGGCGCGCAGGTCGGGCGCCTGGCGCAGGGACTGCATGGCGCGCCGCCACTGCGCGGTCAGCCGCCCGGTCATCGGATTGCGCCGGTCGGGGTTGTCGAAGGTCAGCACCGTGACGCCGTTCGGCCGGTGCTCGACGCGCAGCGGTTCCCGCTCGTGCGGCGCTGCCTGTTCGTCCAGGGGGGGTTGCTCGGTCACGGGTCCTCGATTCGGCCTGTGGGTGGGGGAGTTGGTGGTGGTTGGTCGGCAGTGCCGCGGGCCTGTCGCCGGGGCGACGTGGACCGGGGGTCCGGGGAGCGGTCACGGCCGACGGCTCAGGCGGACGGTCGGTGGCCGATCTCGGCGAGGACCTCCTCGGTGTGTTCGCCGATCTGCGGGCAGTGCCGGTGCAGGCCGGCGGGCGTGGCCCAGAAGCGCACGGGCTGGCCGATGAGGCGGTAGCCGCCCTCGGTGGGGTGTTCGGCCTCCTGGAGCAGCCCGCCCTCGGCGGCGTAGGTGCTGGTGGCGGCCTCCGCCAGGCTCAGCACCGGGGCGGCGGGGATGCTCTTCGCATCGCAGAACCCCTGCCATTCCGCGGTGGTGTGCCGGGGTGTGAACTCGCCCACGAGTAGGTAGAGTTCGTCGACGTTGCGGGCGCGCGCGGTGAACGACGCGAAACGTGGGTCGTCGGCCAGTTCCGGACGCTCGACGAAGGCGAAGAAGTCACGCCAGTTGCGGTCGCTGTAGGGCAGGATGCACATCCAGCCGTCCGCCGTGCGGGAGGCCGTGCGACGGGGGCTGAGTGCCCGCGGGTAGCCGATCGGCCCGGCGGGTGGGTTGTGGGTCGCCGCTGCCAGGTGCTCGACGAGGTTGAAGGCCAGCATGGTGTCGGCCATCGGGACCTCCACGTGCTGGCCCTGGCCGGTGCGGTCACGGTGATGGAGCGCGGCGAGCACCGACTGCACGATCACCAGGCCGCAGATCTTGTCAGCCAGCACCGTGGGCACGTAGTGCGGGACGCCGCTGACCTGCTCGTTCAGCCACACCAGGCCGGAGGCTGCCTGCACGACGTCGTCGTAGGCCGCATGCCCGCCGAGGGGCGAATCGCTGCGGAAGCCCTGGGCGTTGAGGTAGACCAGGCCGGAGTTGACGTCTGCCACGTCCTCGTACGACAGGTTGAGGCGCCGCAGGGCCTGTGGGCGGACGTTGGTGAGGAAGACGTCCGCGCTCGCGAGGAGGGCGAGCAGGGCGTCGCGGCCGCCCGGGGCCTTGAGGTCGAGGGCGACGCTGCGCTTGTTGCGGTTGAGGTTGAGGGATATCACCCCCATCCCGGGACTGCGGGTCGGCGGGTAGTGGCGGGTCAGGTCACCGGTCGGCGGTTCGACCTTGATCACGTCCGCTCCGAGGTCGCCGAGCTGTTGGGCCGCGTACGGGGCCATGATCACGCTGGCCAGCTCGACCACCCGCACGCCGTTCAGCGGACCGACGCCACCGTCCGCTTCCCGTCCTGTCGCCATGGCACGTCTCCGATCTCCACCGGGCCCGGCTTCACGCGCCGGGCCGTTGACAGCCAGTCAAATCCCAGGCACCCCATATCGTCCAATACTTCTTTCCGGCACCTTCCATATGCTGTGCCATATGGAATTGACCCAGCGCCTCCTCCAACAGGTCGTCGTGTTGGCCGAGGAACAGCACTTCGGACGTGCCGCCGAGCGACTCGCCATGCGGCAGCCACCGCTCAGCCAGGCGATCCAACGACTGGAGCGCGGCCTCGGCGTCGCCCTGTTCGACCGCCTTCCGCGGGGGGCCCGACTCACCCCGGCCGGCCGCGCGTTCGCCGAGGACGCCCGGCGGCTGCTCGAAGCGCAGGCCGCCGCCGTGGACCGGGCGCGGCGGATCGCCAGCGGACACGAGGGCGAACTCCGGCTCGGATTCATCAGCAGCCTCGGCTACGACTTCCTGCCGCGCCTGCTGCGCCGTACCCACGCGCAGTTGCCCGGACTGCGGCTGCACCTGGGACAACACCCCTCCGCGGAACTGGTCGACATGCTCCAGGCCGGAACGCTCGACCTCGCGCTCGTCCGGCTCCCCGTCACCGGCACGGAACGGCTGACGGTCCGTCGAATCGGCGTGGAACGGCTGGTGGCGGTCCTTCCCGAACGCCATCCGCTCGCCACCGCGGCACGCCTGGACCTGCGGGAACTCGCCGGAGAGCAGTTCGCGATGCCCAAGCGTGGCGCCCTGCCCGGGTTGGCCGAGCAGGTCGCGCTCGCCTGCGCACAGGCCGGCTTCACACCCCGACCGCGCGGCCAGGCGGACGACCTGCCGGGACTGCTCAGCTACGTCGCCGCCGGCCTGTGCCTGGCGCTCGCCCCCGAGCAGGTACGCACACTGGGCATCCCGGGAGTGGCCTACCGTCCCCTGCACGGCGATTCCCCCTACCTGGAGACCGCGGTCGCCGCCGTGCACCGCTCGGACGGCCCCGACGCCGCCGTACAACGGGTACTGAAGCTGATCGACGCCTGCGACCTGCCGCCCGACACCGACCCGCCGACCGCGCGACGCAACGGCGGCTAACGGGGACCGTTCACCCGACAGGACAACAAGCCGATACGAAGCGGGAGATGAGCAGCGCAACCCCCTGCTATGGTGCGCCGATGCCATCGATCAAGCAGTTCCAAGTCACCTTCGACTGCGCGGAGCCTGAGCGCCTCGCTCGGTTCTGGTGCGAGGTGCTGGGGTACGTCGTGTCGCCGCCACCGCAGGGGTTCGCCACGTGGGACGACTTCGACCGCTCCCGGCCTCCTGAGGACCGGGGTTCCTGGTGCGCCTGTAGCGATCCGTCCGGCGTGGGCCCGCGACTGTTCTTTCAGCGCGTTCCCGAATCCAAGATCGTCAAGAACCGGGTCCATCTCGACGTGCGGGTCGGCACCGGACTCGTGGGTGAGGAACGCCTCGCCGCGCTCGAAGCCGAGTGCACACGAGTGGTCGCGCTCGGCGCGGTGCGCGTGCAACTCCTTTACGACGGCCACGACTCGTGCATCGTGATGCAGGACATCGAGGGCAACGAGTTCTGCATCGACTGAGGAGGTCCCTCCTCGTGGCAGGGCGCCCCAAGAACGCCGGAGGTGCCTCATCCCCCGTGCCGTGGACGGGGGCCCGGCGGGCGGGGAGCGAGACGAGCCCGTGCGGTGGAGCCCCGCCGGAGTTCCGGCGGGGCTCCGGCGCGTAACGGGCCTTAGCCGGGTGTTAGTGGAGCGGCAGTGTCGCGGTAGTGGTGGCGGCCAGAGTGGTTGTCGTACCGAGGAGAGAACGACTTCGACTTCCCTGGGGGGACCCGAAATG
>NZ_JBJMAB010000029.1:0-106924 GCF_045799175.1 Streptomyces sp. VTCC 41912
GCGGGAGTTCATCGCCTTCTGGCTCCGCGAGGGACGCGTCCTCGCCGGCATGAACGTCAACGTCTGGGACGTCGCCGAGCAGATCCAACAGCTCATCCGCTCCGGCACTCCGTTGGGCCCCGAGAAGCTGGCCGATTCGCAGGTACCGCTGGAATCGTTGGCGTGAGGCGAGCCGAGGGGCTCGGGCGGCGGTGAGGGCGGCCCGGCGCCCGGATCGGGCGAAGCCGGTCGCGGTCGCCGACCCGGCCCGCCTCGCCCGTCACCGCCGTCCGCCGAACTCCCAGTCATGCACCTCGATGTCGGCGTACCGGTCGGGTGACAGCACGGCGCGGGCCGAGAGCGGGTCCGGTGCCCGGAGCAACGCCGCCGTGCCCAGCCAGGTGGAGCCGTCGTCGGAAAGCAGCGGCCCGTAGGCGATCAGCTCGTCCCGGTCGGACGGCGGCGCGAGGTCGGCGGCGTCGCCGGTGCCCAGGCCGAGCACCAGATAGCGGTTGCCGCCGAGCCGGCCGCCGGGGAAGTCCCACATGGTGCGCCCCAACGTGTTGCGCCATCGCCGCAGCAGCACGTCCCGGTAGACGCCGGCCTGATAGTTCGGCTCGTCGAAGGCGAACGCACGGGCGGCGGCGGGATCGGGCAGGTCGAGGACGTGCAGGCTGCCGGAGGGGGTGTCACCGTCGGCGGTGAACGTCGGGCCCCGGGCGATCATCTCCTCCGCGTACCGGTCCATGTACGCCCAATGCTCCGTCAGAAGCTCTTCGCGCAGGGGCAAGGAGCCGATGCGATCGCGGTGGTAGCAGAGGAATTCCATGCCCCATGGTCCCCCACGGGGCCGTGCCGTCCTCTTGAGGGGGCGGGCTGCCGCATCCCCACACCGGGCCGTGCGCCCCGCGCCGGTGCCTACGGGCCGTCACCGTGTTTCCCCAGGGGTACCCTTCGTCCCCGTTTGGTGCTGCAATGCAAGGAACGGGACGACTACGTACGGGGGTTGCACGGTGCGGTATGTGCGCGATCTGGTACGGGACGCGGTGGCGGAGCACGCGGCCCACGAGTTGCCGTTCGTCGACAGCCTGCGGACGTTGGACGACGACCGGGTCGTGCGCACCCTCGCGCGGCGCGGGCCCAGGAGGGAGCCGCTCGGCTTCGGCTACGCCGAAGTGTCCGCGGTGGTGGCCCCGGTGGTCTGGCTCGTCCTCGATCAGGCGGCCCGCCGCACGGTCGACCGCGCCACGGAGGGACTGTTGGCCCGCGGCCAGGCCGGCGTGCGCAGGCTCCTGCGCCGCTCCCCTGCCACGGCGAACCGCACCCTGACCGTACTGGACCCCGGCGAGTTGGCGCTGGTCAGAGCGCACATCGTGGAACGGGCCACCGAGCGGGGCCTCGACCGTCCGGACGCCGAGGCGCTGGCCGACGGCGTGGTGGCGCGGATCGCGACGGCGGCCGCGCTCGACGAGGGGCACCCCGAAACCCCCGGCACCCCGTCGTGAAGGCCGCCACGTCGTGAAGGGCAGGGTGCCGTGAAGGCGTTCGCCGGGCTCCGGAGCGCGACCGGGACGGGCCCCCGCTTCGCGCTGCTGATGGTCCTCGTCGTGGTGTCGAGCATCCCCACGCTCGACGAGCTGCTCCAGAGCGTCCCGGCGCTCCTCGGCCTGCGCGACGGCCGGGAGGCCCTGCACGGCCCGTCGGGTTGCCTGTACGCCGCCGGATTCGACCCCGGCAGCAGCGATCCGCAGAACCTCCTGACGGCCCTGACCCGGCCGGGCACCCTGTACCAGTGCATCGGCGACCACACGCTCGTCCCGTACCGGGGCGCCCTCGCCACGGTGGTGCTGCTCGCCCTCGCGGCCGGCCTGTACTGGTGGCTGCCGGCGGCCCGCGAGCGGTGGCGCCGGATGCTGCCGCTCGAAGCCGTCGACCTCGACGGCACGCTGCGGGCCGAGCTCGCCGCACTGTGCGCCCGCACCGGGATCCGCGCACGGCTGCGCTTCCGCGTCGACCCCGCGCGGACGACCTCCGGTGCCAGCGTCCACGGCCGCTCCGGCAACTACACCGTCTGCCTGCACTCCGGCCTGCTGCCCCGACTCCGCACCGACCCGGCGGGCTTCCGCGCCGTCGTCCTGCACGAACTCGCCCACGTGCACCACCGCGACGTGGACTACGCCTACGCCAGCACCGCCCTGTGGCGGGCCTACGTGCTGCTCGCCCTGATCCCGACCTTCGCGGAGACCGGCTGGGTCCTCGCCCTGGGACTGTCCGGAGTCAAGTCCCCCTGGTGGCCCGGCGGCGCAGCCATGCTGTTGGCCCCCGCGCTGGTCGGACTGGTGCTGGCCGCGCTGGTGCACCTGGCGCGGGCCGACCTGCTGCGGCGGCGCGAACTGTTCGCCGACCGCCGGGCGGTCGCCTGGGGCGCGGACGCCGCCAGCTGGCAGCGCCCCGATCCCACCGGGCCGGTGGCACCGTGGCTGCGCCGGCTGACCGCCCTGCTGGGGACCCATCCGCAGTGGGCGGAACGCCGACGCGCGCTCGTCGACGCCGGTCGCCTCGACCGCGTCAGTGCCCTGGCGATGTTCCTCACCGGCGTCTCGGCGGCGCTGCTGTACCAGTCCCTGATGACGCTTCCGGTCCTGTCCGAGGGCCCGGGCTCGATCTGGATCACGGTCGGCGCCGTGACACCGGTGCTCTGCCTCGCCCTCGGCCTCCCGCTCCTGCGCGGCTCACGCACGGCCGACGGGCCCGGGCCGTCCGCCACGGTGGCTGGACTCTGGCTCGGCCTCGGCCTGCTGCTGGGCCAGTTCGTCGCCAGTACCCAGTACCGGCTCGACTGGATGCTGCCGCAGCCCCAGTACCTGCTCGCGTTCCTGCTCATCGCGGCGGTGCCCGCGGTGTGGTGGTCCCAGTCCCTGCGCCTGGCACTCGCCCTGCCCGGGCGGGGACACCGCTGGGCGGCCGCGGCCTGCTGCGCGGCGGTGACCGCGGCGGTGCTGTGGGCCGGGCTGGGGTGGTGGCGGGTGGCGGGCGACAGCCTCTCCCTGGGCATCGGCGACCAGGGTGCGGAACTGGCCGCGTACTACGCCCGGACGGTCCCGGGCGACTGGCACGGCTACGGTCCGGACCTCTCGGCGTTCTCCACCGGCCTCATGGTCCTCACCCCGCTGGGCGGTGACCTCCTCGCCGGGGTCGCCACGCTGTCACTGTGGCTGTTACCGCTGGCGCTGGTCCTGCTCCCGGGTGTGCGGCGCACGGTCGGGGGTCCGGCGGGCACGTCCCTGCGGCTGCGGCGGACGCTCGGTGCCGGTCTCGCCGGGGCCCTGGTGTGCGGGATGGGCCTGGTCCTGGCCCAGGTCGCGATGAACCAGTCGCGGCCGGCGACGCCGCAGGAGCCGGCCGGCCCCTTCGTCCTCGTCCACATGTGGTGGGTGACCGTGACGGTCCTGGCGGCCTGTCTGCTGACGGCCGCGGTGGTGGCCGCCGGCGCACGTCGGCACTGGCTGCTGCGGGCGCTGATCGCCGCGCAGGTCGTCCAACTGCTCGCCTACGCCGAGGTGTTCGTCCTCTTCTCCGTCGACGGCTGCCTGGGGCCGTTGAACACCGCCTTCGACGTGTGCCGGTGGCGCCCCCGCAACGGCCTGATCATCGACGGCACCGTCACCTCCTTGACGCTCGTCAACGCCGTCCTCGGCTCGGCCTGCGCGGCGTTGGTGGGGGCGGGACTGGCGTGGGCGGTGCGCCGGTTGCGCGGCCGCCCCCCGGCGCACGAGGCCGCCGTGCCGGTGCCGAGTCCGGCGGACCGCCCGCCCGCGACGCTCCTGAAAGCGGGAACGCTCCTCGCGCTCGGCCTGCCGGCGGTGGTGCTGGCCGCCGTGACCTTCACCCAGGCGGCCGCCTCCGACGACTCCCGCCAGTGGCAGGAGGCGGCCGACGCGGTCCGCAAACAACGCGGGCCCGCCCCGCCGGCGCGGACCCCGCAGACCCGCGCCTGGCAGGCGGCGTCCTGGTTGAACGCCGGCGGCACCCTTCGTGCCCAGCGGATCAACGCCGCCTCGATCGCCCTGGACTCCGAACTCCTCAAGGCCGCCGCCGGCAAGCGCAACGCCGACGGGACGGTCGCGCTGGACGAGCCGGCGTTCCACCGCCGCTGCGGCACCCTCGGCCAGCGCGTCGAGGAGGCGCGCGCCTACTTCCCCGTTCCGGACCGGGACCTGCAGAGGAACTGGTCCGCCGCACTGGACCAACTCCACCGAGGGGTGACGGACTGTCAGGACGCGACCGTCCCGCCCAAGGGCGCACCGCACCGGACCGATGCGGAACGCGAGCACCTCTTCACCACGTCCCTCAACGAGATCGTCAACGCGATGCGCACCTTCGGCACCGCGGTCCTCGACATCAAGCAGGCCGCCACCTCGCCGCCCAAGTAGCGCCCGGGGACGCGTCGCCGGACATGGGCGTCCGCTTGGCCCGTCAGGCGCCGTCCGGCGCCGGCGCCGGTCCCGACTCCGGCGCGGCGTGGGGCGGTGCGGCACGGCGGGGGAGCAGGAGCGGGGTCGCCAGCAGGAGCACGCCGGCCAGGCCGATGGCGGTGCGCGGGCCGAGGAGGCCGGCCAGTGCGCCCCATACGGCCGTCAGGAGCGCGGTCGCGGCCTTGGTCGTCACCGACCAGGCGGACAGCGTGCGGGCGATCCGGTCGTTCGCGGTGCGTTCCAGGCGGTAGGTGGCGTAGACGGGGCCGAAGACCCCGCAGCAGAAGATGAGCCCGAGTTCGACGCCCATGACCAGGAATAGGCCCCCGGTGCCGGGTCCGATGAAGGCCAGCCCGACGGGCCAGAGCGCCCGCAGCGTCCCGACCGCGACCAGTACCTGGTGCTGGCCGAAGCGAGCGGCGAGCGGCCGGGCCAGCCGTGACCCGAGCAGCCCGCCGAGGGAGGGCACGGCGAAGGCGAGCCCGTACTGCCACGGCGAGAACCCGAGCGGCCCGAGCATCAGCACGGCGAGCAGCGGATCCGCGGCCATCAGCAGGCCGTTGAACAGCGCGGTGTTGAAGAACAGCGGGCGCAACGTCCGGTCGGCGAGGATGTACCGCCAGCCGTCGAGCAGGTCACCGGCCCGCAGCCGCGCGGCCGGCCGACGCTCGGGCCGCGGCTCGTCACCGCCCGTCGCGCGGATGCCCAGGGCCGAGAGCAGGTAGCTGACCGCGTCGGCGACCACCGTCGCCACGGGACCGAGGAGCCCGATCGCCGCGCCGCCCAGCGGCGGTCCGACGACCGTGGTCGTCCACGTCGTGGACTCGAACCGGGCGTTGGCGACGAGCAGGTCCTCGGCCGGCACCAGCGTCTTCAGGTACGCGCCGGAGGCGGCGCGGAAGGTGATGTCGGCCGCCGAGACGACGACCGCGACCAGCAGGAGCTGGACGAAGGAGAGCACGCCGCACGCGAAGGCGACGGGGATCGTCAGCAGCGCGGCGAACCGTACGAGGTCCGTGCCGATGAGCACCGGCCGCTTGCGCCGGAACTCCACCCACGGGCCGAGCGGCACCGCCACGGCCGCGCCCACCGCGGCCCCCACGGCGGACAACGCCGCGACCTGCGCCGGCCCGGCGTGCAGCACGTGGATGGCGATCAGCGGGAACGCGCCGAAGGCGAGCCAGGTGCCGAGCGCGCTGGCCCCGTACGCCCCCCACAGCCACCCGAACCGACGGCCCAGCCGATGCCCGTTCCCCATGTTCGACGCCCTCACCACTCACCCGTACAACCGATCCGCGATCGGAGGTATCAAAGCGAGCGTCATAGCCCGACGACAAACAACCCTGGGGCCACCTTGCTACAACCAGCGGTTGTTCCAGTAGGCTGGGGACCGTGGATCTCGAAGCAGTCCGGACCTTCGTCGCCGTCGCTGACGCCGGGCAATTCCAGGAGGCCGCCGTCGAGCTGGCCGTCACCCAGCAGGCCGTCTCCAAACGCATCGCCGCGCTGGAGCGCAACCTCGAAGTGCGACTGTTCACCCGCACCCCGCGCGGGGCGCAGCTCACCATCGACGGGCAGGCGTTCCTGCCCCACGCGCGGGAGCTGCTGCGCGTCGCCGACCGGGCCGTCGCCTCCGTGCGCGCCGGACGCCGTCCCCTGCGCGTCGACGTGATCAACTCGCGCGGTGCGGCCTCGGGCCTGATGCGCGACTTCCACCGCGCCCATCCCGAGATCGACCTCGACGTGATGTTGCTGTTCGAGATCGACACGGCCGTCGCCGCTCTTCGGTCCGGCGCGATCGACGCGTCGTTCCGCGCCGTCGGCGTGCCCGGTCGCCCCCTTCCCCCGGACATCGAGTCCGTCCGGGTGGTCGACGAGCCGCTCCAACTCCTCACCGGTCCCGCCCACGCGCTGGCGGGCGCCCGTTCGGTGACCATGGCGCAGCTCGTCGGGCACCGGATCTGGATGCCCGGCATCGTCCCCGGGACGGAGTGGGCCGCCTACTACGACGACCTCGTCGCCGAGTTCGGCCTCACCATCGAGGCGACCGGCCCCAACTTCGGTTCGGACGCGCTCCTCGACACCGTCGCCGACACCCCGGCCCTGGCCACCTTCATGGGCGCGCACACCCGCCTGGTCTGGCCCGCCGACCACGGCCTGCGCCGCATCCCGGTGACCGACCCGACCCCGGTCTACCCGCATGCGCTGTTGTGGCACCGAGACAACCCGCACCCCGCGCTGGCCGCGCTCCGCGCCCACCTCGCCGGCACGGCGGCCGACCACGACGCGACCGGCACCTGGACACCGGACTGGACACCGGACTGGACGACCGCGACCGCACGCTGAACGCCGCTGCGGGGAAGGGCGACGACCGCGAACCGGTGGGTCGGCGGTCCACCGCCCGCCCGCCGCGTCACCCGAGGCCGGTCGCCCACGCCGTCAGCGTCTCGAAGTCGTCGACGGTGAGTCCGTGCCGCGGGTCGACCCGGTGCAGGAGGGCGGGGCCGTCGTGGTGCTCCGCCACCCAGGCACGATCCGCCCGTGTGATGTCGTCGTCCACCCAGGCGAACGCCCGGCCCCTCGCCCACGCCACGATCGCGGGCGTCTTCCAGAACACCCCGCCCTCGGGCTCGGGCCGCGGCGAGGGCCAGGCGATGAACGGCAGTTCCGGCAACCCCAGGACGGGCGCGACGTAGGCGTTGGCCTCGTCCTCCCACGTCGTCGCCCAGACCAGGTCGAAGGGGAGCGAGCGCAACGCCGGGCCGTGCTCCGGGTTGAGCCACACCCGCAGCGGTTTCACGCGCGCGTCCGGCGTGCCCCACTCCGCCAGCCGACGCCGCTGGGCGGCCTCCCAGCGCGGCGTCAGCAGACGGTGCGTCCGATAGCCCGCGGGCCGCCGCTGCGGTTTCGCGGCATACGGATTCAACGGTCCGTCCACGTCCACCAACAGCAGCGGGCGCACCAACTCACTCCCCCTTCGGGTCTGTTCCACGGCGGAAGCATGCCTCCTGTCCTCCCCGTGACGCGTCCGAATTCCGGCGGCGGCACCGGCAAGGACGGGGAGGCGAGGGGCGTGAGGTGTCCGGCTGGGGAATGCCTGGCTAGGCCGCGTCGGCCAGTTCCTGCGGCCTGACGACGACGTACGCCTGACCCTGAGCCGCCTGGAAACCGGTCTCGCGATGGGCCAGGAACGTCGATACCGGGGTGGGGATGTGGTAGCAGAGCACCGACGAGGGGACGGAGAACACTCCGGGCGAGTCCGCGAAGAGCGGGGCCTCGGCGAGCACGTAGTTCAGACCGGCCCGCAGGTGTTCCTCCGAGATGCCGACGCCGTCACCGGGCCGGTTCATCACCACGGCGCGCACCATCTCCTCGCAGACGGTGGCGAACTCGCCGTCCTCGCGAAAGGCCCGGTCGGTGGACTCGCGTGCGGCCCGGTACTCAGGGGTCTCCTGGAGCTCGGACAGGGACCGGACACGGAACCGCTCGCTGTGGTCGCCCACGCTTTCCAACGAGCGCCGCAGCCTGCGCCGCAGATCCTTGAGCGTGCGTTTGACCGACCTCTCGGCTTCCTGCGCGCTGCGGCCGTCCGCCATCAGCATGTCGTCGATGTGCGTGTCCACGTAGACGACATCCGTGCGCTCGAAATGCTGCCCGGCCCATTGCAGCAGCATGGTGAGGTTCTTCTGGCTGAAATAACTGTTGCCCGCACTGATTCCAATGAGAGCGTGCTCACCGCGTTGCCGGATCTTTCGGCCGCGATCGCCAAGTATTTCTTCCCGCATGCTGTGGTCCAGCGCGGGAACTAAGCCTGATAGCATGCTATGAAATCCTTTTGGGGTTGCCCCGGATAAATGTCAGGGTGTTTCGATTTCCGGTAAGGCGCCTGCCATTTGGCGACACAGATCGTCCAGAATCTCGCCCATGTCCCGGTCCTCGCCCATCGGCGCGAACATGACCTCGTCGAGGCGTTCGCGCACGGCGGTCAGTCGCGCCGTGCTGCCCCCGTGTTCGTCCAGGAGTTGCAGCACCCGGCGGGCCCCGTCGGTGCAGCGGTAGATTCCGTAGTCGGCCGGCTCGTCCAGGAGTCCGCGACCGCTGCTGAGCAGAAACGCGGCGAGGAGTGCGATGTCCTCACGCAGTTGGGGCGGCAGCACGGTTTCCCCAGGATTCATAGTTGACGACCTCATTCTTGGCGCGGCGGGGGGACGAGACGAGTGCCGTCGCGGGACGGCCGATCGGGACCACGAGCATGGGCTCGATGTGTTCCGGGATGCCGAGCATGCTCTTGACGATCTCGGACCGGAAGCTGCCCACCGGGCATCCGCCCAGGCCGAACGCGTGCGCCGCGAGCAGGAGGTTCTCCACCGCCATGGCGACGCAGAGCTTGCTGGTGTCGTAGATCGTCCGGGAGAGCTTCGGCGAAAGGTTGTCGGTGAGGCTGCGGTCGACGCAGGCCACGACGAAGAAGGCGGGCGTTCCCAGCACCCCGGGCGAGAACGCGCGCAGTTGGCGGACCCCGGCGGGCCTGCGCACCACCACGAAGGACCACGCCTGTCGATTGGAGGCGGTCGGAGCGGCGAGCATGGCCTCCAGCAGCCGCTCGATCAGCGCGTCGTCGACCGGCTCCTTCGAATAATTGCGGACCGCGGTACGGGTCTTGAGGACCGTCAACGCGTCCGCCAAGGATTCGGGCGGCGATTCAGATGAACTTTGAGTTAACATCAATCCCCTTCTTTTTGGGCGCACTTGTCACCGGCCGCTGTGCGGCAATTCTGGTGGCTGGCGTCTCGCCGGTGCTCGCTCATCCGGCCGGTTCCAGGGCGCGGTCGCCAGCAGCAGGAATGGAACGTCGATTGACCTGCGGCTGGATTCACGACCGGTCCACTCGACGGGCCGGTGGCCGGGTTCGATTCAGTTCGGCGAAACAATTTTCGGATCAGGTGTACCAGCTCAAGATCCGGCCAGACAAGGGGGATCGGGAGAAGCTTCGTCACATTGACGCGGATTTAAGCGTTCCGCAGTATCGAATTCCGCCACCGGTGGAACTGAACCGGAAACCTTCCCGCCGGTTTTCGAGGCGGCGAGAAACCAGGCCGTGCCTGCTTCGGAAGGGACGGGCCCGGTGCGGGCGGACCCTCGCGGCGCGACTCCATGCGTGCGGTTTCAGACAGTCGCAAACGCCACAGAAACCTCAGACGCCTCAGATGTGTCAGTTATCTCAGCCGCGTTCGGCGTGTCGCGGGCGGCTCCGGCGGGTCCGGCGGCTCCGTTGGCCGGGCCGACGCGGCACGGAGCGGGCGAGCGGCCGAGCCGCACGCGGGCGAGCGGCGGCGTCCCCGCCCGCCCGCGCTCCGCGTCAGGGCGTTTCGGCGACGCCGCGAGGCGCCGTGCCGGGCGCCGGGCCCCGGCCATGACGCATCGGACGTGCCTAGTGCTGGATGACCGAGCGGATCCAGGCACGTTGTTGGGAGACCTCGCCGGCCTCGGCGATCTCCTCCCGGTCGGAGCCGTCGAAGACGCCGAGGAGGGTCTCGGTGCCGCGCGGACCGATGCTCATGATCGGACCTCCGGAGTCGCCACCGGCGGGAATCCCGGCCACCTTCTCCATGCAGAAGTCCGAACCGCCCGGCGCGGTGTGGCCCTCGCAACGAGGGTCGTCGGCCCGTACGACCCGAAGGTCCGCTTGCTTGAGCACCGGGGACTGGCAGGTGTTCTCGTCCCCGGTGCAGGTGGCGCCCCACCCGTACTGGCGCACGACGTGACCCTGGTGGACCCCGGCCGTGGCCAACGGGGCCGTGCGGACCTTCATCGGCGGGACCTTGATGAGCATCATGTCGGCGTCCGCGCTCCCCACGCGTCGACCGGGCACCGGGCGGACGGTGACGCCCTTCCGCATGTCGAGGTTGCCGACCCGGAACGAGATCCGCTTGTCGGCGACCGGCTGGGCCTGCTCGAAGAAGCAGTGCGAAGCGCTGATGATCCACTGGGGTGCGACGGCCGTCCCGGTGCACGTCGGTTTCCCGTCGACGAGCATCCGCACCGCCCACGGCCCGTAGGTGCTCTTCGACCCGCCGATCACGGCGGAGGCCGGCGCCGACGACGTCACCGCCCCCGCCGCCAGCACCAAGGTGCTCACCAGCAGCACACGAACTCGACGCATCATCCGGAACAGCTCCTCGCTTGTGGGGGCACGCACTGGAGGAGATGCCCCACTGGGCGGAATAGTTCCGCATGATCTCCGTGAAGCGCCTCTGCGGCGCCGCAACGACCGCGCCACTCGACAACACGACCCACCCCGCCAGTGACCTCGACGATTCCGGGACGTGCCGAGAATCCACCGATGGGCCGTACCCGGCACGGGACTTGGACCGGGACTTGGGACGGGACTCGGACCGGGACCCGACCTGTGGAAACGGAGCTCCAGGACTACCCCGCCGGCCCGGCGAGCGCAGCGGCAGCCCTCAGGGCCCGTTGACCTGCGCATCGCCTAAGGCCCTTACGGCTGGGGCAAGTTCACGATGCCACCCCATCGACAGGAGATTGGTCCATGACTTTCGCTTCAGGTCGAGGCAGAGCGCGCACGGCTGCGTTCGCGCTTCTGCTCATAGCAGCACTCTCGGCCGGTGCCAAGGCGGCCGCCAGCCCTGCGGCTGCGGCACCGGTCAAGAAGGGTCCCACCTCGGTCGCCTATGTCGAGGTGAACAACAACAGCATGCTCAACGTCGGCAAGTACACGCTGGCCAAGGGCGGCGCCAACGTGTTCGACGTCGCGGTCATCTTCGCCGCCAACATCAACTACGACACCACCAAGAAGTCGGCCTACCTGTACTTCAACGAGAACGTGCAGCGCGTCCTCGACGATGCGGCCCACCAGATCCGACCGCTACAGGCCAAGGGCATCAAGGTCATGCTGTCGGTGCTCGGCAACCACGAAGGGGCCGGCTTCGCCAACTTCCCGTCCAAGGAAGCAGCCTCGGCGTTCGCCAAGCAGCTGTCCGACGCCGTCGGCAAGTACGGCCTGGACGGCATCGACTTCGACGACGAGTACGCCGAGTACGGGAAGAACGGCACCGGGCAACCCAACGACAGCTCCTTCGTCCACCTGGTCTCCGCGCTGCGCGACTACATGCCCAACAAGCTCATCTCCCTGTACAGCATCGGCCCGTCGGCGGAGAAGCTGTCCTACGGCGGCGTGGACATCACCTCGAAGTTCAACTACGCCTGGAATCCCTGGTACGGGCAGTGGCAGGTGCCGGGCATCGCGCTGCCCAAGTCGAGCCTGTCCCCGGCAGCCGTCCAGATCGGCGCCACGCCCGCGGGCACCGCGGCCGACTTCGCCCGGCGCACCGTGGGCGAAGGCTACGGCGTGTACCTGACGTACGACCTGGACGGTTCCGACCGGCACGACTACCTCTCCAGCTTCACGAAGGAGCTGTACGGCAGCGACGCCGTCTACACCCCTTGACGACATCCAGGCGGGCGCCGCCGACTCATGCGCCCCGTCCGCCAGTCCGCAGGTCGACGAAGACGCTCCGCCCCACTCCGAGCCCGGGGCGGGGTGTCTTCGTTGCGCCAGTCGCGCTGACCTGCCGGCCGATGGTCGACGCACCGAGCGCGCATGCCGTCACCGTGCTTTCCCGGCGGGCGTGGACGCAGGCGGGCGACACTTGCCAGGACGACGATTCCCCGTAGGTCGGCAAACACCAGGGGGACCGCCGGAGCCGCCGCAGAAGGCCATGGGATATGGCTATTACCTGACTAGGTGCCTGAGGGGGAGGGGCGCCCCTTCGGAGTGCGAGGGCGTCTGCCGGCCCGGGCGGGCGGACGCAGCCGGCGGAAACGGGTACGACCCCGGCGCGAACTCCTGAACTCGTACACGCCTGAACTCCCGAACTCCGCACGGTTGTCAGGGAGTTGTCCGGTGCCCTGGCCCGAGCGCGTCGCGGCCTTCGGGGCGACGCCGAGGGGGCGCGGGTCCGGCCCGCCGCTTGCCGGCGTCCACGGGGTCTCGTGCGGGGCTGCCGGATTTGGGTGGGGCCAAGCGCCGCAAGCCGCGTCCGCACACCGCGCGCCTCGCCCTTCCCGTCGAGGGAACCTTGTCTAATATCCCGAGCTGTCCAAATTGATCCGTAATGGGTCAGTTTGTATAGGTTTGGTGAACCGCTTCACGCGCTTTGCACCTCGAGAAGGGTTACGAGCTCCATGAAGACCTCCCGCATCTTCCCCGCCTCGCACGCCTCCCTGCGTGCCGTCTGCACCGCCGCTGTGCTCGCCGGGGCGATGGCCGTACCGACCACCGCGTTCGCGGTGGGCACCCCGGAGCAGCAGGACCGGCCCGCGTCCGCCGGCGCCGCGCGCACCGCACCCCATGCGACGGCCAAGGACAGGGTCCGGGCCGTCGGCCTCGGCGGCGGCATGGAGGCCGTGATCCACAACGGGGTCTGCGACCTCCAGGCGATCGGCAGCGGCAAGCCGTTCGCGACCCTGAGGAAGGGCCAGAGCTACAACAAGGGCATCTACGTCTACTTCGACGGCACGCACGTCCACTCCAGGGCGCAGGGCGTGAACAACCACGACAAGAACAAGCCGGGCCCGGCCCGTACGGTCACGCTGACCAACGGCGCGCGCGCCACCGTGCAGAAGGTCAACGGCAGTTACACGGCGAAGATCCAGCTCAAGAACAAGCAGATCGCCACCCTCAGCTCGACCCACCGGTCCGTCACGCACGAGGGCGTGCGCTACACGGTGAACCCGGCGAACGGGGCGGTGGCGATCCAGAGCCTGAAGAAGCGTCAGGGCGTGCACCCCGCGAAGCACCGGGTGATCCACGCGAGGACGCAGATGCGCCGCGTCCCGCAGCGCCGATTCCAGGCGCCGGTGGCGCCCCAGGCGCAGCCCATCGTGACGGAGCAGGCACAGCCCCCCGTCACGGAGCAGGCGCAGCCCCCCGTGACGGGCCAGGTCCAGGCACCGGCCTACGGCGACTGGGCGGCGCACCACTCGTACCGTCCGACGGGCCGGGCGGGCGCGGTGGCGATGTCGTTCGCGGCCGCGGGTTCCGGCGGGGGCCGCTGAGGTCGCAGGAGGCCGCTCGGGACGAGGCCGGCGCGCGCGTGCCGTGAGCCGCGTGCTCACGGTCTCCGGCCCCGTCACCTCCGCCCGGGCCTGCACGCGGGACCGCGCGACCGTCGGCCCGAACCGTCACGGCGGCTTCGGTGCGGAGTCCGCCCGTGCGTCCTGACCGGCGGCTGCTTCTCGGAGCAGCCGCCGCTCGCGGCTCCTGGCGCTTCCCTCAGGGAAGTTGACGGCCCCTCTTCCCTGACGCGCCACGACGACCTCGTACGTCAACGTCGCGCTGTGAGCGACATGGTGACGGTCCGACAGATGGGAGACGGCGAATCCGATCCGTCCGTCACCCGTGGTGTACGAGCGGGCAAGGGCCCGCTCCGCGGCCGCCCGCTCCGCCATGTGCATCGCCCTCCTTCCACCAGCTTCCGTGTGGGACGGCGTTGCTCCGCACTCGCGCCCGAGGCCGTGCGGTGCGGTGCGGTGCGTGCCGGCGTGCATCGGTGCGCGCGACCCTCACAAGTACCGGGTCAGGAACTGGACGGCCAAGCTGGTGACGGACACCACCAGCCACAGGCAGCCGCCGAGCAGCAGGGGGGCGGCACCAGCGCGGCGCAGTTTGGCGGGTTCGGTGGACAGGCCGATGGACGAGAGGGCGACGGTGATGAGGAAGACCGCGAGCGCGCTGAGCGGGCCGTGCGCGGCCTGCGGGACGAGTCCGGCGGTGTTCGCGGCCGCGAGGAGGAGGAAGCCGCCGAGGAACCACGGCACCAGTCGGCCGACGCGGACCCGGCCGGGGAGCCCTTCACCCGAACCTGCTGCGCCGGCGTCAGCCGTCCGCGCGCGGCGCCGGGCGAGGGCGGCGAGGCCCAGGCAGATCGGGATGATCAGCAGCGTGCGCGCGAGTTTGACCACCACCGCGTAGTCGGCCGCCGGGCCGCCGTAGGTGGTGGCGGCGGCGACCACCGACGACATGTCGTTGACCGCAGTACCGGCGAACAGGCCGAAGGCGTGCTGCCCCATTCCCAGTAGGTGCCCGAGGACGGGGAAGGTCAGCACCGCGGCGATGTTGAAGACGAAGATCGTGGAGACGGCGTAGGCCACCTCTGCCTCGGCCGCTCCGATGATCGGGGTGACCGCGGCGATCGCGGAGGCGCCGCAGATGCCGGTGCCCACCCCGATCAGGGTGCGCAGGTCGCGCACGACGCCCAGGCGGCGTCCGATGCCGTACGCCGCGGCCAGGCAGACCGCGAGGGTCACGAGCATCACCGGCAGCGAGCCGACACCGACCCGCAGCACCTGCCCCAGGGACAGTTGCGCGCCCAGTACCACCACCGCGGCCTGGAGCACGCCGCGTCCGGCGAAGGTGATGCCGGGCCGCATCCGGGCGCCGGGCCGCGCCACGACCGCCACCAGCACCCCGAGCACGATGCCGCTCACCGGCCCGCCGACGACGGGGACCAACCGGCCCAGTGAGGTCGCGACGAGGGCGATCGCGACGGCGAGCGCGAGCCCGGGCAGCCGGTCGACGAGGGCCGCGCCGGGCTTTCGGGCGGGGGCGAGGTCGGGTGGGCGGGTTGGCCGGGAGAGGCTGGCGTCCTTCATGATCACCACTCTGGGTGGCCGCGTGCTCGCCCTGTAGCCCCTGATCGTGCAGGAGGTCATAGCGTGCACGCATGACCCACTCATACGCTGGGGCTGTGACAGATCCCTCCGCGTCCGACCGCCACTCCGCTCACCTCCCCCTGCGCACGCCCGACCTGGAGTCGCTGCGGCTCCTCGTCCTCGTGGCCGATCTCGGGAGTCTCGGCCGTGCGGCGGAACGGCTGCGGATCTCCCAACCGTCCGCCAGCCGCCGGCTGTCGACGTTGGAACGGGGGCTGGGACTGGTGCTGCTCGACCGGACCCGACGCGGCTCCCGGCTGACGCTGGCCGGGCAGGTCGTCACGGGACACGCCCGGTCCGTCCTGGCCGAACTGGACGATCTGCTCACCGGGGCCGGCAAGCTGCGCGATCGGCGGGAGGCCGAACTCCGCGTCGCCGCGAGCCTCACCATCGCCGAGTACCTGCTGCCGACCTGGATCAGCGAACTGCGGAGCCGTCGACCGGAGCTGTACATCGGGCTGCAGGTGACCAACAGCGAGCACGTGCCCGAACTGGTCGAAGCGGGCGAGGCCGACATCGGGTTCATCGAGGGACCGCGGCTGTCCCGCGTGATGTCCACGCGGCAGGTGGCCGAGGACCGGCTCGTCGTCGTGGTCGACCCCGGTCACCCGTGGGCGCGTCGCCGCGAGCCGCTGTCGGCACGGGAACTGTCCCGCACGCCGCTGGTGCTGCGGGAGAGCGGTTCCGGCACACGGCAGACCCTGGACCGCGCCCTGCACCTGGCCGGCTGCGACCGTGCGCGGCCCTTGGTCGAGCTCGGCTCGACGGCCGCCGTGCGCGGCGCCGTGATCGCCGGCACCGGGCCGTCCGTCCTGAGCGAGCTGGCCGTCCGCGGGGACATCGTCGAGGGTCGGCTGACCGGCGTCGAAGTGGCGGGCGTCGACCTCACCCGCGACCTGCGCGCGGTCTGGCCGACCGGACGGCGCCTGGTGGGGCCGGCGGCGGAACTGGTCGCGGTGGCCCGGCGGGAGGTCACCGTCTAGCCGCCTGCCCATGCGGTGCCCGACGGACCGCGGCGCCCGTCGCGGTGAAAATCGGCGTCAGTGGAGGCAGAGGCAGAACGGATGGCCCGCCGGGTCCGCGTAGACCCTCCAGTTGGCCTCCGGACGGATCTGGTCCGTGCGCTCCAAGACGGTCGCGCCGAGGGCGAGCACCCGCTTCTCCTCCCCGTCGAGGTCGTCCACGTCGAAGTCCAAGTGGAGCTGTTGCGGGCGCTGTTGACCGGGCCAATCGGGTGGTCGGTAGCCGTCCACCCGTTGGCAGGCCAGCGGCGTCCCCTCGAACCCCTGCACCTCGACCCATCCGGGATCCTCCGGGTCCGCGACCACCCGGCCGCCGAGCAGTTCCGCGTAGAACTCCGCGAGCCGTACCGGATCGGCACAGTCCAGCGCGACCGCTTGCAGCTTCCGCATCACTTCCGACAGCCCTCGCTCTCCGGTCACTTCCACCACATCCCGTGCGACAGGGGCGTACCCGCCGCAGCGGCGGACATGCGCGACCCGAACCCCGATCGAACGGACCACGGTGCGTGACGAGGGCGTGCCGATCAAGCAGGATCGGGCGGGCGCGCCGATTCCGCCCCACGCGATGGGGAAAACGGCGCGCCGGCCTTCAACGAGCGGCGCCGGCCTCCCCGTCGGGGCCGCTGACCGGGAGCGCGGCTCCAGTACGGAAGTCGGTGGCAACGATGTCCGAGCAGCCCACCGTCCGCAGCGTCACCTACGACCTCCTGCGGACCCTGAACCTCACCACGGTCTTCGGCAATCCGGGCTCCACCGAACAGCCCTTCCTCCAGTACTTCCCCGCGGACTTCACCTACGTCCTGGCGCTGGAGGAGGCGTCCGTCATCGCGATGGCCGATACGTTCGCCCAGGTCACCCGCCGTCCCGCACTGGTCAACGTGCACTCCTCGGCCGGACTGGGAAACGCGGTGGGCAACCTGGTCGCGGCCTACCACGGCAACACGCCACTGATCGTCACGTCCGGGCAGCAGCACCGGGAGCTGGTGATCGGGGAGCCCTACCTCGGCAACCGCGAGGCCACCACGCTGCCGAAGCCGTGGGTGAAGTGGTCCTACGAACCGGCCCGTGCCGAAGACGTCCCGGACGCCTTCATGCGGGCCTATGCGCAGGCGCTGCAGCCACCGGCGGGACCGGTCTACCTGTCGATTCCCATGGACGACTGGAAGCGGCCCTCGTCGGGCTTCGACCGGGTGCGGACGGTGAGCCACCGCGTCGCACCCGACACCGAGCGCCTGCGCGGATTCGCCGAGCGCCTCTCCGCGAGCAACCGTCCGGCGTTGGTCTTCGGCCCGGAGGTCGACCGCAGCGGCGGCTGGGACGCGGCCGTGAACCTGGCGGAGAAGCTGAGGGCCGCCGTCTACGGTGCGCCGCTGCTGGACCGCGCCTCCTTCCCGGAGGACCACCCCCTCTTCGGCGGCCCGCTCGGCATGTCCGTGAAGGCCGTCAGCGACAGGCTGACGGGGCACGATCTGGTGGTCGTCATCGGTGCCGAGGTGTTCCGGTACTACCCCTACGTTCCCGGCGACTTCCTCCCCGCCGGCACACAACTCCTCCAGATCACCGGCGATCCGGAGGTCGCCGCCGCGGCGCGGGTCGGCGACAGCCTCCTGGGCGATCCCGCGACGGCGCTCGAACTGCTCCAGGACATGGTCGCGGACGGCTCCGCGCGCCCCGCCCCGCAGCCGATGGCGCGGCCCCACGCTCTCCCGCAGACGCCGAGCACCCCGCTCACCCCGCCGGAGGTCTATGCCGCCCTGAGCCGCGTGCGGCCGCCCGACGCGGTCCTCGTTGACGAATCGACGTCCACCATGGCGCAGCACGTCGAGTGGCTTCCCGCCGTCAGGACCGGGTCGTTCTTCGCGACGGCCAGCGGCGGCATCGGCTGGGGCACTCCGGCGGCGGTCGGGGTCGCGCTCGGCGACCGGGACCGCGGCGTCGAACGACCGGTGGTCGGCCTGATCGGCGACGGCTCCTTCCAGTACTCCGTGCAGGCCATCTGGACGGCGGCCCAGCATGACCTGCCGATCGTCTACGTCGTCATGCGCAACCACGAGTACGCCATCTTGAAGTCGTTCGCGGAGTTGGAGGAGACCCCGGGCGTGCCGGGGCTCGACCTGCCCGGGATCGACATCGCCTCCGTGGCCCGTGGCTTCGGGTGCCGCGCGGCCGACGTGGAGACCGCCGAGGACCTGGAGCGGGAGTTCACGACGGCGCTGAGCGCCGGCACCACCACGGTCATCGTGGTGCCCACGCGCCCCCAGAAGGCGCTGCTGTAGGCCGGGTGACCTGCATCGGAGGGCACCCGGCGCTCGACTCCGAACCGTCAGGTCAGCTCGGCGGTGATCCGCCAGAACGGCAGGAGGACCCTGTCGTTCTGGTCCAGGGTCACCAGGCCCTGGCCTTCCGGGGCGTCCGTGACGGCCGGCGACAAGCCGCGCCACTGCTGTAGGGACAAACTCGTGGTGTAGTGGCAGGGCTCCATGCGCCGGATCGTCCAGTCGTGGTCGAAGTCGGCGCGCAGGCTGTCCTCGTCCATGGCGGCCGGCATCTGGAGGAAGGCCGCCAACTCGCCGCTGAAACAGAGGGCGTGGAGCTTGGCACCAGGTGCGCACACCCGACGGAGACCCCTCAGGTACGCCCGCCGCTGATCGGCGGTGAGGCAGTGCAGCATGGCGCTGTCGACGACCGTGCGGAAGCCGCCGGGGACGCCGATGCCGTTCAGTTCCGTCGCGTCGGCGACCGTGAAGGTCACCGGGGCGGCGGCGGTGACCTTGGACCGGGCCTTCTCGATCGCGGCCGGCGCGGCGTCGAACGCGGTCACCTCGTGGCCGCGGCTCGCCAGGAACACGGCGTTGTCCCCGAGCCCGCAGCCGCACTCCAGGACCGGGCCGGTGATTTCGCCCGCCGCCTCCAGCTCGACGAGCAACGGCTGGGGACCGTCCAGCCGCCACGGGATGAGGTCCGTCTGGGAGTCGGCTCCGTAGGAGAGCCCGCGCCCTTGGTACACCGCCTCGAAGTCCAACGCCGGCTCTCCGCCGCCCTGCTGGTCACGCACCGCATGCTGATTGGCCACAACTCTCACCCCTAGTAGTAGACGAGGCTGTTCACTAAAACAAGTGTAGGCAGGAAGGAACGTCACCGTCTACTGTCGGATGCATGGCAGAGAGTGCGAACCCCGGCCGCCGCCGTGGCGCGGAGCTGGAACACGCGATCTACGTCGCGACGCTCGACGAGCTGGCCGCGAACGGATACGGCCGGCTCTCCATGGACGGCATCGCCGCCCGAGCCGGCACGGGCAAGGCCGCGCTCTACCGCCGCTGGCCCGGCAAGCAGCCCCTGGTCCTGGACGCCCTGCGCTACGCCCTGCCCCCGCTGCCCGAGCCGAACCCGGAGCGCTCGACCCGCGAGAACCTCGCCGGCGTCCTCACCGCCTTCAACGACGTGCTGGCGGGCCGAACCCTGATACCGGGCATCGGATTCATCGTCGACATGCTGCACGAGCCGGAGCTCCGAGCCCTGTTCGCGCAACAGATCATCGCGCCACGCCTGGAAAGCATCGACGCCCTCCTCCACGAGGGCGTCCACCGCGGCGAGTTCGACTCCGAGGCCGTGCAGCCCCTGGCCGCCCGCACCGGACCCGCTCTCATACTGCAGAGCTTCCTCCTCACCGGCGAACCGCCCGGCCCGCAGGAGATCGACCTCATCATCGACACCGTCCTCCATCGACCGGCACCGCCCGGGCGGTAGGGGCGCGACGAAGGCGGGGGACTGGCGCGCCCGGTTCCGACCGGATACTGACGGGCCAGTGCACCGTCCGCGACGCCGTCAGGTGGCCGGCTTCCTTCCAGCGGGATGTGCGCAGGTCAGCGCGTTGGCCTAGAGTGAAACCGGGGGTGACCCCATTTGGTGGGTGGCAAGTGAGGGCGCCCCAGCAGGCAAGGGGAGCGCGCGAGAGGGGACGACGATCGCTGATGGCTGACGCAGGAGCACCGCGACCGTTGCGGGCCGACGCACGGCGCAACCGGGAGAAGATCCTCACCGCCGCCGTGCGCGCGTTCGCGACGGAGGGGCTGGACGCGCACCTGGAACGCATCGCCAAGGAGGCGGGCGTCGGCAGCGCGACGCTGTACCGCAACTTCCCCACCCGCGAGGCACTGATCGAGGCGGTCTACCGCAACGAGGTGGCCCAACTGTGCGACGCAGCCCCCACCCTGCTCGCAACGAAACCGCCCCACGAAGCCCTGCGCGCCTGGACACTGCTCTTCCTGGACTACGTCACCGCCAAGTACGGCATGATCGACGCCCTGCGCGCTCTCGCCGCGACGGGCAGCAACCCCTACGGCCACAGCCGGGAAATGATCCAGGCGGCCCTCACCGCACTCATGGACGCATGCGCGGCCGCCGGGACGATCCGCACCGACATCAGCCCCACCGACCTCGGCGCCGCCCTCGAAGGCATCGCCCTCACCTCTGCGCGCCCCGACCAACGCCCGCAAGCGGAACGCCTGCTCGCCCTCACCCTGGACGGCCTCACGACCCGCCCGTGAAGACCCTCGCGACTGCCGTCGTACCGCGGCGCCGCGACCGGTGACGTGCGCGCCCGCGTTCCGTCGACGCCCCCAGCTGGTAGACCCGCCCCGCCCCGCTCCGCGAGAGCGCCGAAGCCAAGCCCCGGTCTCGACCATCGAGGAGTCGCCGACGCATGCCCAGACCCGCGGCATGCCGGGCGGCTGGTGCTGTGACCGGGATGGTTCACCGTGATCGGATGACGGCTCGCGGGAAGCGGCTGGTATTACTGGAGCATGCAGGAAGAGATTGCACGCTCCGCGATCGACACGTTCATCTCCGCGTTCAACACCTCGGACGACAACCATGTGACTGCCCTCCTCTCCCAGGCCCTGACCTCAGACGTGGTCTTCTGGGGGCCGTTGGGGCGCAGCGAAGGAATCGTGGCGGTCGAGCGGTTCGTGCTGGACATCCGGCGCCACCCGGCGGGGACCGGCACGATGGTGCGCTGTTCGGCGGTGGACATGCCTGACGAGTGGGCCCGATACCAGTGGGTCTTCACCACGCCGGACGGAGGTCCCCGCCTGGCGGGAACGGATGTCGTCCATCTGCGGCGGAGCCTGATCGACCAGGTCATCGTCTTTGCGGGGGAGATCGAACCGTCCGCCTCCTGAGTCATCCTTTCATGCGGTCACAGCCCTAGCCACGTACGGAACCGTCGCCACGAGCCTGTCCCTGCTGAGCGATCGGCGGCTCGGCGAGATCGTGTCCGCCGCCGACCCGCTGGGGGCCGGCGTCGGCGGCAGGCACGCGGAGCTGGACGTCGGCCGGCGCAGTGGAGCACCCGGTCGAAGGGGCCCCCGCGCCCTGCGCCACCGCGACCGCCGCCCGGCGGAGCCCCTGACGCTCAGCGGCGTCGCGGGCGGCGTGCGCGCGGCACGGTCACGCCACCAGGCGCAGCCAGGCCGCCGCGAGTGCGGCATGACCGGCCGGCGTCGGGTGCACGCCGTCCGCGGACCAGTGCTCGGGGTCGCTGGCCGCGGCGAGTTCGGCGAACAGGCCGTCCGCGGCGAGCAGATGCGCGCCGTACCTGCGGGCGAGTTCGCGCACGACCTGGATCTTCGGGTCCAGGTCGGCCCGCCACTCCTCGCGCACCGCGTCGTCGATCTGCGCGCCGGGGCCGGCCATGACGGTGCCGCGGACCGGCAGCAGGAACGGCTCGACGAGGATCAGCTCCGTGCCCGCCTCGGCCAGCGGGGCGAGCAGCCGGTCGTAACCCGCCGCGAACTCCTCCGCGGGGATCACGCGGCCGTCCGGGGCGAGCGTGTGCCAGCCCATGTCGTTGACCACGCCCTCGTCGTCCTGTGCGACGCCGGACACCGTGACGCCGCGCTTGATCTCCACGCCGAGCTTGGAGGCGCGCTCGGACAGCACCGTCTCGACCGCGGCGAGGCTGGTCATCGTGAAGTCCGGTGCCAGGCTGGGCAGTCGGAACGGCAGTGCGGCGAGGTCCACCTTGGTCGGGTCGAGCACGATGCCGGCGAAGTGGCCCACGCCGCCGCGGATCGGCGGCGGCCCGTCCACGTCGAGGTCCGGACCGGGTGCGTCATGGACGCCCGACGCGGCCAGCAGCGGGGGCAGCAACCCGCGGCGGTGGAACGCCTGGAGCGACGCGGCGAACAACCCCCGGACCCCGAGCGGCTCCGCCCGCCACGGGGACCCGGGCTCCGCCTCCCGCTCCAGCACCACGACGGAGCAGCCGGCGAGCCCCAACTCGCAGGCGAGGAACAGACCGACCGGGCCGGCGCCCACGATCACCACGTCGTGGACGCGCTGCGGTTCGAGCAGCTCGCCGGGGACGGCCGGCACCATCTGTGGGCCGGCGCACCCCGTTCCGCGGCGACCGCGCTCGGGGAGGCCGTGGCGCTGTGGGGCGACCGTCTCGGCGTCGAGCCCGCGCTCGTCGCCGACTTGGCGCCCGCCGTCGCGACCCGGCTGGCCCACGCCTCGATCGAGGCCGTCGTCGACCTCGCCGACGCCGAACTGGCGCTGGGGCACGCTGACGCGGCCACCGTCCGCCTCACCGCCCTCCTCACCGAGCACCCCGTCCACGAACGCGCCGCCGCGCTGCTCATGGACGCGCTCGCCGCCCAGGGCCGCCAGGCCGAGGCCCTCGCCCGGTACGAGCAGTTCCGCGCAACCCTGGCCGACGACCTCGGCACCGACCTGGGCACCGCCCTGCGCGAACGCCACCTGCGCCTGCTGCGCACCGACCGGCCCGCCCCCGACACCGCGCCGGCCAGACGGAGCAACCTGCCCGCGCCGCTGACCAGCTTCGTCGGCCGCGACGACGACCTGGCCCGGATCGGCACGCTGCTCACGGCCGGACGCCTGGTCACCGTGGTCGGTCCCGGCGGCGCGGGCAAGACGCGGCTCGCCGTCGAGGCCGCCCGCCACCATCGGACCGAGTACCGCGACGGCGCCTGGATGATCGACCTCGCCTCGGTCACCGAGCCCACCAAGGTCGGCGCGGCGCTGCTGGCCGCGATCGGGCTGCGCGGCTCGGCGCTCTTCGAAGCCTCGGCCAAGCTGCGCGGTGATGCCAGGGGCGAACTGGACTTACTGGCCGACCAGTTGGGCGGCCGGGAGTGCCTGCTCGTGGTGGACAACTGCGAGCACCTCATCGACGCCGTGGCGCACCTGGTCTCGGCGCTGCTGGCCCGCTGCGCCGGGCTGCGGGTATTGGCCACCAGCCGCGAGCCGTTGGCGATCGACGGCGAGAGCCTCGTCCTGCTCGGCCCGCTCGCCCTCCCCGCGCCGCACACGGACGTCGCACGGGCCTGCCGGTCGCCGTCGGTGCTGCTGTTCAGCGAGCGGGCGGCGGCCGTGCGGCCGGGGTTCGACGTCGACGAGCGCAACCTCGGCGACGTGCTGCGCGTCGTGCGCAGCCTGGACGGGCTGCCGCTCGCACTTGAGCTGGCCGCGGCCCGCCTGCGGACCCTCTCGCTGCCCGACCTGGCCGCCGGGCTGTCCGACCGGTTCCGCCTGCTGACCACCGGCAGCCGGACCGCCGCACCGCGGCACCGCACGCTGCGCGCGGTCATCGCCTGGAGCTGGGACCTGCTGGGCGCCGATGCACGGACGGTCGCGGAGCGGATCGCGGTGCTGCCCGGTGGCGTCACGCCGGCGTCGGCCACCGCGGTCTGTGCCGGCACCGCGGTGCCCGCCGCCGACGTCCGGGACCTGCTCGCGGACCTGGTCGACCGGTCGTTGCTGCACCTCGCGCCGGACACCGGCCGGTACCGGATGCTGGAGACGATCCGCGAGTACGGCCTGGAGCGCCTGGCCGAAGAGGACACTCCGACCGACGTACGGGACCTGGCCGCCCGGCACTTCGCCGAACTCGTCGCCCGCCAGGACCCGTTGCTGCGGGGCCCCGAACAGCTCGACGCGCTCCACGCGCTGCACGCCGAGTACGACAACGTGCTCGCCGCGCTCCGCCACCTCCACGACACCGGCGATGCCGACCGCGCGACCGGGCTCGCGGTGAACCTCATCTGGTGCTGGCGCATGCTCGGCCGGCATGCCGACGCCGCCTACTGGCTCGGCGCGGCGGTCGCGTTGCCGGTGGAGCAGCCGAGTGCCGAGCGCGACATCGCCGAGGGGATGCTGCTGCTCAACTTCCTCGCCACCCCGAGCACGCTCGTCGTCGACGTGTCCGAGGAACGGGGCGAGGAACTGCGTGCGCTCGTCGGCCGCCTGCGCAACCACCCGGAGCTGCCGGGCGTCGGCGGCGCCCTGCTCGCGACCCGGCCGGCCGCCCTGGACGCCGACGACGCACCGTCGACGTTCCTCCAGTGACTGGTCGACGGGCCGGACCCGTGGCTGGCCGGGCTGGCCCGCATGTTCCGGGCCCACTTCGCCGAGAACGAGGCCCACCTCGATCAGGTACGCAGCGACGTGCCCGCCGCCCTGGAATGCTTCGACCGGGCGGGCGACCGCTGGGCCCTGGCCAAGGCACTGCCGCTGCGCGCGCTGCTGCGGCAGTACGACGGGGACCTCGACGGCGCGCTGGCCGACCTCGACGAAGCCAAACGCCTGGCCCGCACGTTCGGGTCGCTCAGCCTCGACGACGAGGTCTTCATCGACCTGCGCCGCGTCGACGTGCACGAGCGGCTCGACGACGACGCGCGAGCGGGGAGGCTGGTCGCCGCGGCCCGCGAACGCGCGTGGCGCTCGGCCTCGCCCGAGCTGGCGATCGTGCTCGACGCCCGGGAGGCCGGTCTGTGCGTGCGCACCGGCGACCTGGAACGGGCCCGCGAGCTGGTCGAGTCGGCCGAGGCCGGGTTGTCCGAGCAGCTCCCGGTCGTCGGCCTCCACGGGCGCGCCCTCGTCGCCACGGCACGGGCCGCACTCTGCCTCGCACTCGGCGACGGGCCGGGCGCCGAGGAGGCACTGGACCGGGCGTACGCGGCTGCGGTCGACAGCAGGGACATGCCGTTCGCCGCGACGGTGGTGGTGACCGTGGCCGGCCTCGCCGCGCTCCACGGGCGGCACCGGGACGCGGCCGGCCTGCTCGGCGCGGCGGCCCGTCTGCGGGGCGCCCACGACCGCACCGACCCGCAGGTCCGCGCGCTGAGCAGCCGCAGCCGGCACGCGCTCGGCGACGACCGCTTCGCCGAGGCGTACGGGGCCGGCTGGAACCAGGACCCGGCGGCGGCCCTGGCCCACACCGATCCGGCGCGCCTGCGCTGCGTGCCGCCACCGTCCGCGGCACGTTCCGAACTGGGCGCCGCCGTGCAGCGGTGATCCTGAGCGGCCGTCAGACCGGCTGCCGGGGATGTTAGCGGGGTGTTAGTGACGTGGCAGGCGGGTGGGGGAGTGTGGGTGTCGTACGGCCGCCCACCGCGCCAGACTCCGTAGGTCGACATCCGTCCGGATGCGAGCCCGATGCCCAGCAGTTGCGCCACGGTAAGGAAGTGTCGCTGATGTCTCGTCAGTCGAAGATCGCCCTGTTCGCATCGTCGCTCACCTTGATCATCGGTCTGGTCTGCGCCGCACAGGACCAGGTGGTGGGCAGACCGCAGGCGCAGCCGGAAGCGGAAGTGGGGACCAGGGCGGGGCACGGGTCGGTGCCGGCGGTCCGGGCCGCGGGGACGTTCCGGAACCCGCTGAACACGGGTGCCGACCCGTTCCTCACCTACGCGAACGGGGCCTACCACCTCACCACCACCCAGAACGACAGCATCAAGATGTGGAGTTCGCCCTCGCTCGGCACACTGCTCGACGCGGACCCGGTCACCGTGTGGCGGGACACCGATCCCGCACGCGACCAGCACATATGGGCGGCCGAGTTCTACCGTTTCGGAAACCGCTGGTACATGTACTACACGGCCGACGACGGCGTGGACGAACACCACCGGCTGTACGTCCTGGAGTCGGACGCCGATGACCCGGCCGGGCCCTACCACTTCAAGGCGAAGCTGACCCCGCCCAACCACGCGAACGACTTCGCCATCGACCCGAGCGTCTTCCAGCACAACGGCAAGCTCTACCTCGCCTATTCGGGACTCAACCCCTACCAGCACAACGGCCTGAACATCGCCCCGATGTCCAACCCGTACACCGTCTCCGGGGACGCGGTGGCCCTCAAGGCCGACGGGGGCTGCCCGGAAGTCCGAGAGGCCCCCGAACTCCTCAACCGCAACGGCCGTACCTGGCTGACGTACTCGACCTGCGACACCGGCAAGCCCGACTACCAGCTGTGGATGCTGTCCCTGCCGGACGACGCCGACCCCTTGAAGCCCGCCGACTGGCAGCAGCACCCCGGACCGGTCTTCGGCCGCAACGACGCCAAGGGGGTGTACGGCCCCGGCCACCACGCCTTCTTCCGGTCACCCGACGGCACCCAGGACTGGATCGCCTACCACGCCAAGTCGACCTCGGCGTACACCTACGGCAACCGCACGACCCGGGCCCAGCCGATCGGCTGGCATGCGGACGGCAGCCCGGACCTCGGCCGGCCGCTCGCCGCGGGCGCCTCGCAGGCCCTGCCTGCCGGCGACCCGGCCAACGGCAACTACTGGATCAACGACGACGGCCGTTCGAGCGGGCCGGGCCAGGTCTCCTACCAGGGTGCCTGGAACTCGGGCAAGGGCTGCGCGGCCCAGTGCTTCTGGGGCGACGACCACTGGAGCGACCGGACGGGCAACACCGCGACCTTCACCTTCACCGGCACCCGCATCGCGCTGCTGTCCGTACAGGACACCGGCAACGGCATCGCCGCCCTCAGCGTCGACGGCGGCCCCGAAAAGCGCGTCGACTTCTACGCCTCGCCCCGGACGGGCGAGACGCTCCAGTACCTCAGCCCGCGGCTGCCCTCCGGCAAGCACACCCTGCGCGTCCGGGTCACCGGGGAACACGGCGCACCGTCCACCGGATCCTTCGTGAGCGTGGACCGGGCCGAGGTCTACACCAACTGAGACCGTCCGACGGCCCGACCGTCCGCGGCGGGTCCGGTGACCGGGCGCCGGGTGCCGCCGCGGACCCGCGCCGAGGCGTCGAGAGCTCCGAACCGCAGGCTCACCCGGACTCGCCGTGCCGCAGCACCCGGTCTGTGCCGCAGCACCCGCTTGGTGCGGCCCGTTCGTGCTGTTCGCGCGCCCCGACCGGTGATTTCCCGTCGCTGCCCGGGGTCGGCGGCGAGGCGCGGAAGGTGCGCCGGTACGTCGACGGGGCGACGCCCGCCTCCGCCGTCAGGTGGCGCCGCAGCGAGGTGGCGGTGGCGAAGCCGACCTCGTGGGCGACCCGTTCCACGGACAGGTCGCTGGACTCCAGCAGGTGCCGCGCCCGCCGCAACCGCTGCTGGGTCAACCAGCGGCCGGGGCTCAACCCCGTCTCCTCCCGGAAGCGCCGGGCGAAGGTTCGGGTGCTCATCGCAGCCTGTGCGGCCAACTCGTCCAGCGTGAGGGGCAGTTCCAGTCGTTGCAGCGCCCAGTCGCGGGTCGGCCCGGTGCCGGTGCCGCTCGCCGGCGGCAGCGGCCGCTCGATGTACTGGGCCTGACCGCCGTCCCGGTACGGGGGCACGACGCAGCACCGGGCGACGTGGTTGGCCACCTCGCTGCCGTGGTCCTTGCGGACCAGGTGCAGGCAGACGTCGACGCCGCTCGCGGCCCCCGCCGAGGTCAGCACGTCACCGTGGTCGACGAAGAGCACACCGGCATCGAGCTCGACCCGGGGGAACAACTCCTGGAAGTGGTCGGCGAGCGCCCAGTGGGTGGTGGCCCGCCGCCCGTCCAGGAGGCCGGCGGCGGCCAGCAGGAAGGCACCGGTGCAGATGGACACCAGCCGGGTGCCGGGGCGGACGAGGGACAGCGCCGCGAGCGCCCGCGGGTCCGGGGCGAGGACCGAGTCCCGGGAGACCGCGTACGGAGGGATGACCACCGTGTCCGCCTCGGCCAGGACTTCGGGACCGTGCCCGGGGGTGACGGTCAGGTCCGCGTCGGTGCGCACGGCCCGTCCGTCCGCGCTCGCGGACAGCACCTCGTAGCGGCCGCCAGCGGACCCCAGGACCCGGTGCGGAATGCCGAGTTCGAAGGGGTAGACGCCGTCGAGGGCCAGGACGACGACCTTGTGCGCGCCGGGCCGCGGGACCAGGTGCGTCCGACGGTCCGGTTCCGCCGCGCGGTCGGCGAGGTCACCGGCCCGGGAGGGCACGGCGGGCGCGGGGCGGGCGGTGGCAGTGCCACGGGCACCGGGGACGCGGTGGGCGGCAGGCTCGATGGGCATGGCAAGAATGTATCGAAGGCTGACCTTCTGGCCATCGCTCCGGGGCGGACCGTACGGCCAAGATCGAGGCATGACTTCGACGCACACCCCCGACGACCTCAACGCGCCCGATGCGACGGCCATGACGAACCCCCCTCACTCCGCGGAATCTCCGGGCCGCGCCGCCCCGAACGGCGTCCCCCTGATGCACGCCCTGCACCAGACGACCCTCGGCGGCCCCGAAGTCCTCCGACTGACCGAGCTTCCCCGGCCCGCGCCCGGCCCCGGCCAGATCCTCGTCGCCGTGCACGCCGCCGGCCTCAACCCCACGGACTTCAAGCACCGAGCCCTGCGCGTCTTCCTGCCGTCCCCGCCGCTGACCCTCGGCTGGGACGTCTCCGGCACCGTGGTGGAGACCGGCTACGGGGTCACCCTCTTCCGGCCCGGTGACGAGGTGTTCGGCATGCTGCCCTACCCGCACGGGGCCGGTTCCCACGCCGAGTACGTGACCGGGCCCGCCCGCGCCTTCGCCGCCAAGCCGGCCGGGATCGACCACGTCCAGGCGGCCGCTCTGCCGCTCGCCGCGCTCACCGCCTGGCAGGCCCTCGTCGACACCGCGGGACTCCGGGCCGGTCAGCGCGTGCTGATCCACGCCGCGGCCGGCGGCGTCGGCCATCTCGCCGTCCAGATCGCCAAGGAGCGCGGCGCGCACGTCACCGGGACGGCGAGCGCCCCCAAACACGACTTCCTGCGGGAACTCGGCGCGGACGCCTGCATCGACCACCGCTCCGAGGACTTCACCGACACCGAGGAGCGCTACGACGTCGTCCTCGACGCCCTCGGCGGACAGACCGCCACCCGCTCCGTGCAGGTGATCGGCCCCGGCGGTGTCCTCGTCTCCCTCCTACCGGGCGCCGAGGACACCCTGGCCACTGCGGAGAAGGCACAGGTCCGCGCCGTCACCCTGCTCGTCGAGCACGACCAGGCCGGAATGCGCGCCATCGCCGAACTCGTCGACCGGGGCAGGCTCCGCGCCCACGTCTCCGACACCTTCCCGCTCGCCGAAGGCGCCCGGGCCCACGTGTTGGGGCAGACCGGCCGGACCACGGGCAAGCTGGTCCTCACCGTGCGCTGAACGCGGGACCTCCCCTGCGAGGAGGCTTGTTCACTGGCCGACGGTCGCCGTGAGGCGTCGCAGTGCGGCGTGGGCGGGCGGGCCCCAACTGGGCTTGCCTCCCGGCCGGCCGCGTACGCCGGCGTCCGCGATGTGGATGCCGGCGAGGGCGCGCAGCACCGCCCAGCCGCGGGCGCGACGCAGGGTCGCCGCGTCCGGGCTCGGCCGGTAGGTCTCGTGGAAGCGGTCGACGGCACCGTCCGGGAGCAGGATCCAGGCGGCGGCGAGGTCGCAGGCCGGGTCGCCGGCGAAGAGGTCGCCGAAGTCGATCACACCGGAGAACGTGCCGTTCTCGGTCAGGACGTTGGCCGGGTGCAGGTCGCCGTGGAGCCAGAGGCGCGGGCCTGCCCACTCCGGCGCCGCGGCGGCGTCCGCCCAGACCGCGCGGACCGCCTCCGGGTCACGAATCAAGCCCAGCTCGGTGGCCGCGGCGAGCCCGTGGGCGAAGCGTTCGGCCTGGCCGGTCAACGGTCCCCCGCGGTCTCGGCCTGCCGGCGCCCCGTCGGGGGCGGGCCGGTGAAGAGCGGTCAGGAAGGCGGCCAGGCTGACCGCCGCCTCCGCGGAACGCGTCGCGGGAGCGCGGTCGGCAGGCTCGCCCGGCACCCACGTGGTGACGAGCCAGGGCCGCGGAAACCGTGCGGAGGGCTCACCGAGGCGCTGCGGGACGGGGATCGGCAACGGAAGGTGCGGGGCGAGGGCGGGCAGCCAGACGTGCTCCTTGCGCAGCAGCGCGTCCGCGGACTGCGTCGCCCAGGGCAACCGCACCGCGAGGTCGTCGCCGAGCCGCCACATCTGGTTGTCCCAGCCGAGCGCCCCGAGCTTCAGCGGACGGTCCGCCAGATCGGGGTGCTGCTCGCGCAACAGGTCACGGACCACGTCCGCTGTGATGTCCCTCGTGGAGTCGGTGGCTGTCATGCGGAGCAACGGTAGTAGGGGAGCGGCAGGGCGGGGCACCGACCTGCTCGACGGTTCCTGGGGTACCCCGTTCGTCGAGGACCGTGGAGCTGGCGCCGAGGCCCTCGGAGGCGCGGCCACGGCGGTGTCAACCGATCGGTTGACACCGGTGTCAACCGATCCGCGCGTCGCGGTGAGCCGGTCCGACGACGTCACGCAGCCGGCCGCGGCCCAGGATGGATACGCATACGCATACGCATACGAGTAGGGCTAGGGATACCGAGACGGATAGGGCCGGACGTCCCAACGCATGTGACAGGCATCGGAGTTGATGGGAGGTGAGCCCCGTGAAGGACGGCGAACGGGCCGCCAAGCGTGTCCGGGCCGTCATCGGAGTTTCCGCTTCCGGCCTCGTCAGCTCTCCGACTCCGACGGCGCACGGAACCCCACGTGCCGTGCGCCGTCGGCCCCGCCTGTCCGCAGCCCGCATCCGCGCCGGGCTGCGGGCGGGCATCGGGATCGCGGTCCGCACGAAGGCGGCGACGACGCTGTCCGTGTTGCGCACCCGTACCCGCACCCCCTGGAGTTCAAGGAGCACCACGATGACTGACCTCGACCGTGCCTTGAGTGCGGCCGCCAGGCACGGCGACGCCGATGCCGTGCGCGCCGCCCTCGACGGAGGTGCCGCGGTGGACACCCGTGACGCACACCGCCGCACGCCCCTGCTGCTGGCCGCGCTCGGCGACCACGTGCCGGCGGCCGAGGTGCTGGTGGCCGCCGGCGCCGACCCGAACGCCCAGGACGACCGGGACGACAGTGCGTGGCTGGTCACCGGCGTCACCGGCAGCGTCGCCATGATGCGTGCCCTGCTCCCGGCCGGGCCCGACCTGACGGTGACCAACCGCTTCGGCGGCACGTCCCTCATCCCGGCTGCCGAGCGCGGTCACGTCGCCTACGTGCGTGCCGTGCTCCGCGAGACCGACATCGACGTCGACCACGTGAACCGGCTCGGCTGGACCGCGCTGTTGGAGGCCGTGATCCTCGGCGACGGCGGCAGCGCCCACCAGGAGATCGTCGAGCTGCTGATCACCGCCGGCGCGACCCTGAACCTGCCCGACAAAGACGGCGTCACCGCCCTCAGGCATGCCGTGCGTCACGGGTACACCGAGATCGCCGACCTGCTCAAGGCCATCCGGTGACGCGGGCCGCGCCCCGGCAGCGGGCCCTGTCGGCCGGCCGCGCCCAGGCCGTCATCGCCTCCCTCGCGCTCGTCGTCACGGGGTGCACCGCCGGTGGGGCGGACGGCGCGGCGGCACCGCACGACGGTACGCCGTCCGCCGTCGCGAAGAGGGTCCCCGCGCCCGCCGGCCGGACGCCCGACGGCACCGTGCTCGTCGCCGACTTCGGCGCCGACACCGTGACGTTCGTCGATCCCGCCCGCGGCGCCTTCGACTCCGTACGCGTCGGCACCGCCCCGTACGGGCTGGCCGTCGGCGACGACGGCCGTGCCTGGGTCGCCACCGCCGAGGGCGTCGCCGTCGTCGACACCACCGAACGCCGGCGGATCACCCGCATCCCGTATGAGACGACGGGCATCGGCGAGCCGACGCACGGCGAATACCGCGGCGGCGGCATGGGCATCGCGCTCGCCCCTGACGGGCGTCATGCGTACGTCGGCGTCAACCGGCCCGGCGGCAACGGCACCGTCGAGGCGATCGACACCCGCAGCCTGAAGGTCACCGGGGTCGCCGAGGTGGGCCGCCGTCCGTTCGACGTGGACGTCGCACGCGACGGGCACGAGGTGTACACCACGGATCACGACTCCTTCGACGTCACCGTGGTGACCCCGGGCTCCCTCCGCACCCGGCGCATCGAGGTCGCCCCCTACGGCACCGAAGGCGGCCTGGGATCCTGGCTCAAGCCGCACTACACCGCCGTACGCCCGTCGGACGGCAGGTTGCTGCTGCCGTTCGAAGGGGAGCGGCTGGCCGTGGTCGACCCGGAGACGGGCCGCACGCGCATCGAGCGGATGACCGCCGACACCCACCAGCACGGCGTCACGATCACCGCCGACGGTACGCTGTTCGCCGTCGGCACCGGCCCCATCGACCCCTCCCGGGACAAGGGCCCGTCGCTGACCGTGCGCACCCCGCAGGGCCAGGAGAAGGTGATCCCGCTGGACGGTCCCCACGAGGACGTCGCGGTCTCGCCCGACGGCCGCACCGCCTACGTCACGGGCGGCTTCACCCGCGACGGCTACTGGAACGGCATCTCCGTCGTCGACGTGGACTCCGGCACCGTCCGGCGCCTCGCCGCGGGCGACCGCCCCTTGGGCATCGCGATCCTCTGACCGGCGGGTCGCGGAGAACCCGGCACACGGCTGGCGACGGCTGCGCTGGGCGGAGCTCGCACGTCGCACCGGCGACCCGATCGTCCGCGAGGGGCACTGGCCTTCGTTACGCAGCGACCCTGACGGCCGTACAGGGAACGGGAGTTGGGCGTCGAACGCCGTCGCTCGCCTCGCGGCGGCGGCCGTTGCGGGGGAGGACCGGCGCGGCTTCGGCCGAGGCCGCGCCTCGGACGTCGTCAGCGGCGGGTGACCGCGTTGGCGGAGAGCCCGCGGTCAGTGAGCTGTTGGGCGTAGAGACTGGTGGGGAGGGTGTGGTGGCCGGGTGACTGGACCTGTCCGTCGCTTCCGCCCTGGAGGGCTCCGGTGCAGCCGATGGCCCAGTTGTGGGCGGTCGGGGGTTCCTGGACCATGTAGCTCTGGGTGGTGCAGTTGTAGGCGGTGCTGTTGGCGTCGGACCAGCCGTGACCGCCACCGCGGGTGCCGTTGTTGACCAACAGCAGCGAGCCGTCGAGCGTGACGTTGTCGTACAGGGTGCCGCTGCCCCAGCGCTGGTGGCCGCCGGCGTCGTAGGTGTCCTTGACCAGGGTGGCCTTGCAGTCGACGAAGGCATTCGGGCCGGCCTGGCGGCCGTAGGTGGTGAAGGCGTGGACCTTGGTGGCGGTCACCGCGCAGTCCTGGACGAGGTTCTGTTGGCCTTGGAGCAGGTACGCCTCGGAGCGGGCGGAGCTGTCGGTGGTCAGCGTGTCCAGGGCCTGGGTGCGCAGGACGGAGATGCGACGGGACTGGGGACCGAGCGCGGTCTGACCGCTGCCGCCGAAGTGCCGCCAGGTGACGCCGGCGATCCAGGAGTCCTGGACGGCGTTGAACTCCCAGGGCGCGGCGTTGTAGAAGGTCTTGGCGTAGTCCGGGGCGGCGGCCATGGCCCGGCCGTCGAGGGCGAGGTCCTCGATGCCGACGTGGTCGATGCGCGGGAAGGCGTAGCGGTAGACGGTGGCGCGGGTGTACTGCTTCTCCAAGGCGTTGGTGAGCGGAACGTCGAGGGTGATCCGCCGCCCCTTGATCGCGGTGATCTTCCGCTCGAAGCGCAGGCTCCAGTTGGGGGTGAAGATGCCGTGCATGCCGATCGCGTCGATCCACGCCTGGGTGGTGGGCCGCTCCACCACCACCTCGTCGCCGACCTTGAGCCCCGCGGTGCCGGCGAGGGTGAGGCCGGTCGCCCCGACGGGCACGTAGCCGTCGGTGACTGGCTCCGCGTCACCGACCCGGGTGTACGAGGACTTCCTGCCGATCGTGATCAGCGTCCGAGCGGTAGCGGTGTCCGCGACCAGCGTGGTGCCCGAGGCCCCGCTGCCGGCCCCGCGCAGGGCGACTCCGCCGGCGTCGAGGTGGAGTTGGCCGGCGATGTGGTAGCTGCCCGGCGCTAGTTGGACCGCGCCGCGCACACCGTCCTTGCCCACGGGCAGGGCGGACGCCTTGTCGAGTGCGGCCTGGATCGCGGCGGTCGCATCGCCGGGGCCGGGGGCAGGCACGGTCACCCGAGTCGCGACCTTCGGCAGCGGGACGCCCCCGCCCTCGTAGCCGGCGTAGGAATAGTCCGGTACGCGGTTGCCCTGTGCGTCCCGCCCGTAGACCAGCCGTCCGCCCTTCGTGCTGATCCACGTACCACCGACGGGGGAAGCGGACGCCGCCGAACGCTTCCCGGCCCCGGTACCTGTGTCAGGGCTGCCCTGGGCCGCCACCTGGGTGACCACGACAGCTGCGACCCCGGCGACCACGGCCCCCGCCGACGCCCACGCGTACCGGCGACTGCGCGTCCGGTTCCTGACCTGATCCACTGGGGGCTCCCGTTGCGGTGTGGGGATGATCTGTACTGGTCAAGAGGGCGAGCCGGGGTGGGAAGTTCGGGCATCGACAGATGCTTGGGACGCCCTTGGCGATTTCGAGGCGAAACGATGGCCAAGCGCTGCTCCGGACACGAGGGCGCGCCAGGAATGGGGGTGAGGGGACAGGAGTTGGCCGTTGCCCACCTGCCCCACCTGCCCGCTGCCCCGCTCCTGGCTCGTCGCCCGACACGCCGCCGGTGTGCGACTGTCCTCCGTGGGCGTCTCGGCCGTGCCCACTGGTGCCCGCGACGCGCGACGGAAGGCGCACCATCCCCGCTGCGACCAGCGGGGCCCGTCCCACGCGTTCGCCCCGAACAGGCCCCGGCCGCTGAAGGTGTCGCTGCCCAGGGCGATGCGCACGCCTGGATCGGCGACCTCCTTGACGTTGTCTCGACAATCCGGATGGATGGCCGACGACCACAGCCCGGCCGCCCGCTGGCCGTGACCCGGGCCGGGCCTACTCCGAGGGGTCGCGCAGACGCACGGCGAGGGCGGCGATGTCGTCGTCGAGGCGTCCCTTGCTGTAACGGAGGAGGTCGCGGTGAAGGGCCGTGAGCAGCTCGTGGGGCGGCCTCGGCAGCTGTCGGCGCATCCAGGCGGCCAGCGGGAAGAACTCGCCGTCGCGGGCGCGGGCCTCGGTGACCCCGTCGGTGTAGAGGAGCAGCAGGTCGCCGGGGGAGAAGTCGAAGGCGTCGATGGTGTAGTGATCGCCGATCAGCTCCGCGAGGTTGAGCAGCGGCGAGGGGGCGGTGGGTTCGAGGGCGCGGAGTTCACCGTGGTTCAGGAGCAGCGGCGGCGGGTGTCCGCAGTTGAGGATCTCGATGCGCCCGCCCCTGTGCGGCATCTCGGCGAGCAGGGCGGTGGCGAAGCGCTCCACCGGCCCCTCGGCGGGAAAGGCGGCGTTGTAGCGGGCGCAGCTGGCGTCCAGGCGGCGCGCCACGCTGACCATGTCGGCCTCGCCGTACGCCGCCTCCCGGAAGGAGTTGACGATCGCCGCGGCCGCCCCCACGGCCGGCAGCCCCTTGCCCCGCACGTCGCCGATGAGCATCCTGACCCCGTATCGCGTGTCGACCACCTCGAAGAAGTCCCCACCGATACGGGCCTCCGCCGCGGCCGCGAGGTACAGCGACTCGATCTCGATGTTCCCGAAGCGGCGCGGCATCGGGCTCAGCACCACCTGCTGCGCCGCATCGGCGACGAGCCGCACCTGAAAGAGGGTCCGCTCCCGCTGGAGCCGGACGTGGCTTCCGTACGCCGCCGCCACGGTGACCGCGATGATCCCCCCGGCCGTCCACCACGTCCCCAGACCGGGGAACACGATGCTGAGGCCGATCATCAGGAAGAGGCAGACCGTCCCCAGCAGGACGGTGGGCAGCACCGGCCACATGGCGGCGGCGAGGGCCGGTGCCGCGGGCAGGAGACGGCTGAAGGCCATCTCCGGGGGAGTGGTGTAGGCCAGGCTGGCGATGACGACGGTGAGGACGACCGGCGAGAGCCGCACGAGCCTCCACCGGCCGTATCGAAGGAGCCGCTGCCGCCCAGACCCAGTCACGCTCCACAGAATATCTATACAAAGCAGACAAAGCGCTCTGATGGGCCGGATTCGGGCCGCTTGTCGCCGGCCGGTCGTGGCGTGCCGCCACGGTTTCGGCGCTCGCCCTCCCGGGCCGCGCCGGTGTCGCCCGGCCCCGCGGTCCTCTGCCGCGCGCGCCGCGGCCCCGCACCGCAGCCCGTCGCGCGCGGCCGTTCACCTCGGTGGCGGACGCCGAGGCCGGCGCGGTCGTGAAGCTGCTGTGTTGCGGCTCGGCGGCCCCGGCCCGCGTGAATCGGCTTCCGTGTCCGTTGTCCCTCGCGGCTATTCCTCGCGGCCTGATCGACGGGCCAGGGCCTGGCCCGCGCCCTGGTTGGCGACGAGGGCGCGCAGGAAGCCCCGGACGGCGTCGAGGTCGTGGCCGGCGGCGGCCTTGGCGATCCGTGCGTTCAGCTCCGCCTCGGCCTCGGCGACGCCGCGGGCCGCGCGATGGCCGGCCGGGGTGAGCGTGAGCTGTACGTGCCGCCGGTCCTCGGCGCCCTCCTCGCGGCGGACCAGGCCGGCGGCAACCAGGCGGTCGACCAGCCGACTGGGGTTGCCGCCGCTCTCGCAGACCAGTAGCGCACCGAGCCCGGACAGGGTGAGCGGCTGACGCTCCGCCAGGAGTCGCAGCACCTCGCCTTGGGCGGGCGTCACGCCCAGTGGTCGCAGGGCCGCCGCCAGCGTCCGGTTGCCCTCGCGCTGGGCGGCGAGCACCAGATAACGCACCTCTTCCACCGCGTCCATCGCATCCATATCCAAAAGATTACACGGCATTGATTGATACGGCATCGAGCCACCGGGTCCGGTATTGAGGGCCTCACCTTCCCAATAGATGTCGTGTAACTCGATGATGCGACACGGGAAGTGGTGGGGAGTCATGAACGAGATCGCCTTCCGGAAGATCCTCGTCGAGCGCTTCGGCGGACCCGACGTGTTGCGCACCGTTCGGGCGACGCTGCCCGCACCCGCACCCGCACCCGCACCCGCACCCGCACCCGCGCCCGCGCCCGGCTACGCCCGGGTCGGCACGGCCTCCGCGCCGGGCGCCCGGCAGGCGCTGGCCCGAAACGGCGTGGAGTTCATCGACCACCGGCACGAGGACTCCGAGGCCGTCCTCAACGACCGCGAACCGGGCGGCGTCCAGGCCGTCTTCGACCACGTCGGCGGCCCGGCCCTGCGCAAGGGGTACCGGGTACTGGCCCCCGGCGGGGTGCTGGTGAGCTACGCGGCCAGCGGCCAGCGGCCTCGCAACCCGCATGATGCACGCACGGGGAGGCGTACCGGCGGTTGGGAAAGGTGACTGGCCCCGGTCAGGTGGTCGTGGTCAGTGGCGCATGGGAGCTGGCTTCCCAGACGAAGTCGTCCAGGTCTCGGCAGGGACTGGCGGCGCCGGAGAGCACGAGGCGGTGGGACCCGGTGCCCTCGGCGGAGACGCCCACGTCCTTGGCGAGACCGCGGCGCTTGTACAGCGCGAGCTTGACGTGACCGGGGGCGCTGGCGAACTCGACGTACTTGCCGCCGAAGCTCTTGCCCACGCTCAGGCCCCGGTCCGCGTAGAACTGCTTGGCGGCCTTCACGTCGTCGACGCCCAACAGGAGCACGAACTCGTCGACGTCCCGGGTGACCGGGCCGGTGTCCTTCTTCGCCGCCGTCGCGATCTTCAGGATCGTGCCGTCCGGTGCCTGGACAACGCCGCCGTAGCCCCACAGTGACTTCGAGGGGCCCTTGAGCGCGGTGGCCCCGGCGGCGAGCGCCTCGTCGACGAGGGCGTCGACGTTGCCCGGCTGGGACACCACCAGCGACAGTGCGAATCCGCGGAAGCCGGTCGTAGGGTCCCCGGCTGCCCGTAGGCGCAGGTGCGGCGAGTCGGGCCCGAGGACGGTGGAGTAGAAGCGGGTGGCGGCCGGGAGGTCGGCCACCTCCAAGGTGACGGTGTCGATGGAGTTCATGCCGTCGACGTTAGGGCCGGCCGGGTGACCGGCGCTTCTTGAAAACTGACCGCTTCCGGATGCCGCACGGATGCCGCCTGGGAACGGAGCCGGCACGCCCGGCAGTCGTCCGGCGCGGCAGCCGTCCGGCGCGGCAGATCGGACGACGGCGCCGCGGCCCGTCCGACGCGGGGCGGGACTGCGGAGCTACTTGGTTTCGACGTGTCCTACTGCGTCGGGGCCGCTCGTCAGTTCCTCGCAAGTGGTCTGCCAGGTAAGGGAATTGGGGTGGAGTTGGGAATGGAGGTAGGCCGCGGTGAGCTGGGCGAGGGCGGCGACGCGCGCCGGGTTCTCGTCGGTGGTCTCGGCGGCGTCGTATCCGGCGATCCCGCCGAGACCGTGTTCCGCGTCGAAGAGGGTGAGCAGGGTTTTGGGGCCGGGAGCGAGGGTGTAGGGGTCGCAGTGCCAGGCCGGCCCCATGTCCGTGAAGTGCCGGGAGTCGTCCTTGTCGCCGGCGACGACCAGCGCGGGTGCGGTCATGGTGGAGAAGTCGACGGCCCCGACGATCGGCCACTGCGCGGCCATGGGCCCGTTGAAGACGTCGCCGCCTCTGCCGGGCGCGGCGAGCAGCACGCCCGCCTTGATCCGTGGCTCGACGAGGTGCACCACGTTGCCGGTGTCGGGGTCGGTGAGCCCGGCACCGAGCAGGAGGGCGGCGGTGAAGCCACCGAGCGAGTGTCCGGCGAGGGCGATCTTGGCGTGGTCGATCCGCCCGGCGAGCTGCGGCACGGCGTTCTCGATCACGTCGAGCCGGTCGAGGACGTGGGTCATGTCCTCGGCGCGGGAGCGCCAGAAGTCGGGCGCGCCGGGGGCGTCGGCGACCAGGTGGGTCAGGGTGCTGGAGGTGAGGTGGGTGGGTTGGACGACGACGAATCCGCGTGCCGCCCAGAAGGTGGCGAGCGGCGCGTAGCCGTTGAGCGAGGAGAGGTTGTTCGAGGGGCCGTGGCCGTGGGAGAGGAGGATGACGGGGAGGTCGGTTCCGGTCGCGGGTGCGGAGACGCGTACTTGCAGATCGACGGGGCGTCCGGGCACGGGCAGGACCAGGGGGCTGAAGGACAGGACCGGCGCGGGCGCGCCGAAGGCGTCGGCGGTAGTGGGTGCGCTCATGGTGTGGGTTCCCTTTCGGTGGCGCCGGCCGCCCGGCGGTCTCCTGCGGCCGGCCGGCGGGCGGGCAAGGCGGGGTCAGGGGCGTCCCGCTTCGACTAAGCTGAAACGGAACGCTGCTCCATTTAGTATCCGGAGCGCTGTTCCGCTTTGTCAATCGGTGTTGAAGGAGAACGCGATGGCCGCCGAGGGCCCTGCCGGGCAACCGCCGTCCCGAAGCAAGCGGGCCGACGCCCAGCGCAACCGGGAGACGGTGCTCACGGCCGCGGCCGCGGTCTTCGTCACCGCCGGCGTCGACGCACCGATCCGCCAGATCGCCGCCCGGGCAGGCGTCGGGATGGCCACGATCTACCGCCACTTCCCGACCAGGGCGGACCTCGTCACCGCCGTGTACCAGCATCAGATCGAGGCATGCGCCGAAGCCGGCCCGAACTTGCTCGCCGAAGCCGACACACCACTCGCCGCACTGCACCAATGGGTCGACCTCTTCGTCGACTTCCTCGTCACCAAGCACGGCCTCGCCGACGCCCTGCAGTCCGACAGCGACCGCTTCGCCGCACTGCACGCCTACTTCCTGGACCGCCTGCTGCCCGTGTGCGCCCAACTCCTCGACGCCGCGGTCGAGTCGGACGACATCAAGCCCGGCGTGCAGCCCTACGAGCTGATGCGCGGCATCGGCAACCTCTGCATCGGACGCGACAACGACCCCCGGTACGACCCCCGACGCCTGGTCGCCCTCCTCCTCCAGGGACTCCGACGACCGCAGACGTCCTGATGCCCCTGAATTGCCACCGCCCGACAACGAGGCAGCCGCCGGCCGGCAACGGCGCCCCTGAGCTGGCGCTGCCGCTTCCCATGAACGCCGACCACGCCATCACCAGGACAAGTAGGTTGGCGCGTAACGGCTTTGGCGACTGCGGGAGTTCGCTGTCCTGATCGGCTGCCTGGCGATGTGGGGTTGGGCCCTGTGAAGGTGGTGGGGGAGGAGGTACCTGGCCTGGTCGTCGGTCCATGGCGGTCCATGGCGGTCCACGTCGGCACGGGGCGGGGCCACGAAGCGGCCGCGCGCACCGCGTGCGGAACGCGGCCGAGGAGGGTTCCGCGACGCACCCTAATAGCGAGTGATCGCGGTGGGCCCGGAGGTGGTCCCGATCGCGATGTGCGGCCGCTGCCGGGGCTCGACCCAGGCCAGGATCCGGCGCACTGCGTCCGCGGGCGCGGAGACGCACCCAGCTGTGGCCGCACGCCCGTTGACGTGCAGAAAGATGCCCGCGCCCCGGCCGCGAACCGGCTTCTCGTAGTTGAAGCCGATGACGAGCGCGTGCGCGTACTGGGTGCCGTAGTCGGCGAGGTGCTCGGCCTCGGCGGCGCGACAGTCGGCGGGCAGCGGTTCGGCCCAGCGGTTGTAGGCGCGCGAGTGCTCGTCCTGGCACCACCAGGAGTTCCGGTTCACCCGGCGGTACGACACCGAGGTCCCGCTTGGCGCGGCCTTGATCCCGAAGGCGTAGGGAAGGTCGTACAGCCCGGTGGGGGTGGTGTCGGTGCCCTGAACGCGCTTGCTGCCCTCCACGAGACCCTTCGCCCCGAACCGGGCGGGCGCGCTGCCGGCCATGACCCACCTGCCGCCCCGCCGGTCCCACCAGGTCAGCGCCCCTGTCGTGGCATCGGTGCGGGGCGCGACGGCGATGATCAGCTGACTGCCCCCGCCGGTCTCGGCCAGCCGGTCCGGCAGCGGCGGACCGCTGCCGAGCGGGGGCAGGGCGAACAGGACGGCTGAGAGCGCGACAACGGCAGGGACGACGGCCACGGCAACCCCCTAAGGGAGAGGGACGGTTGCTCAGAAGTTACTGGGCAGCGACGAAAGAGGCAGCCCGGCAGGGCCGTCGCTGCGTCTCCGGCTTGCCCGCTGAGAGTACGAAGCCCGGCGGACGGTGGTTTCCGTCGGCGGTGAGATGGATCTTGAGTTCAGACGAGCACGGGCACGAGCACGGTCGCCCGGCGGACCGTTGCTTCCGGGCCTCCAACGCCGAGACGCCAACGAGAAGCAGGATCGCTGCTACCGCCAGAATGCGTGTGACACTCCAGGTCGCTCCCACCAGCGCCTCCTGGGCGTCCGCCTCTGCTGACAGCCGCATGGAAGTTTCCACGAGAGCCACCGCTGGAACCAGGATCCTGAAAGGCAGCCGGTAGTGGCCGGCCCGTGCGAAGTACCCGGCTATTCCGCAAAGAGATCCGAGGAGGAGAGCGGAGATCCGCATTGTGTGCTCAGGCGAGGGCTGGTGGGTTGGCTCCCTCCACCCGCCAGATTTCTGGTCTTCGCCCGTGGCCTGGGAGGTTCTTCTGGCGGAGATCCAGCAGTTCAACAGCTCCGTGCGCGAGGGAATCACCGCTTTGGGCGTCGACCCGGCCTTCATCCCGGGGGTCTGACGCATGTTCCGGCCCAGTCGGGCCGGGAATGCGGTGATCACGACGTGGCTGGAGTGACCACGGCATCGGAACCGTCCTGGATATCGCCGTTCACCGGGCTGAGTGCGCGCTGTTTCGGCAAGTTGGTGACCATGCTTCGGCGCGAAGGAGCGAACACAGTACGGCGGGGCCGACCATGGAGCCTGCCGCTGGAAGACCGACTCCCGCTGGTCGCCGCCTACTCGCGTACCAACCTGACGCTGCGCGAGCTCGCTCCGCACTTCGGCGTCTCGAAGTCCGCGGCCGACCGCATCGTCGATCACCTCGGACCTCTGCTCGCGCTCCGGCCCCGCAAGCGGTTCTGAAAGGGGTAACTCCCGCCCCATACGAGCCCAGGGAGGTCCAAGGAGGTGGCTCCCCGCCTCCTTGGCTCGGAGAATGTTCAGTCGATACAGAACTCGTTGCCCTCGATGTCCAGCATCGGGATGCACGACTCGTTTTCCTCATCGGCGTACAGCGTTTGCACGTGGGTCGCACCGAGCGCGACCAGTCGTGCGCACTCGGCTTCGAGCGTGGCGAGGCGCTCGTCCCCCACGAGCCCGGTGCCGACCCGGACGTCGAGATGCACCCGATTCTTGACGATCTTGCCTTCGGGGACACGTTGGAAGTACAGGCGCGGACCCACCCCTGAGGGATCACTGCAGGCGAACCATGATCCCTGCTTCTCGGGCGGCAGGGTGCGGTTGAAATCGTCCCAGGTGGTGAACCCCTCCGGTGGCGACGGTATGACGTACCCCAACACTTCACACCAGAAGCGCGCGAGGCGCTCAGGTTCTGCGCAGTCAAAAGTGACTTGGAACTTCTTGATCTCTGACATCGGCGCACCGTACCGCGTACCAGGGGCCCTGTCGCTCATTTCCTCAGGCGGACCCGCCAGCCACCCGTCGCATCGGGGGCACAACAGTCTTTTAAATACCGTGAGTTGATGAGCGCGGCGGCCTAGTCTGGGAGCCCGATTTCCGTGCGGAGGATTGCCACGATGGCTGACCGTTGTGCCCCGCCCGATCACCCCACCCAAGCAGAGCCGATGCCCCACGATCCGCAGACGGTTGCCCAGCTGCTTGCGGACCACTGGGCGCTTCACGCGGCTGAAGTCACCCTCCTCGAAGGCGGAATGAACTCCCTGACGTGGGAGGCCCGCTCAGGGGGCACGCGGTGGGTGGTGAAGGTGGTACCTCCGGAAGCCGAGGACGCGTTCGTGTTCGGACTTGGGCTGGCGAAGCGACTGGAGCGCGACGGAATACCTGCGGGGGCTCCCGTGGCGACGACCCGTGGTCGGTCGATCGTGCCGTTCGGCGGCCAGGTGATGGCGCTGCTGCGCTGGGTCGAAGGTCGCGGATTGACCGGCGAGTCACACACCGAACTGGGCGTGATGGGCTCCACGTTGGCCCGAGCCCATCACGCGCTCGGCACGCAGGACGGCAAGGGCACCGGCCCGACCCGCCTGTATCTCCCGTCGGAGCACCTGGATGTACGCCCCTGGCTCAGGCCCGTGATCACCAATGTCATGGCCCGGCTCGACCCGCTCGACCTGCGGTCGTTGACCTGGGGGCCGGTGCACGGCGACCCCGCTCCAGACGTCTTCCGCCTCGACCCGGTCAGTGGTGTCTGCGGAATGATCGACTGGAGCGGGGCCGGTGTGTTGCCGCGGGTGTACGACCTGGCGGCGCTCGTGATGTACCGCGGGCCGGATTCCATGCGGCCACTGATCGACGCCTATGTGGCGGGTGGTGCACTGACCCACGAAGAGGTCGAGCGAGCGCTCCACCCCCTGCTGGACTACCGCTGGGCCGGCCAAGCCGCTTACTTCGCCGGCCGGATCGCTCGCGGGGACCTCACGGGGATCGACGGCCCGCAGGTGAACGAGGCCGGGTTGGAAGCCGCACGTCAGTGGTTCGCCGCACGGGGCGATGACCACTCGGGACGATGACCACTCGGGGCGATGACCACTTGGGGTGATGACCAAGCGGGGTGAAGACCACTGCCTGTCGGCTTGCCGTCCGTAGCCGCCAACCAGGTCCATAGCCGCCAACCAGGTCCTTCTTCTACGGGAGCGCGCACCGCGCGTTCACCGGTCCGCGGCCGCGGCTCCGAGGACGGACTCCACGGCCTTCCCGGACAAGCCCAGCATGTGCAGCACCTCCGGGACGCGCGCTCCGACCGCGGCGGCGACCTCGGCGGCCTGCCGGTAGTGCTCGCGCGCTTCCGCGTGGTGGCTCCGGGCCGCGGCGACGCGGCCGAGGCCGATGAGCGTGCGCACCCGGGGCCCAAGACTCTTGATCCAGTGCGGATCGATCCGTTCCAGCGCCTCGCTGTAGAGCCGTTCCGCCTCTGCCAGGTCGCCCTCCTCCAGGGCGACGTCGCCCAGCCCGCGCAGCGCAGCCGCCAGGTAGGTGGAGCCGCCGGCGCGGCGGGCGAGCGCGGCAGCCTTCGCGTAGGCGGTACGGGCTCCGGCCGCGTCGTCGCGGGCGAGGTGGTCGCCCCGGTTGACCAGCAGGTCGGCACTGTCCTCCAGGGCGCCGAGCTGTTCGGTGAGCTCCAGGGCCTCGTCGGTCAGTGCGGCCTCCCGTGTCCGGTCGCCGCGCGCACCGGCGACGCCGGCCAGCGCGTCCAGGGCCAGCGCGATTCCCCAACGGTCCCCGAGCGAACGGAAACCCTCCAGGGCCTGTTCGAAGGCGTCCTCGGCCGTCGCGGCCTCCCGCTGGCCGAGGTGCCCGAACCCCGACACGTAGTGGGCGGCGGCCCGGGCCCACGGCTCGGGACAGTCGCGCTGGGACGACACGAGCGCGAACGCACCCCGCGGGTCCGGTCCGCCCGCGTTCCGCAGCATCCACAGCAGCAGGACGACCGGGTAGCGGCCCGGCCGGTCGCCGGGCCACGCGGCCGCCAGCGCCTCGCCGGCCGCCGCCCGGTGCCGCAGCCACACCTGCCTCCCGGCTTCGCCCGTCGCCGAAGCCGCGCCGGCGAGCAGCACGCACGTCGCGTACTCCTCGCCGAGCCCTTCGGGGGCCGTCTCGCCCACCGATGCGAGCAGTGCGATCGCCAGGGGAGCGACCGACGCGGACGCGCCCCGGACCCACAGGTAGGTGAACGCCGCGGCGAGCAGTTCGGAGGCCGTCTCCACTGCCGGCTCCTCAACTGCCCAGCGCAGCGCCGCCAGGAGGTCACCGTGCTCGGCGGCGACCACGGGCCGCCACTCCAACTGCTCGGCCCGCCGCAGATGCGGGTCCGCCGTCCGTACGAGATCCAGCAGGCGCTGGGCGTGGGCACGCCGCACGGCGGTGCCTTCGCCGGCCTCGTCGAGCCGTTCGGCACCGTAGGCGCGGATCGTCTCCAACATCCGGTAGCGGCCGCCCGCGACCTCCAGCAGCGACTTGTCGGCCAGCGCCTCCAGCGTCTCACCGTCGGTGCCGCACACCCGAAGCGCGGAGCGGGCCGTCGCGCCCCCGGCGAAGACCGTGAACCTGCGCGCGGCCCGCTGCTCGGGCTCGGAGAGCAGGTCCCAGCTCCAGGCGACCACCGAGCGCAGCGTGCGGTGCCGCGCGTCCGCCGTGCGGCTGCCGCGGGCGCCGACGGCTAGCAGGTCGTCCAGCCGGCCCGCCAGGTCGTCGATGTCCAGGGTGCGCGACCGCGCCGCCGCCAACTCGATGGCCAGCGGCAGGTCGTCGAGCGCCGCGCAGATCCGCCGCACGACCTCGGGGTCGGCGGTGAAGCCGCGCCGCACGGCACCGGCCCGCTCGGTGAACAGTTGTACGGCCGCGTCCCCGTCGAGCGGCCGCACGGGGTAGAGGTGCTCGCCGGTGATGCCGAGCGGCTCCCGGCTCGTCGCCAGCACGCGCAGCCGCGGGCAGGTCGTCAGCAGCCGTGCCGCCAGCCCGGCGACCTCGTCGACGAGGTGCTCGCAGTTGTCCAGGACGAGCAGCAGCGCTCGGTCGGACAGCGCCGCGACCAGACGATCGACCGGCGTCTTCGCGTCACCGCCCATCTGGAGCCCGTTGCCACGCAGGCCGAGCGCGCCCAGCACGGCGTGCGGCAGGCCGGCGCCGTCCCGCAGCGGGGCCAGCTCCACAAAGCACAGCTGGCCCTCGATGCCCCCGGCCCCCGCGACCTCGACCGACAGTCGGGTCTTGCCGACGCCGCCGGGCCCGAGGAGGGTGACCAGCCGGGCCGCCTTCAGCAGTTCGGCCACCTCGGTCACCTCGTTCGCGCGCCCCACGAAGCCCGTCAGCTGGGCGGGCGGAGCGGCGGGCGACGGCGTCGGATCGGTGCGCAGCAACTCCCCGTGCAGCGCCGTTAGTTGGGGCGAAGGATCGGCGCCCAGCTCGTCGGCCAGGCGTCGCCGGGTCTCCTCGAACACCACCAGCGCCTCGGCCTGCCCGCCCTCGGCGAACAGCGCCCGCATCAGCAGCCCCGCCAGTCGCTCCCGGAGTGGATGGCGGCCGACCAACTCGCGCAGCTCAGGCACGAGCGGCCGGTGCCCGTCGAGCCGCAGCCCCGCTTCGATGCGGTCTTCCAACGCCCCGAGCCGGCACTCTTCCCACCGCGCGGCGGCGGCCCGGGCCGTCTCGCTCTCGGGCAGGTCGGCCAGCGCCGGTCCACGCCACAACTCCAGCGCCTCGCCCAGCAGTACGAGCGCCCGTCCGGCGTCGCCGTCGGTCAGTGCCGCCCGTCCCGCTCCGGCCAGGCGCTCGAACCGGGAGGCGTCCACGTCGTCCGGATCGACCACGATCCGATACCCGGCGCCGGCCCGTTCGATCGCCGCCCTGGCGCCCAGCGCGGAACGGAGCCTGGACACCTGGGACTGCAGCGCATGCGCCGAGAGCGCCCCGGTGGGGTCCATCTCGTCAGCCAACCGATGCGTCGGGACGACCTCTCCGGGGCGCACCAGCAGCAGGGCCAGCAGCGCCCGCCGGGCCGGCCCACCCAACGGGACCTCGCCACCGTCGCCGTGCCGCACTCGGGTCTCGCCGAGGATTCCGAACTGCATGCGCGCGATTATTCATGCGCGCGCAGGCTCATGGGGCGAGGGGGCCCAGGAAGGTTCCGCCCGAGACGTCGACGGTCTGGCCGGTCACCCAGCGGCCCTGCGGGCCGGCCAGGAACGCGACGACGTCCGCGACGTCCTCGGGCTCGCCCAACCGCCCCAGCGCGGTGATCGACTCCAGCCCGGCCACCACCTCGGGGACGGAGGTGTAGCCGGCGATCATGTCGGTCCGCACGGCGCCCGGCGCGACCGTGTTCACCGTGATGCCGCGCCGGCCGAGCTCGTTGGCCAGCGACGGCGCCATCGACTCCAGTGCCGCCTTGCTGATCGTGTAGGCGATCTGGGTGGAGACCGCGAACCGGCTGGCCGTGGAGCCCATGTTGACGATGCGTCCGCCGTCGTTGAGCAGCGCCATCGCGCGTTGGATCACGAAGAACGGGGCGGCGACGTTGATCCCCATCAACCTGCCGAACTCCTCCTCGGTGACCCGCGAGATCGGGTTGCCCGAGCTGATGCCCGCATTGTTGACCAGGACGTCCAGCCCGGCTCCCGCCAGTCCCACGGTCAGCTCCTCGAACAGCCGGTCCACCGCGCCGTCCTCGCCGAACCGGGCCCGGATCGCGAACGCCCGGCCGCCCGCCTCCTCGATCCGCCCCACGACTTCCTCGGCCGCCCGGTCGTTGCCGCCGTAGTGGACGGCGACCAGCGCGCCCTCTGCCGCCAGCCGCAACGCGACCGCCCGGCCGATTCCCCGCGAGCCGCCGGTCACCAGCGCCGTCTTGCCAGTCAGAACGTTCATCGTCGCTCCCTGTTCGGTGGCCGGTCCGCGGTGGATCCGGCGATGCCCCCACAATCGCCGCCAGCCCTCACCGGAAGCTCACCGCCGGCTCACCGGGTTACGTCGACGCCAGTCGACCTGACGATCGCACCGAACGCCGCCGTGCACCTGGACGCCGTCCAACGGCGAGCAGGGGCGTGCGGCGGCGAGCGTGGGCAGGGGTGGTTGGACCTGCTCCCCGACGGCATCGAGACCGTCATCGGCACCGACAGCACCCTCGACGAGACGGTCGACCGCATCCTGCACGACACCGGCCTCGCCGGCCTTCACCCACGTGAGGAGGAGCGCCGGGAGCACCCACCCCGCCGCGCCGCACTCGTGCCGTCCAGATCGCCGCCGCCCCGCCGCCGCCCCGCCTCCGCTGCGACGACGCGTACGCGCCGGGACTGGACTCCAACGGGAGGTGGCGGCTGCCGGTCTGATCAGGCATCGGCGGCGCGCTTTGTCGTGGATTTGTAACGGGCGGGGGTGGGGCGCAACGAGCGAGGTGAACGGCCCGTCTGGATGATCAGCGAAGCGCACGAGGCGCTTTGACGAACGGATGGGTCTCGGGGAGATCCATGGGAGGGGAAGTCCATGACCAGGACGAAGAAGACCGGGATGAGGGCGCGCGGTGGCCGGGCGGCCATGGTCGGTGCACTGGGTCTGGCCGCGGTGACGCTGGCCGCCGGTCCGGCGTTCGCCAAGGGCAATGTGGACATCACGGCGCCGCACACGGCGAAGGTCGGCAAGACCATCACGGTCAGCGCGAACGGCGGCGACGACAGTGCCGGCTACCTGCATCAGCTGTGCCTGGAAGAGAACGGCTTCGGCGAGGGATGGCACCAGGAAAACTGCAGCGCCGCCGTCAAGGGCGACGCGAAGGTCACCGCACGTGGCACTGCCGCGCGCCGCGGCGACCTGCAATTCCGTGCCGTGCTGTACGGCCTGACCAGCACGCACGACCAGCACCCGGTGCGCCTGCACGCCTCTGAGGTGGTGACGGTGCAGGTCCGCTGAGCCAGTAGCGCGGCCGTGGGCGGGGCACGACCACCGTCCACGGCCGCGCGGTTCACCGCGGGTCCGTCGTATCGGCCACCGTGGCTCTGTCCGGGCCCTGTTCGGTCGGCTCGGGTTCGAAGTCCCTCTCATCTGCGCCTGGTTGACGGAATCCTCCGTCCCGCAAGAGGCGTTCGCTCCGAGCCGTCCAGGGGCCGTGGGGCGCGCAGGAGTGGCACCCGACTCGCTTCGGGCATGATCGAGGCATGGACACCTACCTTGAGACCGAGCGCCTGGCCCTGCGCCGCTTCACCGCCGATGACGCGGACCTGCTGATCGAGCTGGACAGCGACCCGGCGGTGATGCGCTACCTGACCGGCGGCCGTCCGACCGCGCCGGAGCTCGTCCGCGAGCGCCACCTGCCGAACATCCTCGCCGGCTACGAGAAGTGGGGCGGCGACCTCGGACTGTTCGCCGCGCACGAGAAGGACGGCGGCGCGTTCATCGGCTGGTTCATCCTGCGCCCCGAGTCGAACGGCCCGCTGGACGAGGTCGAACTCGGCTACCGGCTGAGGCAGGCGGCTTGGGGCAGGGGATACGCCACCGAGGGCTCGCGGGCCTTGCTGAGCAAGGCGTTCACGGAGCTCGGTGTGGGCATGGTTTGGGCCGAGACGATGACGGTGAACCACGGTTCGCGCAACATCATGGAGAAGCTCGACATGACGCTCGCGAATGCCATCCCCATTCCCTCCGGCATGGAGATGATCGAGGGCGCCGAGCACGGAGGCGTACGGTACGAGATCACCAAGGAGCAGTGGGAGCAGCAGTAGCCAGTGCGCGAACGCCGCGGTGGGCCGGCATGAGTCAGCCAACGACCCGGCCAGTGACTGTCACCGCATCAACGGTCATCAGGTCACCAGGTGACGCTGAATTCGCCTGCGAGGCCGACCGCCACCGCACTATGCCCGGCTGCGCGGCGGCATCCGCTGGGTGATCCGGTCGAACAAGTCCTTCAGCGGCTCGCTGACTTCCCGACCGAACCCGGACAGCCCGTAGGTGACCTGGGGCGGCGTCGTCGGCTCCACCTCCCGCCAGACCAGGCCGTCCTGGACCAGTGCGCGCAGGGTCTGCGCGAGCATCTTCTCGCTGACGCCCTGGATGCTGTCGCGCAGCTCGTAGAACCGAAGGTCGTTGCTCCGCAAGGAGATCAGCACCCAGATGCCCCACCTGCTGGTGACGTGGTCGACCATGTCGCGCGCGGGGCAGTCAGTGTGAAACACCTCATACCGCTTGCCTGCCTCAACCTGCTTTAGCTGCGCACCTTCCCTCATGTCTGGAGCTTACCTCTAGGTATGTTCTTACGAAAAGTAAGCCGGGCTCCTAGCGTCAATTCCCGCAGTGCACAACCAACTAGGAGCTGGACATGATCGTGGTGACCGGGGCTACCGGGAATGTGGGCCGACCCCTGACGCAGGCCCTGGCCGAGGCGGGGGAGCAGGTGACGGCGGTGTCGCGGCACGCGGTGGCGATGCCTGACGGAGTCCGACACGTGGCGGCCGACTTGGCCGAACCGACAAGCCTCGCCCCCGCGTTGGACGGGGCGAAGGCGCTGTTCCTCCTGCTGTCCGGCGACCTGCACGCCCCCGAAGCAAGGCCGACCGACATCATCGACCTGGCCGCGGCCAGTGGGGTCCGCCGGGTCGTCCTGCTGTCCTCGCAGGGCGTCGCGACCCGGCCGCTCGGCGCGTCGCGCGTCGCGATGCGCGCGGTGGAGGACGCGTTGCGCGGGTCCGGCCTGGACTGGGCCGTCGTACGACCGGGCGGCTTCGCATCCAACGCCTTCGCCTGGGCGGAGTCCGTCCGCACGCAAGCGACGGTCGCCGCACCCTTCGGCGACGTAGGGGTGCCGGTCATCGACCCGGCGGACATCGCCGAAGTCGCGGCGGCCTGCCTGCTGGACGACCGGCACACCGGCGGGGTGTACGAGCTGACCGGACCGGAGGTCATCACGCCGCGTCAGCAGGCCGAGGTGATCGCCGCCGTGCTCGGCTCGCCCGTGCGGTTCCACGAACTCACCCGCGACGAGGCCAAGGCCACGATGACCCAGTTCGTGCCGGCGGAACTCGCCGACGACACCCTGGACATCATCTCCGCCCCGAACCCGGCCGAACTCCGCATCAGCCCGGACGTGGAACGCGTCCTCGGCCGCGCCCCGCGCCCCTTCAACGACTGGGTCGCCCGCAACATCGCCGCTTTCCGCTGAGTCACAGCGCTCAACTGGAACGCCTGGGCAGCCTCGTGCGACCGCAATCGTACGAGGCTGCCCAGCTCCGTAGTGCCACAGCCATCGGCAGTGCCACAGCCATCGGCGGTACCGCCGTTGTCGGCGCGCCAGGCGACTGGGCCGCTCAGGGCCTCACACCAGGCCCTACAGAACAGACCACCGCAGGTCCAGCCCCCCCAGCTCAGCGCACCGTCGACCGCACCGAGCCTCGGGCCAGGAAGGATGTCTGGCGTTACCGCCGTGCCGGCGGGGGCTGGTCCGGCCAGGTGACTGCGTACGTCGGATCGGCCCCGCGCCAGACCCGCACACAGCGCAGCAGCTCGCGAACGATCCCGGCGTTGCCCGATGCCCAGCCGGCGCGGGGTTCGAGGGCGCTTGGTGTGGTTCGGTGCTCCACGTTGGACCATCGGGCCCCGTCCTGGTCGCGGGTCGCGCGGGCGAGGAGATCGGTGACGAGGAGCCGTGCGAAGCCGGGGCGGTCCTCCTGTTCGGCGATGCGGTCGCAGGCCAGCGCCAGCACGCCGGCCGTGCCGCAGCACCGTCCGTTGTTGTCCCAGAAGCCGGGCCGCAGCCGGCGCGGCAGTCCGGACCGGGTCACGGTGCGCCAGCAGTTGTCGACGTGGGTTTGCCACGTGGGTTCGTCGAGGACGGTGCGAAGCAGCCGGAACACGTGCGCGTCGCCGGTCGGGCCGTGGCACCAGCCGTAGCTGTAGCGCGCGGTGAGGTCCGGATGGTCTTGCGGGTCGGAGTGAGGCACGAGGAAGCCGGTCGGGCCGGCTTCGTTGCGTGCCACGACGTCCGCGGCCCCCGCCCGCGCCAGGTCGACCAGATCCGTCCGACCGGTGGCCCGCCCAACGCGCGCCAGTCCGGCGACGATGCCGAGCGTGCCGTGCGCGATGTGGTGCAGACGCGAGGTCCGGCCTCGTTCCGACTCCCAGCGAACGCCTGCCGGGGTCTGCTCGGCAGCGCGCAGGTAGGGCTCCATCGCGCGTATCGCCAGATCCGCATCACCCAATGACAGAGCACCCAGGGCTATCCCGGCGTTGCCGACCATCAGGTCGAACCAGTCGCCCCAGCGTGTGCCGTCGAAACGTGCGCGCACCTGGTCCAGGGCCCGACGCGCGGCGGCACCGGCCTGCGGAGCGCCAAGTTCGTCGTGGACCGCGCGGAGGACGAGCGCCATGCCGGTCCGGCCGAAGTACAGGGAGTTGTTGTCATGGCCGTCGACGCCGGCGGACACGCTGCGGGCGGCGCGCACGGCGGCATCGCCGTACCGGTCGTCGCCGAAGTGGCGCCAGGCTTCCAGGAGAGCGGCAATGACGCCTGCCGTGCCGCCGTAGAACGTCGGGGAGGTTTCCCGGTCGGACGGTGCGGCAGCCCAGGCCAGGCCGTCGGCTCCGCTCTCCCGCGCGTTTCGGAGGAGCCAGCGCAGCGCATCCGCCGCCAGTCCTTCCGCCTCGCCTGCCACTGAGATCGTCACATCCGCCGTCATGGGCGCTCACTGTGGCATGCCACTCCGATCTCGCCCAGACAGTTGTCAGCCGGCACGTGGTGGTGGTGATCCGAACAACGAGACTTCCACGCCTGGGCCGCCACGCCTAAGAAATAGTTGATATGCAACAATCTTTTTGAGGCCCTCCAGGGGCCTCCCGGCCACTGGAGGACGCCCTGACCCCCGACTCGCACGCGAACAGTGCCTCGTCCGCACAGGCATGGGCCGCCGTCCACGCGTTCATCACCGGCCAGGACCGACGCCGCGCGCTGCGCAGGGAGCTGGACCTCGGCCCGGGGCGCGCAGAGCAGTTGATCAACCTCATGCGAGCCCCGATGACGATGCGCGAGATCGCCCAAGCCGCCGCGGTAGACCCCTCCGCGGCCACCGTCGCGGTCGATCGGCTCGAGCGGCGGGGCCTGGTGCGCCGCGAGAGCCACCCCGACGACAAGCGCCGCAAAGTCGTCCACCTCACCGACCTCGGCCGGCAGACCGCCGCAGCCGCCGAGCGCCTCCTCACCGAGCCGCCCCGCGCCTTCACCGAGCTCGATGCCGACGACCTCGCCGCGCTCGCCCGCATCTTCACCACGCTGAACTCAGCAGCGGACTCCGCGCCGGCCGCCGAGCGACCCTGACCGGCCCCCACACCAAGGAAAGAGAAGGTCCCATGGCCGTACTCGGCACCCTCTTGCGCAACCGCCGCCCCGACGAACGCAACCACGCCTGGAACCAGGCCAACCTGTTCGGCCCGCAGTCCCTCACGATCACCAGCCGGGACTTCTCCGACGACGGCACCCTGCCCCTGAAGCACAGCGGCACCCGCGTCGGAGGCCAGAACATCTCCCCCCACCTGACCTGGAGCGCACCGCCCACCGAGACATCCGAGCTCCTGCTCGTGGTCGAGGACATCGACGTCCCCCTCGGGGCGAACCCCGCCGTTCACTGCCTCGCCCTCATCGACGAGACGCGGCTGCCGAGCCCACACGAACTGCCGCCAGGCGCCCTCGGCAAGAAGACCCCCGCGCCGGGCGTGACGCTCCTGCGCTCGTTCATCAGCCGCGGCTACTACGGACCCGAGCCGCTCAAGGGCCACGGACCCCACCGCTACGTCTTCGAGCTCTACGCGCTGGGCACCAGCCTGCTGGACCGCCCGGACCGCGACGCCCTCACCAAGACCCGCCCCCGCCGCCTCCTGGCTTCCCTCGACGCACCAGTCCTCGCCCGCGGCCGCATCACCGGAATCAGTCAACGCTGAACAGCGCCTGTGGCTCCGGCCGAACTGCGCGCGCGGCTACGCGCCGGCGCCCGCGCGGGGCGGCAGGGCCGACAGCCCGGTACACGAGCTTGGCAAGCGCTCGAAGCCCCGGCGGGAACGAACAGTTCTGGTGTCGGGCACCGCGGGCCCCCGCCGAAGTGGCAGGAGCCCGCGGTGGAGACAGAGCCGAGGAGGGCCGGAAGCCGCCCTCGACGAGCGGCATCCCGGCCGTCAGCACCTACCGTCTGCCGTCGGCCTGGCGGCCCGGTCCTACCTCAGGTGCCGGTCGTAGAACCGGCCCCCGTCCTCCAGCTCGAACCACGGGGTGCCGACGTGCCCGCCCATGTTGGCGTGCAGCGTCTTCTCCTTGGTGCCGAAGGCGTCGAACAGGTCCAGGGCCCGCTGCCGTGGGTTCCCTTCGTCGTCCCACTGCAGCAGGAACAGCAGCGGAACGGTGACCTGCCGGGCCTCCTCGCGCTGGGCGCGGGGCACGTAGCCGCCGGCGAAGAATCCGGCGGCCGCGATGCGCGGCTCGGTCACCGCCAGCCGGATGCCGAGTGCGGTCCACCCCGAGAACCCGACCGGGCCGTCGATCTCGGGCAGGGCAAGGAGGGCGTCCAGGGTGGTCCGCCATTCCGGGGCCGCCTTTTCGACCAGCGGGCCGATGAAGGACTCGAAGATCTCGTCGACCGGCTCGCCGGCCTGCATCGCCCGCCGGAGGTCGGCGCGAGCCTGCTGGTCGGCGGTGGAACGGGGCCGGTCACCGCACCCGGCGGCGTCGATGGTGGCCACCGCGTAGCCGTTCGCCGCGGTGTGCCTGGCCCGGGCCACCAGCCGGGGTTCCCCCTTGGACAGGCCGTTGTTGTGGGCCATCAGGATCAGCGGCACCGATGCGGCGGACTCAGGCGTCCACAGGGTGCCGGGGATCTCGCCGAGGGTGAATTCGCGCGCGACGACGCCGTCGTCGAGGCGTCGTTCGGAAGTGAAGTGCATGGTCGTGCCTTTCGGGAGGGCTCTTGAACGGCGCTCCCGGACGACCTACCGCCCGACCGTGACCCCGGAGGGGAGCACCCATGTCGATACTGCGTTCACGGGTACCACCTCCTTGTTCTCTCGCACGGCCTCCGGAAACGTAGCAGCGGTAGCCGTGCTCCGCCAAACGGTTTCGCGCGCGGGCTCCGTGGCCGGATGCGACGGAGTCGGAACACCACGCGGAGCACCTTTGGGCCTCGGCCCCCAGCAGCGCCCTCCAAGGGCTCCCGGCTCGGTGGTCACTCGGCTCGCCGGCGGGTCACCGATCACCTGAGTGCTCGGGCTCGACCGTTCGGAAGCGTTCCGCGACGACCAGAGTGTCGTCATCAATGACTGGGGTGTGTCCCAGGTACGCGCTCACGTCATCGCTCCGGAAGAACTCCTCGTGGGCCGCCCGCCACTGGGCTACGTCGGAGTAGCCGCGGCCCTCGGCCCGCGCGAAGTCGTCGTCGATCTCCTTCATGGGAACGACGCGCACGTCGACGAGCTCGATCGTGGCGGCCGCGAGGCCCTGGGAGTCAAGCACCGAAAATCGCTGACCGGGTGCCGGTACCGCCTCTCCGGCGTGCTCGTAGATTTCCAGAAGGCCCGTGAGCGCGGTCTTCTGACCGCTCACGATCGCCGCCACACCACGGTCACGTTCCGGACCCGGGAAGGCCAGTTCAAGGGTCGGAAGGTCGTCATTCCCCATCGAGCGAGGGTACGCAGCCAGTTGGCGTTGCTCAAGGGCCACCGCTCCACCGGCTGCGCGCCGACTGTGGGGGACCGGGCGTGACGAGGGTGTGTGCGGTTCGGTGGGGCTCGACTGTGCGCGCGGCACGAGCGCAGCGCCACCAGCCCTTGAGGTGGGGGAGGGGTGCGTGGTCAGCTCGCGGGGTGCTCTGTGGGGAAGTCGGCGTTGAGCGTCACCTCCCGCCCGTCGTCGAAGGCGGTTTTGAGGGAGTCGAGCTTGGCGGTGGCGATGTCGTACGCGGCTTTGCCCAGTAGCAGGCGTAGCGGGGGCTTTCGGCCGTGACGGCGTCGATGACGGCTTGGGCGGCGCGTGCCGGATCGCCGGGCTGGTGGCCGTAGGTGGCCAGGGTGCTGGCGCGTCGGGTTCCCGCGGTGGGGGCGTAGTCGTCGATGGTTGTGGCGGACTGGCGCATGGAGGGTCCGGACCGGTTGGTGCGGAATGCGGCGGGTTCGACGATCGTCACGTTGATGCCCAGCGGGGCGACCTCGGCGGCGAGGGACTCGGAGAGGCCCTACACGGCGAATCTGGTGGCGTGGTAGTAGCCGGTGGCGCCGAAACCGACGAGGCCGCCGAGGGAGGAGATGTTCACGATGTGGCCGGAGCGACGGGCTCGCATGCCGGGCAGGACTGCCTTGGTGGTGTTGACCAGACCGAAGACGTTGGCGTCGAACAAGGCGCGAACCTCGCCGTCCTCGCCCTCTTCGACGGCCGCGAGATACCCGTAGCCGGCGTTGTTGACCAGTACGTCGATCCGTCCGAAGACTGCCCGTGCCCGGGCGACCGCCTTCGCGATCTGCTCGGCGTCGGTGACGTCCAGCGTCAGGCGGCGCCGTTCAGTTCCCGGGCCCGGCGGACGAACACCTCGTGCAGGTCCTGCGCGGCCTGCGGCACGGAGTCCGCCTTGCGGCGCTGGAGCATGAGCAGGACCCGGGGGACGTCACCGGCGAGCGGTCGGTACGTGAGGGCGCCGAGCCGCTGCAAGGGGTCGCCGACGACGCTGAAGTCCGGTGGTCAGCGCGCTGGAATGAGTTGGGTTTCCCTTGACGGCCCGCGCGGCGGACTGCCACCATCGACGACATGAAGACGGGACCGGAACTCACGCGGCGACGCCACGTCGACCTCGCACGCGTCTCCAGCGCCTCCTGTCGCGCCGCGGCCTGATCTGCGATCCGCCGCCTTCTTTCCCGCGTCCGCACCGTCTGACCGGCTCACACCCCTCTGAGTGGACGGGCCCGCGCACCTCTGAACGACCGGCCCGGCGCACGGTGCGGCGCGTCGGCACAGGCTGCCCGGGTTCCTGCTCCTCGCCGTTGCCGTCCCGCCCGTGAGTAACAGCGGTAAGTGCGCCGAACCCGTGCCATAAACCTGCCCCGCACCCCACGCACAGCACCCGTGCATTCTCATGTTCCGCAACAGGAGTTCCGCATGCCCGCGCCCGTCAAATTCGCCTACTGGGTCCCCAATGTCAGCGGCGGTCTGGTCACCAGCACCATTGAACAGCGCACCGACTGGGGATACGCATACAACCGCGAACTCGCCGTGCTCGCCGAGAACAACGGCTTCGAGTACGCCCTCAGCCAGGTCCGGTACATGGCCAGCTACGGTGCCGAGTACCAGCACGAGTCGACCAGCTTCAGCCTGGCGCTGCTGCTCGCCACCGAGCGGCTGAAGGTCATCGCCGCCGTGCACCCCGGTCTGTGGCACCCCGGCGTCCTCGCCAAGCTCGGCGCCACCGCCGACCACCTCTCTCAGGGCCGCTTCGCCGTGAACGTCGTGAGCGGCTGGTTCAAGGGGGAGTTCACGGCGCTCGGCGAGCCGTGGCTGGAGCACGACGAGCGCTACCGGCGCGCCGAGGAGTTCATCCGCGCCCTGCGCCAGATCTGGACGGAGGACCACATCGAGCTGGCCGGCGACTTCTACCGGCTGCGCGACTTCTCCCTCAAACCCAAGCCGCTCAACACCCCCGAGCGTCCCCACCCCGAGATCTTCCAGGGCGGCAACTCCACCGCGGCACGCGCCATGGCCGGACGGGTCTCCGACTGGTACTTCTCCAACGGCAGGGACTTCGACGGTGTCGTCGAGCAGCTCGCCGACGTCCGTGCCGCCGCCCGCCAAGCCGGGCGCAGCGCACCGAGGTTCGGCCTCAACGGCTTCCTCATCGCCCGGGACACCGAGGCCGAGGCCCGCGACACGCTGCGCGAGATCGTCGCCAAAGCCGACCGGGAGGCCGTGGAGGGCTTCGGGGCCGCGGTCAAGCAGGCCGGGCGGTCCACCGCGGACGGCAAGGGCATGTGGGAGAACTCCACCTTCGAGGACCTCGTCCAGTACAACGACGGTTTCCGCACCGGCCTGATCGGCACCCCCGAGCAGATCGCCGAGCGGATCGTCGCCTACCGCAAGCTCGGCGTCGACCTGCTGCTACTCGGCTTCCTCCACTACCACGAGGAGGTCGCCTACTTCGGGAAGCGGGTCCTGCCGCTGGTGCGCGAGCTGGAGGCGCAGCTCGGCGACGACGAACCGGCGTCCGCGGCCGTCCCCACCTGACCACCCCTTGCCGGTACCGCAGTCCCGCCCACCCACGGGCCGTACCAACGAGCCATACCAACGCGTCACGTCGATCAGTCACGTCGATCGGTCACGTCCATGAGAGCACCACGAAAGGGGTCACCCACATGAGTACCTCCGCCCTCCCCGACTGGCAGACCCGTCCGGACCCGCGGACCGCCGAGGAATGGATCGCCCGCGGCGCAGAGGTCGCCTCGGTCCTCGCCACCGACGCCGCCGCCCGCGACCGGGCCGGTGCCACCCCGTACGCCGAAGTCCAGTTGCTGAAGGACTCCGGCCTGGTCACCCTGCTGGGCCCGGTCGAACACGGAGGGGCGGGAGAGAACTGGGTCACCGCCTACCGGGTGGTCCGCGAGGTCGCCAAGGCCGACGGCTCCATCGGCCAGCTCCTGGGCTACCACTACCTGTGGAACTGGGCGGCACGGCTGGTCGGCACGCGTGAGCAGTGGGAGCACGTCGAGGCCGAGGCCGCCCGCAACCGCTGGTTCTTCGGTGGAGCCGTCAACCCGCGCGACACGGACGTCGTCGTGACCGAGGACGGCGACGAGCTGGTGTTCACCGGCCGCAAGTCGTTCTCCACGGGCAGCAAGGTGTCCGACGTCACCGTCCTGGAAGGCGTCTTCGAAGGCACCGACCGGCACGTCTTCGCGATCGTGCCCTCCGACAGCGCGGGCCTGACCTTCCACGACGACTGGGACAACATCGGCCAGCGGCTCACCGAGAGCGGCGGCGTCACCCTCGACGGGGTCCGCGCCCCCTGGTCGTCGGCGGCCGGCTACGTCAACCGCGAGTTCAGCCCCCGCGTCTACAACACCCTCAACGTCCCCACCATCCAACTGGTCTTCGTCAGCTTCTACCTCGGCATCGCGGGCGGCGCCCTGCAGACCGCGGCCACCTACACCCGCGAGAAGTCCCGGTCCTGGCTGCACGGCGGCCACGACCGCGCCGTCGACGAGCCGCACGTCATCGACACCTACGGCGACCTCACCGCGAAACTGTGGGCCGTGGAGGCCCTCGCCGACGCCGTTGCCGTCGAGGGACAGCGCCTGCACGACGACCCCGACGCGGTCACCGAGCAGGCACGCGGCGCATTCGAGGTCCGGGTGGCCGCGGTCAAGGCCCGTGCCACCGACGTCGCCCTGGAGATCTCCAGCCGGATATTCGAGGTCACCGGCGCCCGCGCCACGACCACCGCCGAGGGCCTGGACCGGTTCTGGCGCAACGTCCGCACGCACACCCTGCACGACCCCGTCGCCTACAAGCGGCACGAGGTCGGCCGCTGGGTCCTCGAAGGCACGCTGCCCGAACCCACCTGGTACTCCTGACCGCCGCGGGGCGCCGTCACCGGATGGCGGCGCCCCGCCCCCCCGAATCGAGAGCCCATGGCCACCGTCCTGTCCGTCTCCGGCAGCCCCTCCGCCACCTCCCGCACCAACCGCCTGCTGCGCCATCTCGACCTACGGCTGACCGCCCAGGGCCACGAGGTGATCCCGCTCGACGTCCGTACGATCCCCGGTGAGGCCCTGCTCGGCACGGACTTCGGCCATCCCGCGATCGTCGAGGCCACCCGGCTGTTCGCGGCGGCGGACGGGGTCGTGGTCGGCACCCCCGTCTACAAGGCTTCCTACTCCGGCGTGCTGAAGGCGCTCCTGGACCTGCTCCCGCAGTACGCGCTGGCCGACAAGACCGTGCTGCCGCTGGCGACCGGCGGGTCCACGGCGCACGTCCTCGCCGTCGACTACGCGCTGCGGCCGGTGCTCAGCTCCATGGGCGCCGCGCACATCGTGCAGGGCTGGTTCACCCTCGACACGGACATCACCGTGGACGGGGACGGCTCCGTGACCGTTGCCCCCGCCGGCGCGGCGGCGCTGAATCGGGTCGTCGACCAGTTCTCCGCGGCCCTGCACCGCACGCCCCTGCTGGCTTCGGTGGGCTGAGCGATGACCGCACACGTCATCGCGGACGACGCCGAAGCCCTCAAGGTCGCCGCGGCACTGGCCGAAGAGTTCCGGGCCGGTGCCGCCGAGCGCGACGCCGCGCGCCGGCTGCCGCGCGCCGAACTCGACCAGCTCTCCCGGTCCGGTCTGCTCGCCGTCACCGTCCCCGCCGAGCACGGCGGCGCCGACGTCTCCACCGCCACCCTCGCCGAGGTCTTCCGGCTGCTGGCCACCGCCGACGCCAGCATCGCGCAGATCCCGCAGAGCCACTTCGCCTACGTCAACGTCATCCGCCGTCAGGGCACCGCCGAGCAGCAGGCGTTCTTCTCCGCCGAACTGCTCGCCGGACGGCGGCTGGGCAACGCCCAGTCGGAGGCGGGCACCCGGCACGTCCAGGACCTCCGTACCCGCCTGACCCCGCGACCGGACGGCTCCTTCCTCCTGAACGGCGTCAAGAACTACTGCACCGGCGCTCTCTTCGCCGACTGGATACCCGTCCTGGCCCGCGCCGAGGACGACCGGCTGCACGTGGCCTACGTGCCGAGCGGCGCGCCGGGCGTCACGGTCGTGGACGACTGGGACGGTCTGGGCCAGCGGACGACCGCCAGCGGCACCGTCCGACTGGTGGACGTGGTCGTGCCGACCGACCGGATTCTGCCCCACCACCTCACCTTCGAGGGACCGCAACTGCACGGCGCCGTCGCCCAGTTGCTGCACGCCGCGATCGACACCGGCATCGCCGAGGGGGCACTCGCCGAGGCGGCCGGCTTCGTCCGCACGAAGAGCCGCCCCTGGTTCGAGAGCGGCCTGGAGACGGCCGCCGAGGACCCGCTGCTGATCCAGCGCTTCGGCGAACTCGCCGTGCAGGCGAAGGCGGCACAGGCGCTGCTGCGGGAGGCCGCGCGGACCGTGGACACCGCCCGCGCCGACCTGACCGACGACACGGCGGCAGCGGCGTCGATCGCCGTGGCCGCCGCCAAGGTCCAGGCCGCGCAGTCCGCGGTGGAGGTCGCGAACGCCCTCTTCGAGGTCTCCGGCACCCGCTCCGCGCTCGCCTCCCTCAACCTGCACCGCCACTGGCGCGACGCCCGAACCCACACCCTGCACGACCCGGTGCGCTGGAAGATCCAGCACATCGGACGTCACGTCCTCAGCGGCACCCGGCCGCCCCGCCACGGCCTGCTGTGACCCCTCCGCCCGACGCGTGCCTGCAACGACACGCCCCGCACCCCCCCGCACGGAGACCCAACGTGTCCCTGACCTTCCACTGGTTCCTGCCCACCAACGGCGACAGCCGCGACGTCGTCGGCGGCGGCCACGGCACACCGGCCAGGTCCCTGGGCCGGAGCCGGCCGCCGACGGTCGCCTATCTCAGCCAGATCGCCCGCGCCGCCGAGGACCTGGGCTTCGAGGGCGCGCTCACCCCGACCGGCGCCTGGTGCGAGGACGCGTGGCTGACCACCGCGATGGTCGCCCAGCACAGCGAGCGGCTCAAGTTCCTGGTCGCCTTCCGCCCCGGCCTCACCGCCCCCACGCTCGCCGCGCAGATGGCCGCCACCTTCCAGCAGCAGACGGGCGGCCGGCTCCTGCTCAACGTCGTCACCGGCGGCGAAAGCCACGAACAGCGCGCCTACGGCGACTTCCTCGGCAAGGACGACCGCTACCGCCGCACCGGGGAGTTCCTGGAGATCGTCCGGGCACTGTGGGAGGGCAAGACCGTCGACAGACACGGCGAACACCTGCGGGTCCAGGACGCGAAGTTGGCCAGACTGCCCGACCCGGTGCCCGAGGTGTACTTCGGCGGTTCCTCACCGATCGCGGGCGACATCGCGGCCCGACACAGCGACGTGTACCTCACCTGGGGCGAGCCGCCGGCCCAGGTCGCCGAGAAGATCGCCTGGGTGCGCGGACTCGCGGCGGCCCAGGGACGCACCGTACGTTTCGGCATCCGCCTGCACGTCATCACCAGGGACACCTCCGAACAGGCGTGGACCGAGGCCCGCCGCCTGCTGGCCGGATTCGACGAGGCCACCGTACGGGCCGTGCAGACGGGACTGGCCCGCAGCGAGTCCGAGGGCCAGAAGCGCATGCTGGCCCTGCACGGCGGCAGCCCCGACCGGCTGGAGATCCACCCCAACCTGTGGGCCGGGATCGGCCTGGTGCGGGGCGGAGCGGGCACGTCCCTGGTCGGCAGCCACGAGGAGGTCACCGAGCGGATCAAGGAGTACGCCGACCTGGGCATCGAGGAGTTCGTGCTCTCCGGCTACCCGCACCTGGAAGAGGCGTACTGGTTCGGCGAGGGCGTCCTGCCCCGACTGGCGACGGCGGGCCTGTGGACGCCCCCGCACGGCACGCCCACCACCGACGCCGCACGCGTGCCGTTCGCCGGCTGACCAACCCGAACACAGCCGCGCCCGCAGGATGCCACCCTTCCCCGAGCGCCGCCGCCCACCCGTGCCACCGGCTGCCCGGCCCCTGCCTGTGCCAGGCCCGGGCAGCCCGCGGAGAACGCCTTGGAAAGCCCTGCACCACATCGGGAGCCCCGGGAGGCCAGTCATGGCGCCCGGGGCTCCGGCCGTAGTGGCCGCCATTGACGTGCCTGTAGGAAGACACCTCGGTCAAGTCCGCCCACCCATAGGGCCGTTGTCGATACTGTCTGAACTTTGGATTCAGGGAGGGACCCCATGCCACTGCCCATATCCCCGGCCCCGCGTCTGCGCCGCATGCCGGTCCGCGCGGCTGGCGCGCTCACGTGGTGCGTCGCGGCGGCGCTCCTGCCACCGGCCTCCGGAGCGCGGGCCGCCGCGGCCCCGGATCCCGCGCAGACCGCCGCGGCCGGTGCGTCGGCCGTGTTCAGCAGTCCGGCCGCGCCGGCCGGGATCAAGAACCGCCTGCTCGACCTCATCGGCCGCGCCGCGCCCGGCGCCGACATCCGGGTGGCGATGTACATCTTCAACGACACCGACATCTCCACCGCCCTGAACGCCGCCGCCGACCGCGGGGCGCACGTCAAGGTGGTCGTCGACTCGATCTCGGGGCAGAGCTCCACGCACTACGCAACTTTCGCCGCTCTCAAGTCCCGTCTGGGCAGCTCGACTTCGGCCAGCTCCTATGCCGTCTCCTGCCCCGCCAAGCGTGGTTGCATCGGGAACGCCACGAACGGCGCCTCGATCAACCACAACAAGTTCTTCCTCTTCTCCAAGCTCACCGACGGCACCACCGACGTCGTCCTCCAGTCCTCGGAGAACCTCGACGCCCGGCCGTCCGTCGGCGGGTACGGCGCGTGGAACAGCGCGACCCAGATCAACGCGAACTCCGGTCTGTACGACGGCTATGCGTCGTACCACTCCGACCTCGCCGCGATGAAAGCGAACAACAACTACTACCGCACGGCCGAGTCGGCGAACGCCAAGGCGTACTTCTTCCCCGAGGCATCGCAGAATCCGGACTGGCCGTCCGAGCCGACCACCGATGCCGTGATCAACCGCCTCAACGGCGTGGTCTGCACGGGCAACACGCCCGGCTGGGGCACGGAGGACGGCCGGACCGTCGTACGCGTCGGCATGAACCTCTTCAGCCGCTACGAGATCGCCAAGAAGCTCCAGTCCCTCGACCAAGAGGGCTGCTGGGTCGAGGTGCTCCACCAACTCCCCAAGGGATACGCCTCCGAGGGCCCCACCGGCTCGACCCGCAAGACCCAGGCGGCCCTCACCGCCCCGTTCAACGCGTACAACGGCCCGGTCGTCCACACCTTCCCCGAGTCGGCGAACGATGCCACGCCCTTCCATTCCAAGTTCCTCCTGGTCAAGGGAGGTTACGACGACGGCTCGGCGAAGGTGAAGGACCGCAAGATCCTCTGGACCGGCAGCCACAACTACACCTTCAACTCCCTGCGCTACAGCGACGAGGCATTCGTGAAGCTGGAGGACAGCACGGTGTACGACGCGTACGAGACCTTCTTCAAGTCGGCACTCCCGAACGCCACCTGCACCTGGGTCCAAGGCACCTGGACCCCGAGCAACTGCTCCTGAGGAATCGTCCCGGGGCGCCGGCTACCGGGCCTGCAAGCGGCGCAACCCCGACGCCGGCCCGGGATCGCCGGAACGGAACCTGCGAGCCGACGTCGTGGGCCGGGCCATGAGTCTGATCGCCGACGGCGTCTGCGACCGCGACGGTGTGGCCGGACTGGCCGCCCAATTCGGCTACACCACACGGCACTTGCACCGTACGCAACGCGGCTCGCAGCCCGCTGTGGAAGCACGGCCTCAAGCCAATGATCGCCCGGCGCGATCTGAACCAGGGCAGCCTGTCGACCTGTACCTTCACCTGCCTCCGCCGACTGCGAACCTCGTTCCGAAATGCTCGATTGTTCGGCGAGCACCAGACCTCACGGGGCCGGTCGGGGAGCGGGTCGTGGGGGAGCGGTGTCGGTTCACCGGTTGAGGATGCGGCGTAGCCAGCGGACGCGGGCCTGGCGGGCGTCGCGGGCGACGGCGGTGTCGGGTGCGATCTGGTCGAAGCCATGGAATCCGCCCGACCAGACGTGGAGTTCGGCATCGCCTCCGGCCTGCCAGATGCGGGTGGCGTAGGCGATGCCCTCGTCGCGGTAGGTCTCGGCGGCGCCGGCGTCGATGTAGGCCGGCGGCAGGCCGGACAGGTCGGTGGCGCGGGCGGGTGCCGCATAGGGCGGGACCCGGTCGGTGCCGCGGGCCTCGCCGAGCAGCGACGTCCAGCCGGCTTCGTTGGCGCGCCGGTCCCACACGCCGTGGCCGGCCATCTGCCGGGCGGAGGGGGTGTTGTTGCGGTCGTCGAGCATGGGGCACATGGCCAGCTGGCCGGCGAGGCGTGGTCCGCCCCGGTCGCGCGCCATGAGCGCGACGGCCGCGGTCAGCCCGCCGCCCGCGCTGCCGCCCGCCATCACGATCCGTTCCGGGGTGCCGCCGATCCCCGCGGCATGTCGTGCCACCCACACCAGTCCTGCGTAGCAGTCCTCGACGCCCGCCGGGTACGGGTGCTCGGGAGCCAGGCGGTAGTCGGCGGAGACCACGACGAGCCCGAGGGGTGCGGCCCACTCGCGCAGGATGCCGGCCACGCCGGTGCGACTGGTCCCGCCGATCATGCCGCCGCCGTGCAGGTGGTAGATGACGGGTGCGCCGTCGGACAGGCCCGCCGGGCGAGCGATCAGCAGCGGGACGTCCGGCGCTCCGTCGGGTCCCGGTACCGCACGCTCCACCACCTCGAAGCTCCCGCCGTCGCGAAGTTCCTCCAGTGTGGGATCGGGAGCGGTCCCGGTGAGGTGCGCGCGCCACCGCGGCACGTCCGCGGGCGACGACGGCTCGGCGCCGCGCAGGTCGCCCAGCCCGTCCAGGACGATTGCTGCTTCCGGGTCGAACGGCACGGGAGCGAGCCGGCCTTCCTGATCCGCCTGATCCGCCTGATTCACCGGAGCCGCGGATGCCTCGGGAGCCGCGGGGGTCTCGGGAGCGGTGGCGGCAGCCGGATCGGTCGGGGGTGTTGGGCCGTCGATCCGTGGGGGAGTTGTGGGGTTCTGTTGTGGGTCGTTGTCCGGCAGGCGACGGGTGTTCATGGATTCCTCTCTCTGGACGGGGGACGGGCTGTGCGTCGGAACGTTCCGAGTGCGCGGGCAGCCGAGCCGAGCGGAGCCGGCGAGGAGCACGCAGGCGGCCAGGGGCGCGCAGGTTGCAGGAACACTCCGGCGGCGGGGCGTTCCAGTCACCAGGTGACGGGCAGCTCGTGCACGCCGTAGGCGATCATGTCGTGTTTGAAGCGGATGTCCTCGTCCGGGAGCGTGGTGCGCAGTCCGGGGAAGCGGCGCAACAGGGCCGGGTAGGCGAGTTGGAGTTCCTTGCGGGCCAGGTTCTGTCCCAGGCACTGGTGGGTGCCGTAGCCGAACGCGAGGTGTCCGCGTACGTCCGGCCTGCCGACGTCGAACCGGTCGGGGTCGCGGAAGGCGGCAGCGTCGCGGTTGCCTGAGGCGTTCGGCACGATCACACCCTCGCCCGCGCGGACGAGCTGGCCTGCGATCTCGACGTCTTCCGTGGCGACCCGGGACAGCCCGTTCTGGGTGATGGACAGGTAGCGCAGCAGTTCTTCGACGGCCGACGCCACCCGGGCGGGATCGTCGCTGTCCCGGACGACGGCGAGCTGGTCGGGGTTGCGCAGCAGCACCAGTGTCCCGAGGGCGAGCTGGTTGGTGGTGGTCTCGTGCCCCGCGACCAGCAGCGTCATCGCGGTCTCGACGAGGAGCGCGGGTGTGAGTTCGCCGGTGCGCATGCGGGTGACGACCAGGGAGCTGAGCAGGTCGTCACCCGGATCGTCGTCCTTGCGCCGGATCAGGTCGCCGAGGAAGTCGGCGAGTTCGGTGCGGGCGGCGGTGAACTCCTGCACGGTGCTCTCCCGGGAGATCAGCGTGCCGGCCGTGCGTTGGAAGAGGGCATGGTCCTGTCGGGGGACGCCGAGCAGTTCGCTGATGACCAGGGAGGGCATGGGCAGCGCGAAGGCTGCGACCAGGTCGGTCGGCGGCCCGGCGGCCTCCATCCGGTCCAACAGGTCGTCGATGATCTGTACCAGTCGCGGAGTCATCGCGGTGACCTGTCTGACCGTGAAGCGTCCGATGAGCATGCGGCGTTGACGCGCATGCTCCGGATCGTCCTGCATGCTCAGGGCCTGCACCTCCTCGCGGCCCTGGGCTTTGAAGCCCTCGGTCGGTGCGGGAAATCCGGGCCTGCTCGGGTCTGCGCTGAAGCGCGGATCGGCCAGCACGGCGCGCTGGTCCTCGTGACGGGTGACGAGCCAGGGCGTCTGCCCGTCCCAGATCCGAACCCGGACGAGCGGGGCCTGCGCGCGTAACGCGGCGAAGTGCGGCGGCGGGTCGAAAGGGCAACCGGGCGCGCGGTCGAGGGGGAAGTCGGGAATCGTGGTGTGCGGCACTGGTGTCTCTCCTCATGATCAAAGCGTGATGGGGGAAGCGGCCGGCTGCGGGGCCAGCGCCGGTCCCCTTGGGACTCGTGGTGGACCGCAGCAGGCGGGCAGGCACGATCACCTCCGGCAGCCGAAGCCGACCGGGGCTGGCCCGCACGGAGAACAACAGGTTCGAAGGCCGACGACGACGCCCCACGGCACCACGCGACGTGACAGCCCGTCATATTCCATGAGGAGACCGATATCGCGCGGCGCGCCGGTGACCCGGTCCCGCCCGGCGCGATGCCGCCGCTACCCGCGCGCGCCCTTCGTTGCTCCTCACCGGGCACGAAGAGGATCAGTGCACACGGTCCGGAAGGAAAGGAAGGGAACGGCTTCCACGAGAGGACCGGTGACCACACTCACGGCCCAGAGGGAGGACGACAGCACACACGCAAGCGGCCCCGCGTCAAGACGCGCGGTACAACACGCTCACCACACATGGTGAACATGCACCCGGGAACGCCGCCTTCGAAGCGGCTACAGTCTGTCGACCTCGATGATCACGCGGGCATGCTAGCACTGCCCGCACGGCACCGTCCTGGTGCCGGCGATGAAGGCCGAGGCCGGCACAGCAAGGGGGATCTCAGAAATGGATCACCGCTCGCGGCCTCACCCTGGCGGTTCGGCGGCTTGGTGGTATCAGCTGGGGATGCCCAGTCCTCGGCGCAGGAGCAGTGCCGCCTGGTGGCCGAGCGCGGGTTCATGGCGGTCGATGAGGGCGGCCAGTTCCCGGTCGCCGAGCGCTGTGGTCGGTGACGGCGTCCAGCGACGTACGACTTGTTCGGCACGGAAGCGCAGCTTCGGGTTGCGGTCGGTCAACAGCATGAGCGCGGACCGTAGTTCGACTGTTCCGCCCTGGGCACACAGCAGTCGAAAGGCCGCGGTGCGAGTGTGTGCGGGCCGCTCCGGTGCCAGTCTCGTCTCCAACCATTGCGGGGCCAGCTTGTCGGCGTCCGGTATCAGGGCGCCAGTCACCTCGCGGGCGACGGCCGGTGCGGGGTCGTCCACCAGCGGACGCAACCGCGCCGCATCGGTCAGATCCAGCACCCGCAGGCCCGCGACGGCACGGGCACGCACCGCGGCGACGGGATGGCCGACCAGCGGCCACAGCAGCTCCGCGTCCGCGCGGCTGCCGCACTCGGCCAGGCCCAGCGCGGCACCGGGCGGGAGGTCTTCGTCCGTCGGATCCGCGCACAGGGCACGGTAGAGCGGCAGCGGATCGGTGCCGTTCTGCCGCAGGACCCAGCGTGCGCAGGCCCGTACGACGCCGGCCCGGTCGGAGAGGAACGGCTCGGCCTGTGCGAAGCGCCCCGTCCGCCGCAGCGCGGTGACGCCTGCGGCACGTACCTGCGGCTGCCGCGATCCGAGCAGGGGTTCCAGCACCTCGCCATGTACGCCCTCCCGCACCGCCGCCAACGCGGCCTCGGCGCACAGGCCCTGGATGACCACATCGTCATCGGATGCGGCGATCCGGGCCAGCTGGAGGGGAGTGAGCAGACGCCTTTCGACGGCGATCCGATGGCCGAAACGACGCGCGGCACGGTCGCCACCGGTGAGCAGCGCAGTGATGGCTTCGGGTGGCCCTTCCATGAGGCTCTGCTTCAACAGTGCCGGTGCGAAGTCACCGTGCTGACGACGGGCCATGCGCAACACGAGAGCGGCGAACGGCGCCATCGCCTGGCGTGCCACGCCGGGCAGCAGATCCGCCAGCAGCTCTCGCGCCTCCTCACGCACCGCGGCCACCCAGTCCGCAGAACGGATCACCACCAGCGGCAGCAGGGCCGGGACGGCCGGGGCCCACTCCAGAGCGGCCTCGCGGACCCGGCCGTCGGGATGACACAGGGCGACGGCCAGCTGCGACTCGCTGAGCGCCCCACGAGCATGAGCGCGCAGCCCGGCCAGCGAGCGCAGCGCCTCCCGTCGCACATACGGCAGTGACCGCACCGCGAGATCGAAATCCACCCATGCCTGGGGATCCGCCGCGTCCAGGGACTTCCGGAGCGGTGCGCCGCTCAGCAGGCGGAAGACGGATTCGTGCGACGTACTCATCGTCCCTCAGACATCGGTGCCGATCGCGCGTGGTGCCGATCGTATGGACGATCGATCGTAGGCGTTACCGGCCGGCACTGACGAACGACTTGTGGCGGCGACGTCGCACCCCCGCCGGCTGCGGAGCAGATGGAGATCGAGGACGTCGACGACGACCAGCAGCTGTTCCGCAGGAACCTGACCCGCGAGCAGGTCCTGGACTGGCGCAAACGCGCCGCCGCCGACAACCAGAACGTCCACGACCACATCGAACACCACAGGCAGCCGGCACAACACCTTTTCACCCGGGCGTTCCTCGCCGCCATGCACGTCTATCCGGCCTCGCGCACTGCGGATAGATTGATGGGATGTTCACGATTCGTCGCGCCTGCCAGTACGACGGGGACATCCTCGGCGAGATCCACGCCACGGCCTGGGAGGCGGCCTATGCACCCTTCTTCGCTACGGAGTTCGCCGCACGTGAGGTCCAGAGCAGACGAACACGGTGGCACGAAAGGCTCGCACAGGGACCACGGACGATCCTGCTGGCCGAACACGACAGCCAGCCGCTGGCAATGTCCGTCTCCGGCCCCTCCACGACCCGGCCGGGACTTGCCGAGATTTTCACCTTCTTCAGTCACCCCGACAGCTGGGGCAGCGGCATCGCCACCGCGCTGATGACCGGGACACTGGACCACCTGCGCAACGTCGGTTTCGCCCAGGTACACCTGTGGACACTGCGCGACACCCCACAATCCCGTCGCTTCTACACCAAGTGCGGCTTCACCGAGTGCGGCACCGCACGCACCCACGACTTTGGCGATGGCAACCCCCTCGACCAAGTCGAATACGAGCGCCCGTGCTGACACGCGCAGCGGGCCCCTCGACCTACGCAGCAGGCGGGCGGCGCGACGCCAACGTCCGGACGCAACGGCAGGCGGAGCAGCCTCGCCAATCCGGTCGGTGCGAGCTGGCCGGCCAGGCGCCGCCGCCTGGCCGGCGCGCGGAACTGGACGCTGCTGCTGTTCGGTTGTCTGGGTGCCGGCGGCCGGTCCGTGGTTGCGGAGGTTGTCGTCCGGGGCCCGTCCGGGGCCCGGCTTGAGGTCATGGACGAGCGCGCCGCACACGTCGCGGAGCAGCGAACGGCCGTGTGGCTGCGACCTGTCCGGCAACGGAAGCCCGCGGTGTGGGTGGGCCGTGACCCGTTGTGGCCCACCCACACCCACGGTCAGCGGTTCAGCGCCGCACGCCGGCCCGCCCTGCGGCCGAAGAAGCTGCCGTCACCGAGCGACGCGCCGCTCGCATACCCCCAGGCGGCGATACCGGCCGTCGCCCGGCCCGCCGCGAACAGTCCGGGGATCGGCTCGCCGTCCACATGCAGCACTTCGGCGTCCGCGCCGGTGGTCAGTCCGCCGAGGGCGAAGCCCGACGTCATGCCCCGCAGGTCCACGGCGCCCAGCGGGCCGCGCAGGGGCCGCAGCCAGCGGGCGGTCTTGTGCAGCAGAGGGTCGCGGCCCTCCGCGGCGTGCCGGTTGTACACCTCCAGCGTCGCCTCCAGGGCGCCGGCTGGCAGCCCCATCTCGGCGGCCAGTTCGGCCGCTGTCTCGCACACCCACGACGGTCGCAGCTGAAGCATCTCCGGCGCGGAGGAGACCCGGCGGGCCTCCTCGAAACCCTCCTCGTCGAGGACGAGGAACGTCTGGTTGGCCTGTTGGAAGAGGGCGGCCTGGCCGATCCGTCCGGGATAGGTGTCCTCGTTGATGAACCGCTGCCCCCGACCGTTGACCATGATCCCGCGGATCAGGTACTGCGGGTCCATGTGCAGAGCGACCTCGCAGGCGTCCATGTGCGCGATCCCCGCGCCCAGCGCCTGGGCCAGCCGCACGGCGAGACCGTCGTGCTCCTCGACCGCCGAGCCCGGACGGTCCAGGAGCAGCGGGGCGTGAGCCGCCAGCATCTCCTCGTTGTAGGTGAAGCTGCCGGTCGCGAGCACGACCCCGCGCCGGGCCCGTACGGTGACCCGTTCCCCGTAACTGCGGGCGACCACGCCGCACACGGTGCCGTCCCGCTCGGTCACCAACCCCTCGATCCGCATGCCGTAATGGGCCTTGGCGCCGAGTCGCCCGGCGGTCTCCACCAGCGGCTTCATGAGCATGTAGCCGCCGCCGCGCTCACCGGTGCGCTTGTTCTCCATCTGCGGCAGGTGGCCGCGCGGGGCGGGCCGGACGAGTTCGGCGAACGGGTGGGCGTTCTCGCCGCCGGAATACATCAGGCCCTCGTCGCCGGCCGGTTCCCAGGCGGGCTCGCCGTAGAAGACGGGCTTGAAGGGCACACCGCACTCGACCAACCAGTCGAAGTGCGCGACGCTGCCCTCGCTGTACGCGGAGATCTTCGCGGCGTCGGCCCCCGGTCCCATCGCTGCCGTGAGAAACGTGGCCATCTCCTCCGGCGAGTCGTCGAACCCGCAGGCGCGCTGGAGTCCGGTGCCTCCGCCGAGGTAGATGAAGCCGCCGGCCAGGGCCGCGGCCCCGCCCCAGCCGCCGGCCCGTTCCAGTACCAGGACATCGGCGCCGGCCCGCGCGGCCTCCACGGCGGCCGCGGCGCCGGCCACTCCGTACCCGGCGATCACCACGTCCGCAGTGTGGTCCCAGGTGCCGATCTCCGCTGCTGCGTACGGTCTCATGTCGTTCTCCCCTCGCCTCGCGGAATGAGGCAGGAGCGTAGGGGGCCGCAGCGAGCGGCACACGGCCCAGCTCCCAGTGACCGGGAAAGGGCCCGCGGGCAAGACCGAATCGTGCGGCCGCGGCCCCGCCCGGCGACTGGCTCCCACTCAACGGGAGCAGCGGATGGCGCTCGGGAACGGCACGTCGTACGTTCCACCCACTGCCGCGACCACGATCGGAACGTCCGCGACCACGATCCGAACTGCACCTCGGTTGCATGCTGCGCGACCTGTATCTCGGCGCGTTCTACCGCTGGTGCCAGCCGCAGGGTGCGAACGCCGCCATCGACTCCCTCGCTGAGGACTTGCAGGCCAGTCTTCGCGTCCTGGCGCGAGGCATCGAGGCGCAGCCGCGGACGCTGTCCTGACCGCGTCCGGCAACACCGCCGTCTCCGGCCGGCATCGGAGACCTGCTACGGACCTTCGGCCGTAGGCTCAGGCTCAGTCGGCCAGGGACGCCGGTGCTGCCTGTGCGGAGTCCTCGCGCGGCGAGGCGAGCGCGAGCAGTTGGGCTATGCCGCGTCCGGCCTGCCGAAAGGGCTCCTGCGAGCCTCTGAGGCGTGCGAGCACGTGCGTACCCTGACGGATCGCGAGGATGGAGACGGCCAGGCTGTCGATGCCGACGTCCGGGGAGAGTTCGCCGCAGGCGACGCCCTCGGTGAGCACCCGGACGATTTCCGCCTGGATCCGCCCGGGCCGCCGGCTGCGGCGCCGTTCGTCGAGGTCCGGTCGTCCTGCGTCCGCCACCGGCGCTCGTCCGCCGCTCGCGGCCGTCGCGTTCGACGCCGGGGCCTGTTGCGAAAGTCGATCTGCGGGTGGGGGAGAGCTAGAGTCCTCGCCAGGTGGCTTTGATCTGGGGAGGGACGAGCACCATGGACGCTCACGTGCAGACGCGTGTATCGGCATACGCCATCGCGGTGGAGGACGAGCGGTTGCTTTTGGCCCGGTTGTCGGACGCATCGCCAACCTTTGCCCCTGGGCTGTGGCACCTGCCGGGCGGCGGAATCGACCCAGGCGAGCAGCCTGTGGAGGCTCTGACGCGTGAGCTTCTGGAGGAGACCGGTCTCGAACTGGCCGCTGCCCAACTGCTCGACGCGCGGACATACGCGGTTCGGCGAGGCGGAGTCAATTGGAGCGTCACCGCACTGTTCTACGCCGTTGACCTCAAGCCCGGGACACCGGCGGTGGTCGAGATCGACGGTTCCACCGATGCTGTCGTGTGGACCCCCCTGGCGGACCTGCGCGACTCCGTGCTGTCGCCGGCGGCTTCCGATGCGCTTCGGATGGTGCAGGGCAGGGGGCAGAGTGTGGAAGGGGGTACGCGGACGCCGCCACGCCCCAGCACCGCCGGTGCGTCTCATGGGCGGAAGGCGCGGGAGGGATAGACGGTGGTGGGCCGCTCGTACTCGGGGTCGTAGGCGTCCGAGTCGATCGGCAGTGCAGCGTTGCGCTGCGCGCGGCGATCGAGGACGTGCCGCAGCGCGGCCGCGGCCATCCAGGCAGGGAGGGTGCCGAGGTCGTCAGGACCCCGCCCCGTCGCGGCCTCCAACCTGCGGTCCGGGCCGTTCGCCTCATCGAAGGCCTCGCGGATGGCCGCCATCCCCATGTACGTGCGGACCTCGTCGATGACGCTGCGGACCGAGACGAATCCGCGGCCCGTGGGAGACGACTGCGCCTCGTACAGGCCGGGAATGAGGGCGCGGCGTGCGCCGATCAGCAGGACCGGCTCCACCATGTCCACGTACCTGTGCCAGGCCCGGCGGCGGCGCCACTCGCGGTACGCCCGTCCCAAGAATCCCAACACAGCCTGCCCTCCGGGACGTTGATGCCAACCAGGGTCGAATCCGGTCAGGGTAGCCTCGCCCGTGCGAGATCGTGAAGGGAGCTTTGATGCCGTACCGGAAGCTCTGGGAGGCGGGCCCGCGCCGCGACGAGGTGACCGTGTTCGACAGCGGGGCGGAGGCGGTGGGGGCGGTGTGCGCGCTGCCGTCGGCCGAGGGGTTGCGGGTGGCCGCCGCGTCGAGCGACGGCCGGGTCCAGGTCTGGGATCCGCTCACCGGCGAGCGGTGTCTCGTCCTCGGAGGGGAGCGCGCCGCGGTCTTCGCGCTGTGTGCGGTCTCCGTCGGCGGCGAGACGTTCCTCGCGAGCGGCGGCGCGGACGCGACCGTGCATCTGTGGGACCCCCGCACCGGGGCGTCGGTGCGCACCCTGGCCGGTCACGAAGGCCGACTGGTCCACGGGCTGTGCGCGGTGCCGTTCGGCGGTCGCGTGCTGGTGGCGAGCGGCGGGGACGACGGCACGGTCCGACTGTGGGATCCCGCGACGGGCCGGCCGCACCTGGTCCTCGACGCCGGCACCGAACCATATGACGGCACCCACCCGCGGCGCGGACTGTGCGCGTTCGAGCTCGACGGCCGGGACGTCCTCGCCACCGGCGGGGACGACGGGACGGTACGTCTGTGGGACGTGGCCAGCGGCGGACTGATCCGGCAGTTCAACGGCGAGCCCGATCGCAACCGCGGGACGACCTGCGTGCGGTACCGCTCCGACTATGTCCACGTCGAACCGATGGGCCACACGGGGCCGGTGTACTCCCTGTGCGCGTTCCGGTTGGGGGAACGCACCGTGGTGGCCAGCGGTGCGGCGGACCGCAAGGTCCGGCTGTGGGATGCCGCCACCGGCGAGCTGCTGCACAAGCTGGACTGCGCCAGTCAGAGCTTCGGGGTGTGCGCCGTGCAGGTGGCCGGACGGGCGCTGGTGGCCACCGTCGGCGGCGGCAACGACGACCTGCGACTGTGGGACGCGGTGAGCGGTGAGCTCCTGCACACCTTGCAGGGGCACAGTGGTCCGGTCTGGGGCGGAGTGTGCGCACTGCCCCGGCCCGAGGGCCCGCTGCTCGCCAGCGGAGGCGGCAAGTTCGACGGGACGGTGCGCCTGTGGGACCCGGCCGCGCGGCCGGGCTCGGACCCGGGACTGCGCGAGCTGAGCGACACGCTGTGCACTGTTCCGGCGCGGGACCGGATGCTGGTGGCGAGCGGGAGTCACAACGGGGCGGTGCGACTGTGGGACGCCGAGGACGGTACCCGTACGGACGTGATCGACTGCAAGGACGGGAAGTTCAACGGCAATTGGGTGGGCGACGTGTGTGCGCTGCCCGCCGAGGGCCGCACCCTCCTCGCGGTCGCGAGCCACAACCGCACGATCCGCCTTCACGACCCCGCCGCGGGCGAGGAGGTCCGCCTCATCGGCTACTACTGGGATCCCGCCGACCCTGATCGGCCCGGGGTGGGCACCAGCCCCCGCACCGCCGAAGGGAGGCCGGCCACCGGCGAGTTCACCGCGGCGTGCACCGTACCGGCGGACGGGCGGTACCTGCTGGCGACCTGCGGGCAGCAGTCCAGCGGGGCGACCACGTGGGAGTTGCTGGCATCACGCCCGGTCACGTACGTACGGCTCTGGGACCCGGACAGCGGTGAGCACGTGCGGACCGTCGGCGAGCACGAAGGACGCCTCGACACGATGTGTGCGCTCCCGCTGCCGGACCGCACCCTGTTGGCCTGCGCCGGCCAGAATTCCACGATCCGTCTGTGGGACGTCGCGGCCCCCTCCCGCCCCCGTGAACTGCACACCACCCACGGCCGGGTCAACGCGCTGTGTGCCGTGCCGGTCGAAGGGCGGACCGTGCTGGCGAGCGCCGGGCACGACGGCACGGTGGGGCTCCTGGACCCCGAGAGCGACGTGCCCGTGCGAACGCTGCGAGGCCACCGGGAGTGGGTCCAGGCCCTGTGCGTGCTGCCGGTCGGCGATCGCACTCTGCTGGCCAGCGGCAGTAAGGACCGTACGGTGCGGTTGTGGGACGTGGATGCGTTCGCGTGCGTGGCGGAGATTCCCGTGCATGCGCCGGTGACCGCGCTCGCCGCATCGCGGGAGCGGCTCTACGTCGCCACGTACGCCGGGATGATCGGCCTGGCCGTCGAAGGCTGACGACCAGGCGGCAAACGCCTTCGCTCCGGGCTCAGTTGTGTGGTGCCATGGACGATGCGGTGAGGTGAGCGAAGGAGGCGCGGGCCGATGGTGACACCTGAGCGGGAGGACACAGGCAGTGAGTGGCCAGGCGCGTCGGACGTCCTGGCCGTGCTGGAGTCGATGCCCGGTGGCCCCGTCCTGCCCGGGAGGATCCTCCAACGACTGGTCACCGAACGTTTCGAAGAGCCGCCCTCCCAGAAGGAGATGGCACGTCTCGCGGCACACATTCTCGACAGGCTGCGGGACTTGGCACGCGACGAGCGTGTCATGGGGCTCGACCGGCACCACTGGCGGCGCATGGACGTGTGGACCGAGCGGGTCGACTACCTGGTCCTCGACCGGCTCAACGACGAGCAGCGCACACGCAAGGCCCGCAGGCACAGCAAGCGCTGGGCCGCTCTGGGCCTCGACGCGACGCTACCGGCCGACGTGACCAAGTTGTGGTGGCCGATCGACAAGTGGCGCGCGGCACAGACCGCCCTGCAGAGGGGGCGGGCCTCCGCGGAGCGGGATCGCAGGAACCAGGCATTCAGGGCCCGATACCCGTCGCCGCAGAAGGACTCCGCTCGGGACGAGCCCGTGGGCAACCCCAACCCGACACGCGAGGCGGTGGACCGGGTTCTGGCGGAGCGGGAGCGGTACTACAAGGACCGCTTCCGCCGAGGCGAGTTCTGGTGGTGACGCAGGGCAGCGCACCGGGCTCCGACCGCCGGCCTGCCACCGAGAGCCGTGAAGCCACGACATCGGCAGATCGGTGACCTGGAGCGTTGTGGACAGGCGGAGGGGCAGCCCTCCGTCGTCCACGTGATCAACCGCGCCTCACCCAGCACCTGCCCGTCCTGGCCATCACCTGGATCGGTGACCCCGCACCGGCTGCGGCGCCCTCGGCGTTGCGGCGGCAGGCTCGGTCGCCGCGGTGTGTCGGCAGCCCTCAGGCGTCGAGTACGGCGGCGACGGCCTCGATCTCGACGAGCTGGTCCTGGTAGCCGAGCACCGTCACGCCCATCAAGGTGCTGGGAACGTCGTGGTCATCGAACGAGTCCCGAACCACCTGCCAGGCAGTCACCAGATCCTCGCGCCGGCCCGATGCGACGAGAACCCTTGTGCTGATGACGTCTTGGAGCGAAGCGCCGGCGGCCGTGAGAGCCGTCCGCATGTTCTCGACGGCTTTCAGCGCCTGACCCGCGTAGTCCCCGATCGCTGCCGTCGTGCCGTCGTCGTTCAGGGGACAGGCACCGGCGAGGAAGATCAGACGGGAGCCGGCGGGCGCGGTGGCCGCGTAGGCGTACTCGGCGACGTCGGAGAGGGCGGCGGAGCGGATGAGAGTGATGGCACGAGCCACGATCGTCGGGTCCTTTCCCATCGAGTGCTGAGCGCCGACATCCTGCCAATGCCCGGCGGCCCCCGCCTCCTCTTTTCTCGCCGCCCCGACGACAACGCCGTCAGTTCTGGCCGACACGGGTGGACCGGGTGAGCACCAACTGATGCCGGAACCCGCCGAGAAACGCTGCTCCTGGAGAACAGCGAATCCTCCCAACTCAGTCCCGAGGAGCACGACATCACGGACGAGGACGTCGCCCGCCGCCCTCCGCTCAAGCCCCTGCGCGCGAGCATTGTGGCCCAGCACCGCGCCGAACATGTGCTGATGCAGCCGCCAGCCGCCAGCCGCCAGCCGCCAGCCGCCAGCCGCCAGCCGCCAGCCGCCAGCTGTCGGCGCCGGGGGCCGGGGGCCGGGGGCCGGCATCATCGGATCGATGCCGTCGGCCCCTACCTGACCAAGCGCTGGTCCACTCTCCAAGTGATCGCGAGGCTCCGCAGGCCAGGTTGGACTGCCTGCCCGTCAGAAGGCTGCCGCCCGCGCAACGAATCTCCGGTTGGGCTCTCCGCCCGCCCCAACTGCCAGTGCACCCAGCCTGCGCGGTGAATGCCACCGGGCCCCGAAGGAAGGGGCAGGATGGAGCCGCAGGAGTTGGTGGAGCATCGTTGCCGGGCGGTCCTGGAGGTGCTGGACGGAGCGCCGGTCGTTGAGGTTGCTCTGCGCTATGGGGTGTCCCGGCAGTCTGTGCACACGTGGCGCAACCGGTACCAGGAGCACGGCGTCGAGGGGCTGAAGGGCCGATCACGTCGGCCCCGGACGAGTCCGACCCGCCTGCCGGCCGACATGGAGGCACTGATCTGCGAGCTGCGGCAGCAGCATCCGCGATGGGGTGCCCGGCGCGTCGCCTACGAGCTGGGGCGGCGCAACGTCGTCCCGCTGCCGTCGCGTGCGACCGTGCACCGGGTGCTGGCGCGCAACGGTCTGGTGGACCACCAGCAGCAGGAGCACAAGCGCAAGTACCGGCGGTGGCAGCGCGAAGCACCCACGCAGTTGTGGCAGATGGACATCGTGTCGGGCGTCCCGCTGGCCGACGGCCGCGAGTGCAAGCTCGTCACCGGCATCGACGACCACTCACGCTACGTCGTCGTCGCCGAAGTCGTGGTCCGGCCGACCGACCGTGACGTGTGCTCGGTGTTCGTGGCGGCGATGCAGCAGTACGGAGTGCCGACCGAGATACTGACCGACAACGGCAAACGGTTCACCGGCCGTTTCACCAAGCCCCGGCCGGCCGAGGTGCTGTTCGAGCGCATCTGCCGGGAGAACGGCATCGTGCAGCGGCTCACCAAACGCCGGTCACCGACCACGACGGGCAAGGTCGAACGCTTTCACGGAACTCTGCGCCGCGAGTTCCTGGACCATGTGGCCCCGTTCGCGTCCGTCGCCGACGCTCAGGAAGCGATCAACGCCTGGGTCCACAGCTGCAACCACGCGCGACCGCACCAGTCCCTCGGCATGGCGGCCTCCCTGCTGACCGCCGAACCCACGGCCTCGGCCGTGCTTCCCCAATGGACGGCTACCTGCTGAAGACCATCGCCTCGCGTCCGGTCCGCCTCCGAGGCACTGCCTCCCAGCGGTCCGATCGGGCTCGTCACCGTTCAACGACTCGTCAACGGCAACGGCCGCGCCCTGCTCGACGAGCACACCGCCGTGCGCGGGCCGGGAACCGGCTGGGACCTGCACGAGTACCGCCACTCCACCCTCACCCACCTCGGCGAGCAAGGCGCCTCGCTGTTGATGCTGATGGCAAAGTCCCGCCACAAGAAACCGGAGAACGTCCGCCGCTACTTCAAGCCCTCCCCCGAGGCGATCGCCGAGCTCACGAACCTGCTCGCGCCCGGCGTGAGCAACCGCTGAGTCGCGTTCCTTGATCCTTCTCGGTGGCAACGGCGGAGGCGGACAGAAGCGTCGCAGCGGCGAGGCTGCCCCAGATGATCGCGGGAACCGGGTCGAGGTCACAGCAATCGGTCGACCAGCCCGTCGACGTAGTCCGGGGCGAGCGGGACCATGCCGAACAAGACGCGGATATACATCGGAGCCAGGATGTGGTCCAACACGTCGAACGCGTCGGGTGCGTGCTCGCCGCGTTCGCGGGCGCGATCGAGCATGGACTGCAATTGCCGCATGCGTTCGGCGCGGAGGTCGTCACCAGCCTGCAACTGACCGCTGCTTGACAGGGCGACGGCTAGGTGCAGCACCGCCGGGCCGTCGGGTCCGGTGATCTCTCGGGCCACTTGGGCCGCGTAGGTGCGCAGGTCGCCGGCCAGGCTCCCGGTGTCGGGCATCGGCGACTGCGCGTTGAGGCGGGCGAGCGCCACGTCGGTGAGCAGGGTTTCCAGGCTGCCCCACCGACGGTAGATGCTGCTGTCGGCTACGCCCGCGCGGGCTGCGACATCGCCGACGGTGAAGTTGCCGTAGCCGCGCTCGCTGATCAGGTCGGTGACGGCCTGGTGCACCTGCGCGCCGACGCGGGCGCTGCGCCCGCCGGGCCGCCGGGCTCGCTGTCGTTCGTTCATGCCCCCACCTTAACGCAGTCAGGACTTGCGTTTGTGGGGCGATCCTCCTTATAGTCACCTAACGCAGCCAATGGCTGCTTTAGAGCGCTCGGGCGTATCGCCACTCGCGTCGACCGTGGCCGGGCGCACCTACCGATTGAGGGGGATCCGCATGGCTGCATCGCATGCGGTCGTAGGCAGCGGAGCGGCGCTGCCCGAATGGGTCACCCTGTCCGGCCCCGAGAGCGCCTGACAGCCCAACGCATGAAGGCACATCCGAGTCCTGCCCCAGCAAAGGAACGCACCTTGTCGCCTGATCCGACCACCGTCCACCCGCTGCCCGCACACGAGCGCGTGGTGTTCCTCAAACCACTGGTCATTTCGCCGAACATCGACGTGGGCGATTACACGTATTACGACGATCCGGACGGCGCCACGGACTTCGAGCGCCGCAACGTCCTCTACGCCTACGGGCCGGAGCGTCTCGTCATCGGCAAGTACTGCGCGATCGCCTCGGGAACCACCTTCCTGATGGCCGGTGCCGAGCATCCGGCGATGGGGGTGTCCACGTACCCGTTCACCATGTTCGGCGGCCGGTGGGCCGAGCAGACCCTGGACATCGTCACGGCCATGCCCAGCCGCGGTGACACGGTCGTCGGCAACGACGTCTGGTTCGGCTACCGGGCGACCGTCATGCCCGGCGTGCGGATCGGCGACGGCGCCATCATCGCGGCCGGCGCGCTGGTCACCGCCGACGTCCCGCCTTACACGATCGTCGGCGGCAACCCGGCCAGACCGATCCGGCAGCGCTTCACCGACGCCGACATCGAGCGACTGCTGCGCGCCTCGTGGTGGGACTGGCCCGCCGACCTGGTCACCGAGCACGCCCGCACCATCATGGCCGGAACCCCGGCCGACATCGAACGCATCGCCGCCGAGCACGGCCTGGGGAGGCCCCTGTGACCCACGTGACCGTCGAAGAGCACACGGTGGCCGACAGCGCGGCCGGACCCTACGCCCTCACCACGGGACCGGACGGCGCGCTGTGGTTCACCCTCGTGCAGAGCGGCCGGATCGGCCGGCTCGTCCCCGGCGAAGAACCGGAGAGCCACCGCCTCGACCCCGACTGCGGACCGACCGTCATCACGCCCGGCCCGGATGGCGCGCTGTGGTTCACCGAGTACCGGGCCGACCGGATCGGGCGGATCACCACCGACGGCGACATCGACGAATTCGACGTACCCACACCCGGCTGCGGGCCGTTCGGCATCGCGGCGGGGCCCGACGGTGCGCTGTGGTTCACCGAGACCGCCGCCGACCGCATCGGCCGCATCACCGTCGACGGCGACGTCACCGAGTTCCCGCTCCCCGTCACGGGCGCGTTCCCGTCCGCGATCACCGCCGGCGGCGACGGCGGGATGTGGTTCACCCTCAACCAGGCCACCGCCATCGGCCGGATCGACATGAACGGCGCGGTCACCCTCCACTCCCTGCCGACGAAGGAAGCGGCGCCGGTGGGGATCGCCGCGGGCCGCGACGGTGCTCTGTGGTTCACCGAGATCGCCGCCGGCCAGATCGGCCGGATCACTCCCGACGGGCAGATCACCGAGTTCCCGCTGCCCGACCGCGCCGCACGGCCGCACGCCGTCACCGTCGACGAACAGGGCATCGCCTGGTTCACCGAATGGGGAGGCAACCGCGTCGGCACGATCACCCCCGACGGCTCGGTCACCGTCCACGACCTGCCCACTCCCCGCTCCGAACCGCACGGCATCACCGTCGGTCCCGACGGCGCCCTGTGGACCGCGCTTGAGATCGGCGCGCTCGCCCGCATCGCTCCGGTGGGCAGCGCCACCTGAACAGACCCGCCCCCCTTTCATCTACCGTCAACAGCGGTCGCCTGCACGGCGGCCGGAGAGGAAGTTCCTAGTGGGCGCCATGGACTATGACGTAGTGGTGGCCGGAGGCGGCCCGGTCGGACTGATGCTGGCCTGCGAGCTCCGGCTCGGAGGCGCGCGGGTGGCCGTCCTGGAGCGCCTCACCGAAGTGAACCCGACGATCAAGGGCGGGGCGATCACCACGCCCAGCGCCGAGGCGCTGTACCGCCGGGGTTTGCTGCCCGCGCTGGCCAAGGTGCACCAGCAGGCAATAGACCGCTTCCAGGCATTCATACGCGAGCGGAACGGCGGGGACGCAGGCGGGGCCGCGGGCCAAGGGCTCGGGATCGTCGGGCACTTCGCCGGAATCATGCTGCGCGCCGACCTCGTCGACCGTACGGAGCCGGGCCTCGGCGACGCCGGACCCGCCGCCGAGATCGCTTTCGTGACGCAGCAGGACATCGAGCGGCTGCTCGGCGAGCGGGCGGACGAACTCGGCGTCGACGTGCGTCGGGGAGTGGAGCTGACCGGCTTCGACGCGGACGACGGGGCCGTCACCGTGCGAACCAGCCACGGGGCCATGCGCGCCGGCTGGCTCGTGGGCTGCGACGGCGGCCGCAGCACGGTCCGCAAGCTCGCGGGGTTCGAATTTCCCGGTACGGACCCGGAGATCACCTGTCACCAGGCGGTCGTGGAGATGACCGGCGCCGAGGACCTGAAGGTCGGCTGGACCGCCACGGACACCGGGGTATACGCCCACGGGCCGATGCCAGGCCGCATCGTCACCGTGGAGTTCGACGGCCCGCCGGCCGACCGGGACTCGCCGGTCACCACCGAGGACCTCCAAGCGCGGCTGCGTCACGTATCCGGCGTGGACGTCACGATCACCGGGGTGCGGACCGCGACCCGCTTCACCGACCACGCCCGTCAGGTCACCGAGTACCGCAAGGGCCGGGTGCTGCTGGCGGGCGACGCCGCGCACGTGCACTCCGCGTTCGGGAGCCAGGGGCTGAGCCTGGGTATCGGGGACGCGATGAACCTCGGGTGGAAGCTCGCCGCGGTGATCGGCGGCCGGGCGCCGGAAGGGCTGCTGGACACGTACACCTCCGAGCGGCATCCGGTGGGCGCGTGGGTCCTGGACTGGACCCGTTCCCAGGTCGCGGCCATGCGCCCGGACCCGCAGTCCCGGGCCCTGCGCGAGATCGTGAGCGACCTGGCGGAGACGGTCGCGGGCACCACGTACCTCACCGCGCGGGGCAACGGTGGCGGGGTGCGGTACAAGATGCCGGGCGAGCACCCGCTGACCGGCCGCAGCACCCCGGACCTCGAACTCACCGACGGTGGCCGCCTCGCGGACCACCTGCACGGCGGCCGGGCGCTCCTGCTCGACCTCACCGACAACCCGGATCTCCGGGCCCTCGCCGCGGGGTATGCCGGCCGCGTCGACATCCTGACGGCCGGCTGTCCGTCCCGCCCGGAACTGGCGGCGGTCCTCGTCCGTCCGGACGGCTTCACGGCCTGGGCAGCCGACGCGGGGGCGCAGGCGCCGACATCGACGGCCGGGCTGGCGGAGGCGCTGGAGGAGTGGTTCGGAGTGCCAGACGGTACGGTGCGGTGACGCCGGGCTGATCCGCCGCTCTGCTGACTGACTCGAACCACGAGCCAATCCCCCCACAGCCGCCGCCACCCGGTGTGGTGGACGCCCGCACCCCAGTCCCGGCCCAGCAGCAGCCCGGAGCTCTCACCGACCGCCTACCGCACCCGCCGCCACGCATAGCCGCCACACCCTCCGCCGGTGTTACGGCTCCCGACCCCCTGCGAGCCGGTGACCAGTGCAAGCGTCACCGCTGGGACAGCCCCGGCGGTCACGGTCACCGCACCTGGGTCACGCCTCTTCGGCCGCGTCCGGGCCGCGCAGCGGGCGCAGACCGCCCGGCAGTTCGGGCAGCTGGAACGAGTACCGGCCCAGCATGTTGACGTGGTGCCTTACGAACGGGGAGAGGCGGGCCACGTCCTCGTCGCGGACGTCGAAGCCGTCCGCGCGCAGCTGGTTCACCGCGCCGTCCATGTACCGGGTGTTGAACAGGACACGGGCGTTCAGGACGTACCCCAATGCCCCGATCTGGTCCTCCATGCTGTCCTGGTAACGCTGGTAGAGCTGCTCGTGCCTGCCGTGGAAGATGTTCCGTGCCAGGGAGTGGCGGCCCTCCTGGAGGTTGGCCTGGCTCTTGGTCTGCCGCCGATAGCCGGGCTCGTCCGCGATGCGCAGAACGTGCAAGGTCTTGGAGATCCGCCCGTAGTGGGCGATCGCGTCGCCGAGCGGCGTCGGACGCCCGTCCCGCGACAGCATCCGGATCACGTCGTACGCGCGCACGGCGCCGGTGTGGATGGAGCCGATGATCCGCAGGATGTCCTCCCAATCGCGCAGCCACCCGCCCGCCGCGTCGAACAGCGACTTCGGCCCGTCGCCGGTCGTCCAGGCCCGCGCGTCCAACCACTCGCTCAGCTCGTCCCGCACCTCGGCGAAGTCACGCCAGCCCCCGGCCTCCTGGATCTCACCAGCGTGCGTTCGGGCCGTCCCGTCACGCTCCCCGTACTCCTTCAGGCATGACGCATCGGCGATCCCCAACTGCTCGGCCAAGTACTCGGCGACCTCCGCCGGCACCTGCCGCGGGTCCGGCATGAACCGTAAACGAGCGCGGGTACTCAAGACCCTCAACGAGATGACCGTGACGGGAGAGAAGATCACCTTCCTCAGACTCGCTTGCACAGCGCGGGTCTCGAACTGGCTGGTATACGCCGAGGGACTGCGCGAACACATCGAGGAAGCGATCAAGAAGCAGAGCGGTGCTGCACAACGGGAGGCAGAGGCGGGCTCGGACGTCTCGACCGAGTCGCTGGCGGCCGACCTGGAACTGGCCACGGCAGAGCTCAGAATCTTGCGCGCGGAGCGGGACCAGCTCAAGGCGGCCATGTCGCGGCTGCGGGAGACCGAGGCCGAGCGTGATCAGTTGCGTGAGTTACTGAAGGAGACCGAGGAGAAACTGAAGCCCACGCTCGAAGAGAGCCGCTCGCCTTCAAGTCACCGCGCGGGGAAGTGATACCAAAACCGGACATTCGCTGGCCCGCACGGCGGTAGCGTCGGTTCCATGATCGTATGGCTCAACGGAACCCACGGCGCAGGCAATCCGTGACCTGGGCCCTCTCCCGGCTCTTGATGTAGTCCGTCACCCTCGGGTGGGATCTGATGCCAAGCGGGCCGGGTGTTGCCTGGCTGTACGCCAATTCGCGCTGTCCCCGATGGCAGGTGAGAGGCGGCGCCGCAGTCGTAGGAGCCGACCCGGACAATTACGAGAGATCGAAGGGGGCGGGGGAGTGGCCTTCCCAGATCTGGCGGGATGTCTGTTCGGGGTAGGGCAGAGTCTTCGACTCGGTGTCCAGGACGCGGGTGAGGTGGCCGCCGGGCCGGTGGGCGGACCAGCCCGCGTCGCCGGTGGTGACGAAGCGGACCCATGCCTCCTGGAGTTCGCGGGAGAGCGCGACGGCCTCGGGAGTGGGCTCCTCGCCGATGAGTTGGGTGCCGACGGGGCTGTCCAGCGTGCCGAACGCCAGGGGAACGTCGAGGCTGTGGCAGGCGCCCAGGATGCCGCCGAGGGCCGGGGCAGCCCAGCACAGTTCGAACAGGTACGAGGTGCCGCCGGCTGCGGCGTTCGCCTCGGCCAGCTTCTGTGACGGCATGCGGAAGAGGGCGTCGGAGTACACCGTCTCCACCAGTTCCTCCGGGCCTGCCTGTGGGAACGCGGCACGGTAGGCCCGCGCGCCGTCCGGCTGCGGGGCGAGCAGTTCCAGGGCCGCGTGGGCGTCCTCCTCGGTGAAGGTGCCGTACCGTCCGCTCATGACGCTGAAGTACCGGAATTCGTCCCGGGTGTGGCCGACGAGCAGTTCGGTCCCGCTCGCGCGCGCTCCGGTCAGCGCGAGCCAGGGCGTTTCCGGGAGGACCTCGCCGTCGACGACGGGGCACAGCGCGGTGCCGGTCTCCGTGAGGCGTCCCCAGCTCTCCCGGTGCGCGTGGAGGCCGGCGTTGAAGGAGGTGAGCTCGGCGGCGAGGTGCCATGGGTCGATGTCGCGCAGGGCCTCGGCGGTGGGGGCCGCCGCGCCGAGCCGGTCCGCGAACGCGGCGGTGACCTGCCGTGGCAGCGCGGGGGTGCTGTGCAGCCCCGGCACCGAATGGGCGATGGCCCGCCGGAACAGGCCGCGCGCGGACTTCATCGTCAGCAGGGCGGCGACCGAGCCCGCCCCGGCGGACACCCCGGCCACGGTGACCCGGGCGGGGTCGCCACCGAAGGCGGCGATGTTGCGCTGCACCCACTCCAGCGCCGCGATCTGGTCGAGGAATCCGCGGTTGGGCGGCGCGTCGTCGAGGAGCGCGAAACCCTCCGCGCCCACGCGGCAGTTGACGGTCACCACGACGACTCCCGCCTCGGCCAGCGCTGCCGGGTCGAACATCGGGTCGCTCGATGCTGCCGAGAGGTAGCCGCCCACGGGGATCCACACCAGCACCGGCAGTCCCGCCGCGCCGGGATCCGGAGTGCCGACGTTGAGCGTCAGCCAGTCGGTGCCCTGCGGGGACACGTCGATCGGCAGCGACAGCGGCACCACGGGGCCGAACTCGACCGCCTGCCTCGTCCCCTCCCAGCGGTGCGGCGGTGCGGGCGCGGCGAAGCGGAGCGCTCCGACCGGGGGCTGGGCATAGGGGATGCCGCGGAACACCGCGTGCCCCTGCCGCCGACGCCCCTGCACCACGCCTTCTGTGGTCCGTACCTTTGGCTGTTCGGACATGACGATCCCTCCCCTCGAGTGGACCTCAGGATTACGGGTCAGGTGTATTATGTCAACCGTATTGAAACAGGCCCGGGGCGCGAGGGAGGGGCCGGCGACGCCGAAACAGGTGGATCACCGCGGACGCCGCGAAGCGATCGCCCGCGCACTGTGGCGGGTGGTGGAGCAGTGCGGCGTCACACAGCTGACGATGCGCGTGGTGGCGCAGGAGGCGGGCATGTCACTCGGGCAGCTGCGGCACTACTTCGCCTCCCGGACCACCATGCTCTCCTTCGCCATGGACTTCGCGTCCGAGCAGACCTCGGTGCGCGTCGACCAGGGGCTCGAAAAGCTCGGTGACCGTCCGCATCCCCGTGACGTGCTGCGACTGACGCTCGCGGAAATGCTCCCCCCTGCATGCCGACGCCCGCGCGACCAGCCGGATGAGCGCCGTCTACGTCCTGGAGGCGCTGCACGACGAGGCCGTGCACGAGCGGGCGCGCCGCGGCCTCGTCCAAGGGCGGGCCCTCGTTGAGCGGTTGGTCCGCCAGGCGATCGCCGACGGGCACATCGACTCCGGCCGTGACCCGGCGACCGAGACCAACCTGCTCCTCGCCCTCACCGGCTTCACCTCCCTGATCGAACTCGACGTGATCGACCCCCAGGGCGCGCTCGCCGCGATCGACGTGCATCTGGACCGGCTGTTCAGGAGTACGTGACCTGCCCCCGGACACGGGGGCAGGTGGAGGCAAGGTCGGCTCTACGTCCTCCACGCCGACCAGGACACCCTCCGTGAGCGCATCGCGGGCGACACTGTTCTTGGCCCCAACTCCTCATTCCGTCTCAAATACCTTGAGCCCTATGCCGAGGCGGCCCGCACATGGCTACACGGTGAGGCCGAGGTCATCGACACCACCCACCTCACGCCCGCACAGGCGGCCCTGCAGATCGCAGAGGCCGTCAAGAGTTGAGGCCCGCCCGCCATGCGAAACAGGCCCGGCGAGGATTGGACGCGGTCCTGCGGAACGCGTTCGGAGACACGAGCATGGGATGCCGAAACCTCGCAGGTCACGGCGAAGCCGTTGGACACCGAAACACGGAACCTGTATGAACGGCTCCCACCGGGTTCGGGCGGAGCTCGGCCTCGCCGCACGTCAGCCGGCACCGCGGGTGTGCTGCAGCATCCACATCTGCGATCTATCCCCTATTCAGCGCATTTCGACTCGACCACCCCACCCCGAACCACGCCCTACGGTCACCTGACGGGCTGCCAGCGACGCGGAGGTCGCGTCCTACCGGGAGGTTCGAATTCAGGCTCCCTAGGGGGCATTCTGTCGGTCGGCTTTCGGCGCACCCCTCGGATTTTTGAGGATTCGGCTTGGGAAGGCATCCCGCAGCCGCTCCGGCGGCCCCGTCGAGAGGGGGTGTGTCAGCCACAGTGCGCGTCGCAACGGAGTCTCCGTTGTTCCGAGTATTCACACCCTCGAACGTTCAGGCCGGTAGCATCTGGCCGGAGATCTGACGGATCACAGGGGGCTGCGGATGTCGGGCGACTGGGACAACATTCGTTCCCGGTGGGAGAGTGTTCGCCAGGCCGTGGACAGTTCATATCCTGCGCCCAGGAACGGATCGGCGTTCGGGAAGGGGCGGTTCGGTCTGGCCGTGAACCCGGTGGCCATCACGGGTGAGGCTGGTGCCGGGAAGAGCGTCCTGTACGACGCGTTGACTCAGACGATCAAGACCGGCGACCCGAACGGCACTCGAAGCCCGGACCGGGAGAGGCGCCGTGCGGTCTTCCGCACCGGCTCCCGGCGGGCGCAGGCGTCAGTCGTGGTGATCCCGGGGCAGGCGTCCGAGGAGAGGGAACGTGCTCTGACCGCCACCATGGGTGGGACAGCATCGCCGCACGGCATCATCCACGTCGTGTGCTGGGGACACAACAGGACCTGGCAGCGCCGTGAACAACGGGCCATCGAAGAGACCTTGCGCGCCGCAAACCCGGCGTTCGACAGGGATTCGGTGCGTGACTGGCACCTCCGCAAGGAGGCCGAGGACTTCCGGGACCTGTGCGAACGAATCACCGAACAGCGTGCCGCCAAGCGCCTGCGGTGGATGATCATCGCCGTCTCGAAGTGCGATCTGTACTGGGATCGCATCGACGAAGCGCGTGACTACTACATCCCCGGCGCGGGCCCCGATTCGGAGTTTCACACTCCGCTGCGCTACCTGGTAGACGAGACATCCATCAAGCTCGCCGTACTTCCCATGAGCTCGCGGCTTATCCGGCATCAGTTCGTGCCTCAGCTGCAGCCGCAGCTCTTCCAACTGGATGACGAACAACTCGGCGTCCTTCGAGATCACTTCGGAAGCGCCCTTCGTGGATTCCTCACTGCCGGAGACGGGGCATGACGGCCATTGACGACGGCGACGCTTTTGACCAAATCCTCACCAAAGCCGAATCCCGACTGATCCTCGTTCGCAGGGCGCGCGCTCAAACAGGCGTGGCCCGAGGTGTCCAGCTAGGGGGTGGCGCCGTGGCGCTTGTGGCGGTTGCCGTGGCGCTGCTGAGCACTGACCGGCCCGGAGACGAGAGAAGCACGTGGGTCGTGGTCTCACTGTTCATCGCCGCCGTCGGTTTCGCAGCCATTCTTGTGACCCAGGCCGCGGTCGTCCTCCCGTTGCGTCGGAAGCTGGCGTTGGAGGAACGCGTCATGCTGAACGAGGTCAATCGGCTGCGTGAACTGTTCGTTCATGTCGCGCGCAGCGAGCAGTGGAGCAGGGAGCGAGTCCGCGCGGCCAGGCAACGTCTTTCCCAGTTCCCCATCGAAGGCGGGGCGTTCCGTTGATTCAGCGATTGATCAAGTTCTCTGGTGTCGCCGCGCTCGTCGCCTGCGTCCTCACGCCTATCGGGTATCTGCTTGCTACGCGACAGGCCGGCCCGTTCCAGAACGCATTTCAGGACCACTGGGAGATTGTCGCCGCGGGGCTCGTGCTCGTTGTGCTCGGACTACTGGAGATGGCCAACGGGCTCGGCCTCTGCTTCATCGTGGACGGTGCGTTTGAGGAAAGCAACCTGGCCCGAGGCGTGGGGAGTCTGGTGGTTGGTTTAGCGATCGGCGTGTTGGGGGCGGCAGTCCTCTACAACGTGCTGTTCAACTGAGCGGGGTGGATGCAACTGGAGCGCCGACGGGTTCGTTCCAGCGGTCCGTGCCGGAGTTGCGGCTGTTCATGCAGGTCAGAGCCGAGCGTAAGCGGTTCACTCGATCGCGTGGAGATCTGACGATTACTCGCAAATTCCAGGAGTCCCTTCCGTAATTTGCTCGCTTGTGACAGAGTCCAGGGCTCGCCGCTTCTCTCTCATCACCGGTGGCGACGTCGGCCTGAAGGACCGGCCTGGCGAGCAGGGACAGCCGGAGCCGGGCCCGGCCGACGTGCTGACACTCCAGCGGCAGACCTCAGCGACCGCGTCGGCGGAGGACGAGCGGGCGTTCTTCCAGGACTCCCTTGCCGAGTACGTGTGGGAACCTGGAAGCGTTCGGCGGCCCGACGAAGAGTCCAGCCGTCCTCGAAGACGCAGCGGGCCAGGCGCAGGCGTCCGGTCTCGGTCAGGGGTGCATTACGGTGAGGCATGAGGGCCTTTCTGTTGGTGTAGACGTCGCAATCCACACCGAACCGGAAGGCCCTCACCCGTTCAAGATCCAGCCGCCGAGACCTGGCTCACCCGTCCACAACCTCCCCGGACAGAACACCTAGGGCGCTTCTTCTGGAGCATCCTGCTGACCAGATAAAAGTTGGCTGCGACGTGGAAGTGCCCCGAGCCACGGGCGTCCTTGCCATGGCGGACGTGGAGCTTGCCGAAGCGCCCCAGGTTCCACTTGATGTCGGCCAGGTCCAGCTTGCACGCCTCGCTGACCCGCAGACCGACCTGCGACATCGGCTTCGCCGCGGTGTAGTTCCGGGCGGTCGGAGCGAACTTGCGGCAGGTCGCCAGCTCACGGCCCCAGCCGGTGAACAGCGTCCCGACCTCCGGATCGGTCGGAGGAATCCTCAGCTGGGTGTCCTTGGCCCCGCGCGGCCGATTCATCTCGTCGATCGGACACTCGATGGCCCGGCCGGTCATCCGGTGGAGTTCGACCTTGTGCCGCAGCTCCAGGAACATGAAGAACGTAGTCAGAGCCGCGACCGGGCCAGCCGGGTGCCGCTCGGCGAGTTCCGCAGCACCCTCGCTCCATGTCTCACAGCGGTCGGCCGAACCAGGTTCTGATCTGCTCCAGGTGCCCGACGTCCCCGAGGATGGTGCCGCCCTCCAGGCCCGCCGAGGCCCGCGCGAGAACGAACCCGGACAGCACGTCGGTCTCGAACCGCTCCAGCTCCTCCGCCGACGCAGGCGCCCAGTACTCACGCAGGTCTCGTACGACTGCCAGCGCCGCCAACCCGAGCCTCCTCACCTTCGGCCCGACTGCGGATCGGTCGGACGAGGTGAGAACGCTTCAAGAATCCCGAAGCTACGTCACAGAACCACAGAGCACACGAAGGAGGAAGAACCCCCTTGCCACGGGGTTGGGGACTCAGCGGGGCTCAGAGGAACTCACGGGATGTCGCACACTACGCCAACACGGACAAGGTCCTGAACCACTACGGAGTCACCCGGAAACAGGTCGTCTCGCAGGTTCTGTACGTGGTGGACCTGCGGCAGAACGCCGCGGCGACGGCGGTGGGCAACCTGGCGTACTTCGGAGACCACCGCCCGACCAGCACCGTCCTCGGTGTCACTGAACTGACCTTCCCCGGCCAGGTCATTGAGATCAGCTTCGTCGTCGACGCGAAGCTTCCCGCCTGAGCTTGTCCACACCGCGCGGCGCGTCCAGGCCCGCCCGGAGGATCGCCACCACATGCCACGACCGTTGATCACCAACCGACATCGGGGCGTGACTCACCACCTCACCGTCAGGATCTCCGCAAGACCGACTGCGCCGTGGCCGAGGGCGCGCATTCCGTGCGGGAGTTGATGGCCCATCAGGCAACTGCTCACCCGCTCGCCGGCTTGGCTGCGAGGCCGTGGGCCGGTTGCAGTTGTTGGTGGCTGCGTGCATGACGCCGCCGACGGTGGCCCGTTCTGCTGGGCCCGCGCGGTCCTCGATGTCGCCGCGGCCGGGCTCACGCCGCCGAGTTGCGGAAGTGGCTGCGGATCGCCGTCGCGCAGACCGCGCCCGCCGCGCAACATCTGCTCTTCGACATCTACCCGGACGGGGCCCGTTTCCACGGCCCGACCGTCGCTCGTCGGACGAGGCCGTGCTGCTGGCCGAGCTCGGCCGAGCGCAACTGCTGGATGGGGCCGGGCCGGCGGGCTGCACCCGTGGCCCTCAGCTGATGCCTGGACGCCGGTTGGGCCGAAGCCACCCCCGTGCAGACCGGGGAGGCTGCCGTCTTCCAGTGCTGGCGGCCCCGTCGCCAGGACTCTACGCGGTGGCTCTGACATCCCGGCCGGACCCTGGAGACCAAGCTGAGAATCGTGGGGTTCATCGTCGGGCCGAAGGTGGGGCCGGAGGTGGGACGCGTTCGCAGCGCGAGCTGGCTGTCAGCGCAGTTCAGGGCTGATAGGCAGGCCGTGAGCACGTGCCGGCATCTCTTCTGTTGCGGTGGCCGACGAAGCGGACGTGCTGCGCGACTGGTGGCGCGCAGGAGCCGACGGGCGCCCTCGGCGCCGGCTTGGCGAGTGCAGTGGGACCAGGGGTTCCGCCGCGCTCCCTCCGAACCCCCCGGCGTCTAGCACCCCGCATCTGCCGGTCCACTTCTCGCGACTCTTCGTCAGAACGCCTGGCGCGGAAGGTTCATTGGGCCAGACGGTCCCTGCCGGAGCCGACATCCTGCTGACCGGTGAGGCCCTCTCGCCTCACCCGTCGAGCGGGGTGACGAACGACGCCTGACCCGAGAGGAAACGGTCCATGAGCGCCGCCGTCCGCGCCCTGCCGCTCTGCTCGGCGGCTTGGGCGGCAGCGACCCGTCTGCGAAACCCTTCAGGTCGTGGTGGCCGTTCTCAGTCCGTGCGCGGGGTTGCTGGTGACGAGTCCGGACCGCGCGGTGTCGAGTGTGTGAAGGTGCGGCGGTAGGCGGTGGGGGTGGTGTCCAGCGTGCGCCGGAAGTGCAGCCGCAGGTTGGCTGCCGTGCCCAGCCCGCAGTCCCGCGCCACCTGATCCACCGAGAGGTCCGTGGTTTCCAGCAGTTCCCGCGCCCTGCCGAGCCGGGCGTTGAGGACCCACTGCAACGGGGTTGTGCCCGTCTCCTCGGTGAACCGGCGCATGAAGGTGCGTTGCGAGAGGCCCGCGTGCCGGGCCAGCACGCGTAGCGTGAGCGGTTCGCCGAGCCGGTGCAGGGCCCATCCACGGGTGCCGGACAGCGACGCCTCACCGGCCACCGCGACGGGAGCCGGCACGTACTGGGCCTGTCCGCCGTCTCGGTGCGGGGCGGCGACCAGGCCGCGGGCGATCTGGTTGGCCACCTCCGCGCCCAGGTCGCGGCGCACGATGTGCAGGCACAGGTCGATGCCGCAGCACACCCCGGCCGAGGTGAGCACGTCGCCCTCGTCGACGTAGAGCACGTCGCGGTCGACCGTGACGGCCGGGAAGTCCCGCTCGAACGCGTCGATGTGCTTCCAGTGGGTCGTGGCGTGCAGCCCGTCCAGTACGCCCGCCGCGGCCAACGCGAAGGCGCCGGTGCAGATCGACACCACACGCCTGCCGCGGTCGTGGGCTTCGGCCAGTGTGTCGAGCACGGCGTTCGGCAACGGGAGGATCGGTTCGAAGCCCGGCACGATCACGGTGTCGGCGGTGCGCACCTGCTCCAGGCATCCGTCGGCGATCAGTGCGAAACCCGCGGTGGTGGCCACCTTCGGGCCGAGCGCGCACAGGGTCATCTCGTAGGGGGTTTCCGGCCGGGTGGTGAAGATCTGCGTCGGGATCGCCAGGTCGAGCGGGGTGACCCCGTCCAACGCCAGGACTGCGACTCGATGAGCTGCCATGGCAAGATTCTAACGAAGTAAGGAAATATTGCCTCTCGCCAGGTCAGGGTGGTCGCGGCCAGGCTGAGGACATGACTCGACCTACCCGCGAGGCGACCGCCGACCCGATCGCGCTGCCCAACACACCACTTGCCGACACCGTCATAAACCTCATCCGACCGGTGGAGACGCCGTCCGTCTTCAACCACAGCATCCGCAGCTATCTGTTCGCCAGGCTGGTCGCCGGCCACCTCGGCCTGGCCGCCGGCCACGACTACCAGGACGACCTGCTGTTCGCCGCGTGCGCGATGCACGACGTCGGGCTGGCGTCGGACGGCTCGCACCGGCAGCGATTCGAGGTCGAGGGCGCCGACCGAGCCGCCGAACTCCTCATCCAACAGGGCGTGTCCACGGCCGACGCCGACCAGGTCTGGCAGGCCATCGCCCTGCACACCTCCCCGGGCATCGCGGAACGCCGCGGCACGCTGTGCGTGCTCGTCCGCGAAGGCGTCGCCCTCGACTTCGGCGGCCCGGTGGGCACCGACCACCTCGACGCAATCACCGACGAGCAGGCCGACGCCCTGCACACCGCCTATCCACGGCTGGACATGATCCGCTCACTCACCGACGCGATCGTCGCGCAAGCCGCGAAGGACTCGAAGAACGCTCCCCGGTACACGACCCCCGGCGAACTCCTGCGCGAGCGCCAGACCTTCGGCCGGACCCGCCTGGAGCACGCCTACCGTACGTCCCGCTGGGGCGACTGACTCCACGGACTCCACCACCACGCGCCAACAAAAAAGCCAACAGAGATTCAACAAAGAACAGGAAGCACCGCAATGACCATCCACACCGTCGAAGTCCCAGAGAACAACGCGGTCTTCGGAGAGACCACCAGCGCCTTCGCAGGCTTCGGCTACTCCGCCGCGGTGCGTGCGCACGGCCTCTTGTTCATCGCCGGAACGATCGGTCGCCGCGCCGACGGAACCATCCCGGACACCATCGAGGAGCAGACCGAGATCGCCATCCGGAAGATCGAGGAGATCCTCCGGCTGGAAAACCTCGACATGTCCGCCCTCGTCGACGTCACCAGCTACCACGTCGACATCCGCCAGCACCTGCCCGGCTTCATCCAGGCCAAGCAGCGCCTCGTCGAAGCGCCCTACCCGACCTGGACGATCATCGGGGTCAGCGGCCTCGCCAGCGCGGGGCTCCTCGTCGAGATCCGCGCGACCGCCGCGTATCCCGACGCATCCCGGTAGACCGCCGCTCCCGGGCCCGCTCCTGGGCCCGGGAGCCCGTCACGGCGGACGTGGAGCCGGTCATGAAGACCGCTCGGAGCCCCGGACCGCCCGGCCTTACGCCGCCGGCATGGACGGCCATGTCGTTCCTGAAGAAGGCGAAGGAGCAGCCGGAGGCGCTCGGGCCCGCCGAGCGAAGGATGACCAAGACCCTGATCGGCAACTACCGGTTCACCAAGCGGTGCTCGGCATCCCCCGGCACCGCAACCGGAGAGAGCCGGATTCTTGTCCGATCGTTGCGCTTGTCAATCACTCTGACGTTGTCGGGCGTGCCAGCGGCCACGCTCGGTGATGAGATCGGCCGTTGCGTTTCGGGTGGCGGGCAGTGACTTCTTCTCAAAGCTGTGTGGTCACGGCAGCGCCCCCAGAATTCGCCGTCGCCGGCTCGAGTCGTCCCCACACGTGCAGGGGGTGGTCCCTGGTGCCGCGCTGCCAGCCGCACGATCGGCAGGAACGTCTTCGCCTCGGCGGCGCCGAATGCCGTGGGGACCCCGCCGGCCTGCGGGAGCCGAGCCGTTCGATCGGGCGCTGTGGAGTCATACGCCGGTACGCCTCGTCTACCGAGTGCGCACGCCACTCGGTCAACCAGCTAACCCTGGAGAAGCGTTCATTCTCGCTGTCGTTTCGGCGCAGCGCTCGGCGGCGTACTCCCGCGGCAGATCGTGCCGCTGGTACCGCTCTGGCCCCGCCCTTTCAGTAGGAGGTTGCCCTCGGCGAGGTCGAGCAGCCCCACGGCATCGGCGAGCGTCAGCAACTGATGCGGCAAACCACCGACGTTGCGGCGGCGGCATCTGGCCCGGAACGCGCAAGGCCCCCGATCCAAAGATCGGGGGCTCTGATGCTGGGGTGAGTAACGGGACTCGAACCAGTTTTCTGACCCTATTGTGACCTGCGAGAACTCTGAAAATCGGGCGAAACCAGCGCAGTTCGATGTCGTTCGTTGACGCTCATTTACCCTGATTGCGGTCCCGTTTGGCCGCGGCCAAACGGTTCGGCCACACAGCGCCGGGCCCGCAGGCGGTGAGTAGAAAACCGCCTAACCGTGATCTCCGAACGCCTGCGGCACCACCAACGACGACGCCCCCGCCCTTGCCCTTGGAGGGCAGTGACGGGGGCGTCGCGCACCGGGAGGTGCTCGGGGAGGTGTCAGTCCTGCTCTGCTTCCGGTGTGCTGCCGAGGGTCTCTGTGAGGCAGGCGCGGGCGGCATCCACGAACACTTCCCGGGCCTTCTTGAACGCCACCCAGTCCTGTTCTTCCGTGTCGGCTCGGCCGAGCAGTCGGATCTGCTCGATGACCGCGTGGGCTTCCTTGTGCGGCCCGACCGGCTCGACCACGATCCGGTTGAACGCGTCCCGGGTGGCCGCGTACGCCGTGTCCTGCGCCTGCCGCGTCGTGTCCGTGCTCGGGTACTGGCCGTCGGCCTTCCGCCAGCACACGGCCGATTCGTCGTCGGCGGCAGTGAGGAACGCGGCGTACGCGTCCCGGCGGGAGAGGTAGAGGTCGGTCGAGGTGGCGCTCATGAGCATCTCCGTAGGGCGGGGGCGAGAGCGGTGTCACGCTACTCGCACGCGTTGCCGCACTCACCCCCGCGCCCGCAGGTTCCCCCGTTGGTGGGCCCGGAGTCAGCAGTCCGTACCGGCGATCCGCGGATTGTCGTACCGCACCGACCGGTGCGGGGACATGATCGGCGCGCGGTCGTCGGAACTGTTGTCCGTCGGTGCGCATGCGGCGTCCGGAGCGCAGGCGATCTGCGGGGCGCACGAGTCGTACGACGGGTTGCAGTCCGGTAGGCAACTCGGGGCACCGGCGGTGGGCAGCTTGTCGGGGAACGCATGGCCGAGTTCGGCACGGGCACCCTGCATCGCGGCACCGTTGTAGATGGCGGCGAGGCTCTGCTCGCGCACGTGGCCGGCAGTCATCCAGCGGGCGAACACGCACGGCCACACATAGCCGTTGGGTGCGATGGCGAACTTGTTGCGCCCGCAGCGTCCACACAGCTTGGTGATGTCCGGGCCGGCGCCGTTGGCGCCTCGGCCGAACGGCCTGATCTTGTCTGTGCGGACATCGCGGAGTCCGATGTCGAGCAGGTCCCGGCGGGCCTCGGTCGCGCGCTGGCCCTGGAGGACGTTGATCACGCTGCCCCGCAGGGTGATCCCGAGGGCCTTGGCCTTCTCGACGTTGGCGCGGGTGCGGGCATGGGATCCGCGGTTCTCGGTCACGTCGCCGTCGTCGGAGTAGTAGCTGAACGCCAGCCGGACACTGGGGAGTTGCAGCGCGGTCCACATCTCATCGGTGATGTGGGTGAGGTTGCTGAACACCTCGATGCGCATCTGGTGCTTGCGGGCGTGGGCGATGTAGGCGGGCAGGGACGCAGCGCCCCGTGCACGTTGCCGGCACTCCTCGCCCGAGCCCCCGGTGAGGCCCCTGGGGACAGCGACGACGCCTGACACCGCGGTGCCCTGCCGACGCGACGGATGGCCCAGGCCGTCCCCGTCCCGTTGGAGACAGGCTCCGAGATGCTTATGCCGCCGGGTGTCCAGTTCGGTTCGGCCGACGGCCTACCGAAGCCGGCATGGAGTTGCCCGAACCGGGAGTGCGCGACGGGCATGTGGATCTCGGGAAGACCTGCACCTTCCCGAACATCAGCGGCAGGACGATCACCCCGTAGTCCCGGGGACGAAGAGGAGGAATTCCCGCGTTCTGCGCGACCCATGTCTGGGCTTCCTTCGGGGCCGAGGCAGGCACTGCGACCGCTGCCGGCTACACGACGACGATGGGCGAGCAGCACGACCAGACGTGGCTCCTCGCCCGCGTATTCGTCGACGACCGGGCCGCCGTGCTCCTGGTCGTCGGGGCCGCCGCCGACACCCCCGCTGACCCGCTGACGGCGCTGGGTGTCGCTGCCGTCGCAGTCTGCGACGGCCAATCCTCTGCGCCGCAGCAGGCGCCGAGACCGTCAGCGCGGCGCCAGCCGACAACCGTGCCCCCAGGGCAACTTCTGCGACCGGGTCCGCTGCCGCCCGTACCCTGGACCACGCCGGCCACCGTTGCGTCGACCTGGAAGTGCTCCGCCGCGATGGAGCTGGCGGATGCCGGCGGCGACAGCCCCGAGCTCAACCGGCTACGGAGGCAGCCGTCCGGGGTGAAGGGCAACGCATTTGCGGTCGTCGGCAGACGGGGCGAGCATTTTGGTAGGGCAAAACGGCCGGGGCGAACCTTGCTGCCGTCTCCATCGGATGTTGCCGTGGCCTCCGGACCGTGATGCACACCGGCGGTAGGCGTCACCGCGCAGGTACCGCCGTGTCGGAGAAGATCGAACATACGGGTGCTCAGCCGGTGGCGTCGGCGGGGGCGACGGGTGGGTTGTCCAGCTGGGCGGCAGGTCGGAAGGAGTCTGCCCATGCGGATCGCCGTGGACCTGAATCGGTGTCAGGGATACGCGCAATGCGTGTATCTGGCGCACGAGGTCTTCAGATTGACTGGCCAGGAGGCCCTCACCTACGAGCCGAACCCCGATGACGGGCGGCGCCTGCAGGTTGAGCGCGCCGCTGCGGCGTGCCCGGTGCAGGCGATCGTGATCGACCGCGTGAACGGGGCGGAGCGGGGCGCGACGTCATGACCTTGCCGGCAACGGTCGCAGAGCTGGTGCGCGAGTTCAGAGCCAGCGGTCGGATCGTCATCGTCGGTGCCTCCCTAGCCGGACTGCGGGCCGCGGAAGCCCTGCGTGAGGAGGGTTTCACCGGTTCTCTGACCATCATCGGGGACGAGCCGTACGAGCCTTACGACCGTCCTCCGCTGTCCAAGCAGGTGCTCAAAGGCTGGGTGCCGGCCGACCACACCAAGCTGCCCCGCCTGCGAGAAGTGAATGCGGAGTGGCGGCTCGGGGTGGCCGCCAGCGGGCTGGACCGGGCCGCCAAGCAGGTGCGCCTGGCCGACGGCGAGCAGATCCCGTACGACCGGTTGCTGATCGCCACGGGCACCCGGGCGCGACAGTGGCCGAACCCGGACGAGGCGGCCCTGGACGGGGTCCACACGCTGCGCACGTGTGATGATGCCGCACAGCTGCAAAAGGCGCTGGCCGCGCCAGCGTCGCGGGTCATGGTCATCGGGGCCGGGTTCATCGGCTCGGAGGTGGCCTCCGTCTGCCGAGAACTCGATCTCCCGGTGACCGTAGTCGAGCGGGGCTCGGCGCCGCTGGTCGGCGCGCTCGGCGGGGTGATCGGTGAGATCGCCGCGGAGATGCAGCGAGACCACGGCGTGGACCTGCGCTGCGGGCTGGGCGTGTCGTCACTGGAGGGCGACTCGGGCGGACACGTGCGGCGTGCTCATCTCTCGGACGGAACCACCATCGACGCCGACGTGGTGGTGGCCTCGCTGGGGTCGATCCGCAACGTGGAATGGCTGGAGGGCGCCGGGCTGGCGTCCGGTTTCTGGGGCGTCGGTTGCGACGCCGGCGGTCGCGCCTTCGACGTCAACGGCGTGATCACCGACAGCATCTACGTGGCAGGGGACGTGGCGCGCGCGCCCCACGTGCTGTACGAGTACCAGTTCCTCGCGATGGAGCACTGGGACAATGCCGTTCTCGGCGCCGAGGTCGCGGCGCACAACATGGTGAACCTCGAGCCCCACTATCGCCCGCATCTGTTGCTGCCCGGCTTCTGGTCCGGTCAGTTCGGCGTCAACATCAAGTCCGTCGGCGTGCCGCCTTTCGGCGACGAGATCGTCTTCACACAGGGATCCGTCACGGAACGCCACTTCGCCGCCGCCTACGGTCGCCGGGGCCGCATCGTCGCCGCCGTCACCTTCGACCACGGCAAGTGGCTGGAGTACTACGGGAAGCTGATCGAGCAGTCGGGTCCGTTCCCGCCTCCGCCGCCGGGTTGGGACCAGCCGGGCGACATGAAACCGATCCCGGCCGAGTTCCCGCAACCCGGCGTCCCGACGGCGATCCCCGACGTCGTCCTGACCGGCCACGACCCGAACGAGCGGAGGGCCGAGTTCCGCTCTCGCCCCCGTTGACGCGCTCGCCGGGCCGGGCGTGCAAGCGGACAGCACCGACAGGAAGAAGGAGGGGAGGCTCGTGGTCGAGGAAACCCCCTGGCAGCAGGCCCTCCGCTACGCCAACCGCGCCAATCCATACCCGTTCTACGAGCAACTGCGCAGGACCCCGGTGGCGCGGCAACCGGACGGCACCTACGTCGTCAGTACCTACCAAGAGATCGTCGCGCTGCTGCACGACCCCCGGGTCAGTTCGGATGTCAGGAAGCTCCCCGCCCCGGTTGCGACCCCAGCCGAGGACTCGGCGGAGGCCGAGCCGATCACGGAGGCCGTCATCGCTTTGGAGCCGAACATCATCACCCAGGATCCACCCGAGCACGATCGAGATCGCCGGACGATGACGCCGCATTTCGTCGGCCCGCCCCATTCCCCGCACCTGATCTCCGACCTGGAACCCGAGATCCGCCGCATCGTGGACGGCCTCCTGAACACCATGCAGGGAAAGTCCCGGATCGATGCCGTCGACGAGTTCGCCTACCCCCTCCCGGTGACCGTGATCTGCAAGGTCCTGGGCGTACCCCTCGAAGACGAGCCACGCTTCCACAACTGGATCGAGACGGCCCTGGACGCTTTGGACTTCGGCCCCGAGGCCGCCTCGGAGGAGATGCAGAGCCGACTGGCCGGGGGGCGCCAAGCCGTGCAGGAGTTCGGGCAGTTCGCAGCCGAGCTGCTCGACCGGTACGCCCGGCAGCCCGGCCCCGGCATGCTCTCCGCGATGATGAACGAGGACGGCCCGTCGGGAGCGATGTCCAAGGGCGTGCTCGTGAGCAATGCCTTGCTCCTGATCTTCGCCGGGCATGAAACCACGGTCAATCTCATCGCCCACAGCGTGCTCACCCTGCTGCGGCACCCCGACGCACTCGAGAAGCTGCGCCGCCGGCCCGAGCTGATCGTGCCCGCGGTCGAGGAGTTGCTGCGCTTCGAGTCGTCGGTCCAGTTCTGGCACACCCGCTCCGCCGTGGAAGACATCGACATCGCAGGCACCACCATCCCGAAGGGCGCGCCGATCTTCCTGGCATACGGCTCGGCGAACCGGGACCCGAAGCGGTTCGCCAACCCCGACGAGCTCGACCTCGAACGCCGGGACAACCAGCACCTCGGGTTCAGCCAGGGCATCCACTTCTGCTTCGGCGCTCCGCTCGCGCGGCTCGAGGTCCAGGCCGCGGTCGGCGAGTTCGTCCGCCGGGTGGAAAACCCCCGGCTGGTAGACGACCCACCGCCGTACCGCCACAACCAGATCTTCCGCGGCCCGCGCCACCTCCTGGTCGACATCGACGGGATCCGCGACTGACTCGACATGCGTGAAGGATCGCTATGCGGGCTTTTCAGCTAGTCGGATGGCAGCAACCGCCCGAGCCGCGCGAGGTGCCGGTGCCCGACCCCGGGCCGGGGCAGGTCCGGGTGGAGAAGCGCGTCTACGGCCCCTGGGGCTGTGGAGTGTGCGCCAACTGCCGGGAGGGCCGGGAGAACTACTGCCAGAAGGTCAGTGGTCAGGGCGGCGGCTTGGGAGGCGGTGTCGGCCTGGTGCCGTAGGCCGTAACTGTTGGAGGAAACGTCATGGAGGCGGTGGCCGGTGCGATCGCTGGACCGGGCCGGTGGCGGATGGCGCAGTCAGCAGCGGGCGCGGTAACGGCAGCTGTGTCGGCGCCTGTGACTGTGACGGGCGCCGGGCTGATGAAAGCGACCTGTCGGTGCTTGCCATGACCGAGAACGCGTTCCAACCGGTGACCGCTGCGCGGCGGCCGTATCTGATCGTGAATCCCCGTTCGGGGGGAGGGAAGGCGAGCCGGTTCCGGATCGCGGAGAAGGCCCGTGCGTTGGGAGCTCAGGTTCTCCTGCTCGATCCTTCCCGGCCCCAGGACCTCGCGACCGTCGCCCGACGCGCGGTGGATGACGGTGCGGATCTGCTGGGGGTGGCCGGCGGAGACGGTACGCAGGCACTTGTCGCCGGGGTGGCTGCGAAGAACGGTCTTCCTTTCGTGGTCATTCCGGCTGGTACTCGCAACCACTTCGCGATGGACCTCGGCCTGGACCGTGAAGACCCTTCGGCAGCGCTGGAGGCTCTGACGGACGGCGTCGAACTGTGCGTGGATCTCGGGTTCGCAGGCGAGCGGGTGTTCGTCAACAACGTGTCCTTCGGTGCCTATGCCGCCCTGGTGCAGGACCCGGCCTATCGGGAGGACAAGATCCGCACTGTCGTGCGGATCCTCCCGGAATTCCTGGCCCGCCACGAGGGCCCGGAGCTGGTGGTACACGCCGGGCTGCTCACGGTGGACCTGCCGGATGCCGTGCTGGTGAGCAACAACCCCTACCGGGTCGATGACCCGGCCGGGCTCGGCAGGCGTGCGCAACTGGACTCCGGGCTACTGGGCGTACTGGCCGCCCGGGCGGAGACACCCGCCGACACGGCCGCCCGGCTGCGGGATGGGAAGACGCACGGCCTGACCAGTCTGGCCACCGCTGACGAGGTTGTCGTCGAAGCCGGCGTCCCGGTCGTCCCCGTCGGGCTGGACGGTGAAGCCGTCACCCTGCCGACTCCCGTGCGGTGCCGGATCAGTCCCCGAACGCTACGGGTACGGGTTCCCCGCCATCAGCCGGGCGCCACGCCCGGCGAGCGGCCGCCGGGCTGGGGCACCATCCGGCGAGTGGCCTCGGCTGTCGGGCGAGCTGTTCACGGCCGTCATACCGGCTGACCGAAGCCGGACCGCGGATCGGGCAGGGCGCAGGACTCCCCGGCTGCCACGCGTGCACCCAGCGCACGGCTCTAGAACGGGCAACGGCTCTTCGCTGTTCGCCGGTCGCCGACCGATCCCGCTCCGGTGATCAGCGCTGGGGGGGCGGGCGGTGGGGGCCTTGACCTCGAATCCTGGACACGGGTTATGCGGCTGGTGTCAGCGTAGTTGATGTCGTTTCGGACGTTGACTCGTAGGTGATCGGGCTGCGTTGCGAGGAGGGAGTGACGGCGTCGGGTGTTGTAGCGGTTGAGCCAGCGGAATGCGTCGAGGCGGGCCTCGCGTTCGCTGGACCAGTGCTTGCGGCCCTGAAGCGTCTCGCGTTTGAACGTTGCGTTGAAGGATTCGGCGAGCGCGTTGTCTGCTGAGCTGCCGATCGCGCTCATGGACTGGCGGACGCCGGCTCTGCGGCAGGCGTCAGCGAAGGCCCGGCTGGTGTACTGGGCCCCGTGGTCGGTATGCATGACCGCTCCGGCGAGGCTGCCGCGGGTCCATTCGGCGGCGGCCAGTGCGTCGGTGACGAGGTCAGCGCGCACGTGGTCCGCTATGGCCCAGCCGGCCAGGCGGCGTGAGGCGAGGTCGATAACGGTGGCCAGGTAGAGGAACTTCCCGCCGTCCAGCGGGAGATAGGTAATGTCGCCGACGTACATCGTGTTCGGTTTGCTTGCCGTGAAGTCGCGGCCGACGAGGTCCGGGGCCTTCGCCGCGGCCGGGTCCGCGACAGTGGTGCGGTGCCTGCGGCGCAAGCGCATGCCCGCCAGACTTGCGCCCCGCATCACACGCGCGGTCCGCTTGTGGTTGACGCGCTCGCCCCCACGAGCGGGTAGACGGCGACGGAACGGACCACCGAGGTCGCGCTGAGCCTGGGGCGCCGTCGCGTTGCCGTTCGCCGTGGGTGGCTGTCGCCTGTCGGCGGTGGCCGCGCTGCTGGCCTCGCCCGATCACCGCTGCCCGTCCGGTGGCCGTGGCATGGGCTGTTCAGCCCGCCGATGCTCTGGCGGGCCGTCACCGCGGCTGTCACCGCGGCCGGCGCTGCGGCCCCGGCGAGCAGTGCGGCCCGCCCGGGGTCCTGTCAGTGATGCTATGGAGCTGGGTGCTTGCTGTGCCGGCCCATCCACTATTCCGTCTTGCTAAGTACTGGTAGTCAGCGATACTGTGTACCAGTACTCAATAGCGCTGACTAGTGCAGGGGGAGGTGTTCCGTGACCAAGTTGGAGACGGAAATGCTCAAGGGCACGCTGGAGGGCATCATCCTGGCGTCCCTGTCCGGCCGGCCCGCCTACGGCTACGAGATCACGGCACGACTGCGAGAGCAGGGCTTCTCCGACATCGCCGAAGGGACCGTCTACGCGTTGCTCCTCAGGATGGAGAAGCGCGGCCTCGTCGACGTGGAGAAAGTCCCTTCCGAGAAGGGGCCGCCACGCAAGATGCACTCCCTCAACACACGGGGACGAAAGTACCTCGAAGAGTTCTGGAGGACCTGGAGCTTCCTCACGGAACGACTGGAACAGCTCCGCAAAGGGGAGGGCAAGTAACCATGTCCGAAGTCGAAAAGACCGGCTTCCTCTCGAAGGTGATCGGACCCAAAAAGCGCTGGCGGGCGTACAAGGCGCGCGTCAAGGAACTTCCCGAGAACCACCGCACGGCGGTCGAGGCGATCGAGCGGTACCTGATGCACTTCGTGCCGACCGACGGCGAAAGCAACGCGTCGATGTTCGAAGACCTCGCCGACCTATTCGAGCAGGCCGCGGTGGACGGAACTCCGATCCGCGAGATCGTCGGGGCGAACCCGGTGGAGTTCGTCGAGGCGTTCGCCCAGAACTACACCGAGGGCGGCTACGTCCCCGCCCGCGTACGCAAGCAGCTGACCGACGACATCGAGCACGCCACCGGTAGCGAGACCGACACAGAAGACAAGACGGTCTGATCGCACCTCAGCACATCACCCCCAGGGCTGAGCACCGCCTTCATCGCCTTTCTGCACAGCGCGGCCGGCCGGGCCATGCCCGGCCGGCGCCTCGCGCCGCATGCCCGCGGCGCCGTCGAGACCGACCACTGCGTGCAAGGAGATTCATGATGGGAAACGGCAACAACGGATTACCCGAAGCCGGGCTGCGCCGACTGCGCGAGGTACTGGAAGCACACGTCGAATCCAAGAAGATCCCCGGACTCGTCGCCCTGGTCGGCCGGGACGAGGAGACCCATGTCGAGGCGATCGGGACGATGCGCCATGACGGTGGCGCGCCGATGCGCCGGGACACCATCTTCCGGATGGCCTCGACGACCAAGCCGGTCGCGGTCGCCGCGACGATGGTCCTGCTGGACGAATGCCGACTGCGACTTGACGACCCGATAGACCAGTGGCTGCCGGAACTGGCTGACCGGAAGGTGCTGAAGAGTCCCGACAGCCCGCTGGACGACACCGTGTCCGCACGGCGTCCGATTACCGTGCGGGACCTGCTCACCTCCACCTGCGGGCTCGGGCTGGATATGACGGCGATGGGCTCCCCGATGATGAGGGCGTACTTCGAGCAGAGGGTCTACGGCGAGAACGGATGGATGCTGCCGGCCGTGGAGCCGGATGAGTGGATGCGCCGTCTGGGCGCGCTTCCGCTGATGTACCAGCCCGGAGAGCGGTGGCTGTACAACGTCAGCGACGACGTGCTCGGCGTGCTGGTGGCCAGGGTCACCGGCCAGTCGTTCGAGGCGTTCCTACGCGAGCGCATCTTCGACCCGCTGGGGATGAAGGACACCGGCTTCCACGTACCCGCCGACAAGATCGACCGACTGCCGCCCCTGTACGCCCCCGATCCACAGACCGGAGCGTTCACCGTGGAGGACGAGGCCGAAGGGGGACACCACAGCAAGCCTCCGGCGTTCCAGTCCGGCGGCGGCGGACTCGACTCAACCGTCGACGACTACCACGCCTACTTCCGGATGCTGCTCAACCACGGGATGCACGGTACCGAACGGATCCTGTCCCGGCCCGCCGTCGAGTTGATGACCACCAACCGCCTCACGCCCGAGCAGACATCCGACCTACAAGCCTGGGCCCGCAACGTCGTCCATCTGTCACACGGCCAGGGGCAGACCGGCGGCTGGGGCTTCGGCATGACGGTGCGCACCTACCGCGGTGACTACGCGCCGATTGGTCAGTTCGGCTGGGACGGGGGAGCCGGCACCACGACGTACGCCGACCCGGACAACCAGCTCGTCGGCATCCTGCTCACCCAGACCGGGATGTCCACCCCGGACTCGGCACGGGCCATGCAGGACTTCTGGACCACCCTCTACCAGGCAATCGACGACTGACCTGCCCACCTCACTCTGATGGGGACCAGCCACCACTTACCACGCTTGATGCTCACGTGCTGACAACGGGCCGCAGCTGACCACGTCACCGGTCGGGCCACTGATGAGTCACCGACCGCGCGGGCTGCCCGGCGTTGATGGAGCGCCGGTGTGCGCCGTCGGCGACGGTCAGACCTTGACTGCCGAGACCTCCGTGTGGCCGGTGCCCTCGGTCGGGCAGTCGGCTGTCGAGCCGGCCGGGCCGCTGGTGTCCGCTTTCGCCCGGCGAGGGGGTGCTGGCGAGAGTTGGCAGCGGAGCAGCTGCTGGTGGTGCCCGCCTCGGCCCGGCCGCTGCTGCGACCAGGACGGCGGGTGCGGCCCTGCGCGGAGGCTGACTTCCCGGTAGGACGTTCCCTAGCGCGGAGAGGCGCGTGCTTGCAAGGAGCAGGGGCGCCCGCCCATACCGGCCTCACGCCAGCGTCATCCGGCCGGCGGCGTCGAGGCGTAGACCCGGCGGAGCGCCCCGTCGAGTCGGCCCGGCCCGAAGTTGCAAAGTTTGGTTCAGACAGATCCGCCTGAACTAGCAGTGAGTCACTGTGAATTCACCGACAATCTTCGCCGTCTTTTCGTATTCGTTCTGTGTGTGGTCGGTGGTGAATTTCGGCGGCATCTTAGGGCGCCCACGTGGTACGCACCGGTTTGATCTCTGGCTGTTTAAGCGGGAATTACAGCTGGCCTGGATTGGAAAATGAAGGCAGGTCTTTTGGCTCGGGATGGTGACGCAGATTGCCAGTCTCTACCCCGAGCATCATCGGGATGTATCGCCGTGAGATTCTGGTGTTCTGTGAGGTGATGCGCTACGCGCACTCGCGAGCGGTTTCGTGAGAGCTCAAGAGTCCACCGGCCGGACGCCGGTGATCCGGTGTCACAGTCTCCGAGACCTGGTTCCCGGCCTCGGCCCGAGGCCGGCGTGCAGGCCAGCAGCCAAGTCCGCCCCCACCTCGTAGCTAGCCCCACTCCATCACTACCAGTGGTCCGACACACGCCAGACAAGGCACACTTCAAGAAACCTACGGAATTCCGAAGGAATTCCCCGCTATTCCGAAGGAATAGCAAGACCCGAAGGGTCTTATCAATTCCCCGGAGGGGAATCGCATTTGACGCCCCGTAGGGGCGTGCGTCGTTCCTCCGGAGGAGGACGCGCGC
>NZ_JBJMAB010000030.1:0-104179 GCF_045799175.1 Streptomyces sp. VTCC 41912
GGGCCGGAGGGGGTGGTGTGCAGGACGTAAAGCGCAGCAGTCCTGCACACCACCCCCGCAGGCCCGTCACCGCACCCCACAAGCCCCGCGCAGCGGCCCCGCCCGCCGCAGGCGCAACGGCGAAACCCCCCACGGCGGGACGGCCGACCACGTGGGAAGAAGCCCCGCGCAGCGGCAACGCGCCGCAGGCGCAACGGCGAGACGACCCACGGCGGGAACGCCGACAACGTGGGAAGCCCCCCGCGCGCCAGCGCGTACCGTGAGGGAATGACCTTGCGGAGCACGACGCGGCGGGTGGTGTCACTGGTGCCGTCGTTGACGGAGGCGGTGGCGGTGAGCGCGCCCGGGGTGTTGGTGGGGGCGACCGACTGGTGCACGCATCCGGCCGGTCTGGACGTCTCGCGGATCGGTGGCACGAAGAATCCGGATATCGCCCGGATCGTGGATCTGGCGCCGGACCTGGTGCTCGCCAACGAGGAGGAGAACCGCCCGCAGGATCTCGACGCGCTGCGGGCGGCCGGGGTGGCCGTCATGGTCACCGAGGTCCGCACCCTGGAGCAGGCGTTCCGGGAGTTGGCCCGGGTGCTGGTGGAGGGTTGCGGGGTGGCCCGGCCCGGTTGGTTGGATGCCGCCGAGGACGTCTGGCGGGCGTTGCCGCCCCGGCCGCCGGGGCGGGCCGCGGTGGTGCCCATCTGGCGGCGGCCCTGGATGGTGCTGGGCCGCGACACCTTCGCCGGGGACGTGTTGGCGCGGCTCGGGGTGCGCAACGTCTACGCCGACCACGCCGACCGGTACCCGCGGATTCCGCTCGACGACCTCAACGCCGTCCCGGCCGACCTGGTCGTGCTGCCCGACGAGCCGTACTGCTTCACCGCGGCGGACGGGCCCGAGGCGTTCCCGCGGTTGCCCGCCGCGCTGGTCAGCGGACGCCATCTCACCTGGTACGGGCCCTCGTTGGTGGCGGCGCCGGAGGTGTTGGCCGCGGCCCTGGGCGCTCGCGGTCCGGGCCGCCGGCCCGGGCCGTGAGCCGCACGCCGGTGCGCCGCTACGCAGCGGCCGGGTGCCGGGCCGGGGCGGCGGGCTGCGGCGGCGGGGCCAGCAGGGTGCCGTTCAGCAGTCCGCGGGCGGTGCGGGTCCCGGCCACCGCGACCGCGGTCACCAGGCACGCGTAGAGGGCCACCGCGAGCCAGCCGAAGGCCGCCAGTGAGGTCTGTCGGGCCAGGCCCGCGGCGCCGGTGACGCATGTCCCGACGGGGAAGGTGAAGCCCCACCACGTCATCGCGAAGCCCATTCCGTGGCGGACCGCGCGCACCACCAGTGCCAGGGCCAGTGCCAGCCACAGCAGTGCGAAGCCCAGTACCGGCACCCCGTAGAGCATCGCGAAGGCGGCCATGGCGTGCGCGGCGGGCGGGGGGACGACGCCGGGGGCGGCGTCGGCGAGGTTGTGCACGGCGGTGGTGGACTGGCCCAGCGGGCCCAGGACGAGGAAGAGGGTGGGGGTGAGGGCGAGCGGTAGCGGCCCGTGGTGGAACAGTCGGCTGACCACCAGCGGCAGGACGAGCACGGTCATCAGCAGCGACATCCCGAACAGTGCGTAGCAGGACAGCAGCATCGCCTCCTGTGCCTGGCCGGGCGGCAGGTGGGGCACCAGCGCGGGGCCCAGTGCCGCGGACACCATGGGGGCGACCAGCGGCAGCAGCCACACCGGTGAGGCGCTGCCCTCGGTGATCCGGTGCCGCACCACCATCAGGTACGGGATGCCGGCCGCCGTGGCCAGGCCGACCAGCGTCCCGGCGCTCCACAGCACGGCGTCGACGGCCACCGCGGCGGGTGTGCCGAGCAGGTCCTTGCCGACCGCGAGGGTGCCGCCGCCGACGGCGAGCAGCGCCATCGCCAGGCATCCGTAGAACGGGGCGACGGTGGGGTCGAGCAGGTGGCGGCGGGCCTGGTCGCGGTGGCGGACCCAGTGCACGGTGCGCGCGGCCAGCAGGGCGAGCAGCATCAGCGCCGACAGCGCCCAGACCACCCGGCAGCCGGTGCGCAGGCCGGGGAAGGACGACGGCAGCGTCGCCCCGGCGTTGGCGACGATCGCGGTGCCCATGACGGCGGCGTACCAGTTCGGGCCGAGGTGGCGCACCGAGGGGCCGGTGTCGGGGGCGTCGTCGCGGAGGGCGACGGGGATCCTGGACGGGGTCTGGGCGAGCGTTGACATGACAGCAGCGTCTCCGCTGCGGGCGGCGCCCACCAGGGACGTCGTGTCTATGAGGGCATAAGCTGGGGTTATGAGTGTGGAGAATGCGGGACCGCGGCCGGAGCCCGCGGAAGAGGGCGCCGGGGTGCCGCTGCACCACCGGGTGCCGGACCTCGGGGCGCTGGAACTGCTGCTGGCCGTCGCGCGGCTGGGCAGCCTGGGCCGGGCCGCCCGGGCACAGGGCATCACCCAGCCCGCCGCGAGCAGCCGGATCCGGTCCATGGAACGGCAGTTGGGGGTGGCGCTGGTCGAGCGGTCGCCGCGCGGGTCCCGGCTGACCGAGGCCGGGGCCCTGGTCACCGACTGGGCGCGCCGGGTGGTGGAGGCGGCGGAGGCGTTCGACGTGGGCACTCAGGCGCTGCGCGGCCAACGCGACTCCCGGTTGCGCGTCGTGGCCAGCATGACCATCGCCGAGTACCTGCTGCCCGGGTGGCTGATCGCGCTGCGCACCCAGCGCCCGGGGACCGCGGTGTCGCTGTCGGCCGGGAACACCCGGGCGGTCGCCGACCGGCTGCTGGCCGGTGAGGCGGACCTCGGGTTCGTGGAGGGGCTGGACGTGCCGGCCGGACTGGACGGCGCGGTGATCGGGCACGACCGGCTGGTCGTGGTGGCCGCCCCGTCCCACCCCTGGACCAGGCGGCGCACCGAACTGACCGCCGCCGAACTCGCCGCGACCCCGCTCATCCTGCGGGAACGCGGTTCGGGCACCCGTCAGGTGCTGGACGCGGCGCTGGCCGGGGCCGGTGGGCTGGCCGCGCCGCTGCTGGAGCTCGCCTCGACCACCGCGGTGAAGTCCGCGGTGGTCAGTGAGGCGGCCCCGTCCGTGCTGAGCGAGCTGGCGGTCCGCGAGGAGTTGACGGCCCGCCGGCTGGTGGAGGTCCCGGTGCGCGGTCTGCGCCTGGGGCGGGAACTGCGCGCGGTGTGGCGGGTCGGCCAGCGCCCGGTGGGGCCGGCCCGCGACCTGCTCGGGCTGACCCGCGGCGCGCCGTGACCGGGCCGGCCCCCGGCGGGCCGACGGCCCCGGCCCGCTGCGGTCAGCCCGCCCCGGCCGGTGCCGCCCGGCCCGTCGCGTCCAGTCGGCGGAAGAGCGCCGAGAGCACCGCGGCGGTGAGCGCGGCGGCCGGCACCCCGCTGCCGAAGAGGGTGTGCGCCCAACCGGGCAGCGGCGCGTACAGCGTCGGGGCCAGCACCGGGAGCAGGCCGGCGAGGAGGGTCAGGGCGACGACGGTGGAGGCGGCGCGGTCGCCGAGGTCGGTGCGGCGCAGCATGTCGATCCCCATGGCGGCGATCACCGCGTAGATCACCAGGGCGGCGCCGCCGACCACCGGCACCGGGAGCGCGGCCAGCAGCCGGGTGACCGGGGCCAGCAGCCCGCCGAGCACCAGCAGCGCCCCGGCCGCCGCGGTCACGAACCGGCTGCGCACGCCGGTGAGTCGGACGATGCCGATGTTCTCCGCGCTGGTCACCATCGTCGGGCCGCCGAACAGCCCGGCGACGAGGGAGGCCACCGCGTCCGCGCGGGCGGTGCGCGGCACGTCGCGGGCCGGTTCCGGGGTCCGGCCCACCGCCTCGCTGTTGAGCACCGTCTGACCGGTCGCCTCGGCGAGCGAGGCGAGGGCGAAGACCAGCAGCGGCAGCGCGGCGAGCAGGTCGAAGTGCGGGACGCCGTAGGGCAGGAGGCGGGGCAGGGCGAGGACCGCGTCCCCGGGGACGGCGCGGAACGGGGTGCCGGCCAGCGCCGCCACCGCGGTGCCCACCGCCATGCCGAGCAGGACCGACAGCTGCCGCCAGACGCCGCGCAGCAGCAGGAAGCCCAGTGCGGTCGCGGCGACCGTGACCAGTGCCACCCCGCTGCCGGCGGCCGCCATCGGGGCCGCCACGGCGACCATGTTGACCCCGATGACCAGCACCGTCGTGCCCATCACCAGCGGCGGGAAGAACCGTACGATCCGTCCGTACAGCGGCAGCACGGCCAGCAGCAGGAGGGCCGCGAGCAGCACCGAGCCGGACGCGGTGGCCGCGCCGTGCTCACGGGCGATCTGCAGGAAGAGGGCGGCGGCCGCGCCGCCGGGGAGCATCACGAACGGCAGCCGGGCGCCGATCCGCAGCACCCCGAACGACTGGAGCAGCGACCCGACGCCGCACAGCACCAGGGTGGCGCTGAGCAGGCCGGCGGTGCGGTCGGGCGACAGGTGCAAGCCGCCGGCCAGCAGGAAGACGGTGGACACCGGGGCGGCGATCATCGCCAGGACGTGCTGGGCGGCGAGCGGCACCAGTCGGGACGGCGGGACCCGCGCGTCCACCGGTGCCGTGGCGGGCGCGGACCCGGGGGCGGTCATCGCTCACACCTGCCGCTTCAGCCAGGGCAGTTCGGCCGCGGCGTAGCGGTACGCGCGGAAGACCGCGTTGTTCTGGGTCGGGAACAGCTCGCCGACCTCGGGTTCGCGGTAGGCGCCGAACTCGGGGACGACGTACTCCCAGCACAGCCGGCCCTCGGTGGTGACCTCGAAGAGCCGGCCGCCGGGGGAGTCGGTGACCAGGGTGTTGCCGTTGGGCAGCCGCTGGGCGCTGCCCATGAAGGGCGCGAAGAACGCCTCGCGGGCCGGGTCGTGGTACTCCCAGACCACCGCGCCGGTCGCCCGGTCCACCTCGATGACACGGGAGTAGGGGACGTCGCAGTCGGGCCGGAAGACGCCGTTGTCGAAGATCAGGAAGTTGCCGTTGGGCAGCTCGGTGGGGTGGTGCTGCTGCGAGACCAGGCCCGGTGCGGTCCGCCAACGGACCTCGCCGGTGGCGCGGTTGACGACGATCACCGCGGAGGAGCTGCGCAGGCTGACCAGCACGTCTCCGTCGGCCAGCGGCAGCACGGAGTTGATCAGCGGCCAGTGTTCGCGGGAGTAGGCGGGGTGCAGGGCGTAGGCGTCCGGGTCGAGGTGGTCCGCGGCGTTCCAGGACCAGAGCAACCGCCCGTCGGCGTCGACCTCGCGCAGGGTGTCCGCGTAGACCGTGCCGGCCGGTTCGGAGCCCGCTACGCCGCCGCGGACCGCCGCGGCCCGGTCGCCGGTCAGCGGCTCCAGTGCGGAGTACAGGATCCGCCCGTCGCCGTAGTGATGGGCGTCGTGGTGCTGGAGCGGATCGGTGAAGGAGCGCAGCACCGTGCCGTCGGGAGCGATCTCCTGCATCAGCCCGCCGCGGTACTTGTGCCACATCGGGAAGAGCGCCTTCTGGTCGGGCAGGGTGGCGTTGTAGGCGAGGTTGCCGTTGGGCAGGATGCGGGCGTGGCGGCCGGGGCGGTGCGGCAGTTGCCACCGGTGGGCGACGTCGCCGTGCAGGTCGACCAGCAGGACCTGGCCGCCGCCGGTGAGCGGGGCGTAGAGCGTGTAGCCGTCGTACGCGGTGGTGGGGTCGAGCGCGATCAGGCCGGTGCCGCGGCGGCGGCGTGTGTTTTGATCGACTGCGGTCAGGCCGGGCTTCATGCCGAGAATCCCCTCGTCAAACTACGTCTTGTCAAACTTTGTTTGATGGGATCAAACAGCGTAGACGCTAGGACCGGTGTGTTGCAGGGCTGTGAACGCCTCAATAAGGAGCTCGACGAGGAGTGCGCGATGGTGCCGGTGAGGAGCGAGGGATGAGCGGGACCGAGGCCGCGACGGCGGTGCCGCGGGTGGGGGCGGCCGTCCGACGGCGGCGCCGGGCACGGGAGTTGACGCTGGCCGACCTCGCCCGCGCCACCGGACTCTCCGCGCCCTTCCTCAGCCAGGTGGAGAACGACCGGGCCCGCCCCAGCATGCGTTCGCTCCAACTGATCGCCGACGCCCTGGAGACCACCGCGGTCCGCCTGCTGGCCGCCGCCGACGGGCCGCGCACGGTCGACGTGGTGCGGGCCGACTCCGCCGCGGTCCCCGAGGACGGCGAGGCCGGCCGGGTGCGCCCGCTGGTCCGCGGCCACCAGCAGCTGCACGCCCTGGAGTTCACCGGCCGGCACGACTGGCAACGCACCTTCCGGCACCCGCACGACGAGGTCATGTACGTGATCGAGGGCGCGGTGGAGGCCGAGGCGGACGGGCAGCGCCACGAACTCGGCCCGGGCGACACCCTCTACTGCGCCGGCGGCGTCGCCCACCGCTGGCGCGCGCTGGCTCCGGACAGCCGGGTGCTGCTGGTGGGGGTGTCGGACGACTTCCGGGGGTGAGGCGCCGGCCGGCCGCCCGGAGGTCAGACGCCGGCCGGAGCGGTGCCACGGGCCGCGGCCACCAGCGCGTCCATCACCCGGGTGTCCTCGCCGGCCTCCGGATGCCACTGCACCGCCAGGGTGAGGGCCGGCGCGCCCGGCAGCTCCACGGCCTCGACGGTGCCGTCCTCCGCGTAGGCCGAGACCACCAGCCCGCTGCCGAGCCGGTCCACCGCCTGGTGGTGGTAGGTCGGCACGGCCACCGGCTCGGGCAGCGTCGCCGCCAGCAGGGTGCCGGGCACGGAGGTGACCTCGTGCCGGCCGAAGACCCCGGGCGGGCCGGCGTGACCGTCCAGATGCTGGACGAGGGTGCCGCCGAGCGCCACGTTCAGCAGTTGGAGCCCGCGGCAGATGCCCAGCAGCGGCACCCGGGCCGCCAACGCCGCCTCGATCAGGGCGAGTTCCCAGGCGTCCCGGTCCAGTGCGGGCGGCCCGGTGCGGGGGTGCGGCTGCGCGCCGTAGCGGGCCGGGGCGATGTCCGCGCCGCCCGCGATCACCAGTCCGTCCAGCCGTGCGACGGTCGCCGCGGCGGTCTCCGGGTCGCCGGGCGGCAGCAGCGCCGCCAGCCCGCCGGCGCGCCGCACCAGACGGGGGTAGCCGGCGGGCACGAGGGCGGCGGGCAGTGCCCAGGCGCCCCATCGGGCTTCTTCCTGGTAGGTGCTGATGCCGATGAGGGGCGGCTGCGGCTGGGACATCGGGCGGTTCCTCCGGTGCGGTGCGGTGGTGCGGTGGGCCGTGGTGCGGGGGTCAGTCGCGGGCGAGTTCGGCCTCGGCGGCGGCCAGCGCCGCGAACTCCTCCTCGGGCGCGGCGGCCACCAGCCGGTGGCGGGAGTAGAAGGCGAAGTAGGCCAGCGCGACCCCGTAGACGCCGAGCGCGATGAAGGCGGCCTCCTCGTCGACGAGGAACGTCGCCACCAGCGCCGAGCACGCCAGGACGAAGGCGACGCCGGAGGTCAGCATGCCGCCCGGGGTCCGGTACGGGCGCTCCAGGCCGGGCTCGCGGCGGCGCAGCACGAGGTGCGAAAGGGCCATCAGCGCGTAGGAGATGGTGGCGCCGAAGACCGCGACGTTGAGCATCCGGGCGCCGTCGCCGGTGGCCGCGGCGAGTGCGAAGCCCAGCGCGCCGGGGACCAGCAACCCCAGGTAGGGCGCCTTGCGGCGGCTGGTCAGGGAGAGGAAGCGGGGCAGGTAGCCGGCCCGGGAGAGCGCGAAGAGCTGCCGGGACCCGGCGAAGATCAGCGAGAAGAACGACGCCACCAGTCCGGCCAGCCCGGCGTAGTTGACGATCCGGCTGATCGTGGTCGGGGTGCCGTGCGGCTGGAGCGCCTGGACCAGCGGGTCGCCGACGGACTGGATCGCGGCCGAACCGCGCGCCCCGGTCGCCGCGGTGAAGGTGACCACGGCGAGGAGCAGCAGCACGCCCATCGCGGCCGCCATCGCCCGGGGCAGCACGCGCGCCGGGTCCTTGGTCTCCTCGGCGGCCAGCGGGACGCCCTCCACCCCCAGGAAGAACCACATCCCGAACGGGAACGCCGCCCAGATGCCCAGCACCCCGAACGGCAGCCACGAACTCGCCCCGAAGGCACCGGACTTCACCGGAATGTCGTTGAGGGTGTCCACGTGGAAGTTGCTGAACGCGGCCACCGCGAAGACCAGCAGCGCGGCGACCGCCACCGCCGTGACCACCAGGCTGAACCGCAGCGCCTCGCCCACGCCCCACAGGTGGATCCCGATGAAGAGCACGAAACAGGCGAGGTAGACGGGCCAGCCGGAGTGCAGGCCGAACAGGCCCAGCGATTCGACGTAGTCGCCGATGAACAGGGAGATCGCGGCCGGTGCCAGGACGTACTCGATGAGGATCGCGGTGCCGGTCAGGAAGCCGCCCCAGGTGCCCAGCGCGCGCCGGGCGAAGCCGTAGCCGCCGCCCGCGGTGGGCAGGATCGAGGCCAGCTCCGCCAGGGCGAAGACCAGGCAGGTGTACATCAGGCCCATCAGGACCGCGGCGATCGCCAGCCCGCCGAAACCGCCCTGCGCCAGCCCGTTGTTCCAGCCGGAGAAGTCGCCGGAGACGACGTAGGCCACCCCCAGGCCGGTCAGCAGCAGGGGGCCGGCGCTGCCGCGGCGCAGCGTCCGCCGCTCCAGGTAGGAGGCGCCCTCGCCCGGGGGCCCGCCGTCCGAGGAGGCGGCGGTCGCTGCGGTCTGCGCACGGGTGCTGTCGGCCATGAGCCGCTCCTGCCTTGCGGGGACAACCGAAGTAAAGGTTTAGCCGCATACCTTTGTCGTCCTGGGGGCTCAGCGCAAGACCCGTGCGGAAAAGACTGGCGGCATGGCCGAGAGGCGCGGGCGGGGCGCTCGCCTAGCGGGCCGGCGCCGCCAGGAAGCCGCGCAGCAGGGCCGCGGTGCCGCAGCAGTGCTCCCGCATCACCTCGCGGGCGCCGTCCGCGTCGCCCTCCAACACCGCCTCCACCAGCGCGGCGTGCTGCGTCTGCGAGTGCTCCAGATTCCGCACCAGCAGCGGGATGCAGTCCAACAGGTCGTTGACGCCGGCCCGGACCGCGGCGTACTGGGCGGCCAGCGACGGCGAGCCGGACAGCTCCGCCAAGGTCAGGTGGAGCAGCGTGTCGCGCCGCCGGTAGTCGGCCAGCGGGGCGTCCTCGGTCGCGGCCAGCGCCGCGCGCAGCTGCTCCGCCTGGTCGTCGGAGAGTCCGTGCGCCGCGCACAGCCCGGCCGCGCCGACCTCCAGCACCTCGCGAAAGCGGAGGATGTCCTCGACGTCGGTCTTGTCGATCCGGCGCCGCAGCTCCGCCTCGCCCGGGTTCTCGGTGCGCACCCGGACGAACGTGCCGCCGTAGCGGCCGCGCCGACTCTCCACCAGACCCTCGTCCTGGAGCACCTTGAGCACCTCGCGCAGGGTGACCCGACTGATCTGGAGCCGCTCCGCCAACTCCCGCTCGGCGGGCAGCCGTTCGCCCTGCGGGACCAGTCCGAGGCGGACGATCTGGAGTATCTGCTCCAGCGCCTCCTCGAAGCCGTTGCCCGCCCGGACCGGCCGCAGCACCGGCGCCAGCCGATCAGCCGCACCGTCCATCGGAACCCCTTCCCAAGCAATGGTTCGTGTGCCTACCTTATGACCTCCGGATGCAGCGACAGGAGGCACCACCGTGGCAGACCGCAGGCCCCCGCTCTCCGTCGAGGAGCTCAGCGTCCTCGTCGACAACGGGGAGATCGACACTGTCGTCCTCGCCTTCACCGACATGCAAGGCAGGCTCCAGGGCAAGCGGTTCGCCGCCCGCTACTTCCTCGACACCGTCCTCGAACACGGCACGGAGGGCTGCAACTACCTCCTCGCGGTCGACGTCGACCTCAACACCGTCGACGGCTACGCGATGTCCTCCTGGGAGCGCGGCTACGGCGACTTCGCCATGCACGGCGACGCGGCGACCCTCCGCCGCACCCCCTGGAACCCCGGCACCGCCCTGATCACCGCCGACCTGGCCTGGCACGACGGCTCACCGGTCGTCGCCTCCCCCCGCCAGATCCTCCGCCACCAGCTCGACCGGCTGGCCGAGCGCGGCTGGCGCGCGTACGCCGGCACCGAGCTGGAGTTCATGGTCTTCAAGGACACCTACGAGGACGCCTGGTCCCGCGGCTACCGGGGGATGACCCCGGCCAACCAGTGGAACGGCGACTACTCCGTCCTCGGCACCGGCCGGGTCGAGCCGGTACTGCGCCGGATCCGCAACGAGATGGGCGCGGCCGGCATGACCGTGGAGTCCGCCAAGGGCGAGTGCAACCTCGGCCAGCACGAGATCGTGTTCGTCTACGACGAGGCGCTCATCACCTGCGACCAGCACAGCATCTACAAGACCGGCGCCAAGGAGATCGCCGCCCAGGAGGGCATGGCGCTCACCTTCATGGCCAAGTACGACGAGCGCGAGGGCAATTCCTGCCACATCCACCTCTCGCTCCAGGACGAGCAGGGCCGCCCGGTGCTGGCCGACGAGACCGGCCCGCACGGCATGTCCCAGACCATGCGGCACTTCCTCGCCGGCCAACTCGCCGCGATGCGCGACTTCACACTGCTCTACGCCCCCAACATCAACTCCTACAAGCGGTTCCGCCCCGGCTCGTTCGCGCCCACCGCCGTCGCCTGGGGCCCGGACAACCGCACCTGCGCCCTGCGGGTGGTCGGCCACGGCCGCTCCCACCGCCTGGAGAACCGCCTGCCCGGCGGCGACGTGAACCCCTACCTCGCGGTCGCCGGCATGGTCGCGGCCGGCCTGTACGGCATAGAGCACGCGCTCGAACTCCCCGACGCCACCACCGGCAACGCCTACAACGGCGACGCCGCGCACGTCCCCACCACCCTGCGCGAGGCCGCCGAGCTGTGGGAGCGCAGCCCGATCGCCCGCGCCGCCTTCGGCGACGAGGTCGTCGACCACTACCGCCACATGGCCCGCGTCGAACAGGACGCCTACGACGCCGCCGTCACGGACTGGGAGCGCTTCCGCTCCTTCGAGCGCATGTAAGGAACGCCCGTGCTGCAAGAGCTGACCATCCTCAACCCGGCGACCGAGGAGGTGGTGGCCACCGTCCCCACCACCTCGCCCGTCGAGGTCGACGCGGCCGTCCGCCGGGCCGCCGCCGCCCAGGCGGCGTGGGCCGAGGTGGCCCCCGGCGACCGGGCCCGGCTGCTGCGCCGGTTCGCCGACGCCGTCGACGCCCAGATCGAGCCGCTGGCCCAACTGGAGCTGCGCGAGGCCGGCCACCCCCTGGGCAACGCCCGCTGGGAGGCCGGCAACGTCCGTGACCTGCTGCACTACGCCGCCGGGGGAGTGGAGCGCCTGACCGGCACCCAGATCCCGGTGGCCGGCGGCCTGAACGTCACCTTCCAGGAACCGCTCGGCGTGGTCGCCGTCATCGCCCCCTGGAACTTCCCGATGCCGATCGCCGCCTGGGGCACCGCCCCCGCCCTCGCGGCCGGCAACGCGGTCCTCCTCAAGCCGGCCGAGACCACCCCGCTGACCGCGCTCCGGCTCGCCGAACTCGCCCTGGAGGCCGGGCTCCCGGAGGGCCTCTTCCAGGTGCTGCCCGGCGAGGGCCCGGTCACCGGCAGCGCGCTGGTCGACCACCCCGGCGTCGCCAAGGTCGTCTTCACCGGCTCCACCGCCACCGGCCGGCGGATCGCCGCCCAGTGCGCCGCGCAGACCAAGCGGCTCACCCTCGAACTCGGCGGCAAGAGCCCCAACATCGTCTTCGCCGACGCCGACGTCGAGGCCGCCGCGGCCGCCGCCCCCGGTTCCTTCCTCGACAACACCGGCCAGGACTGCTGCGCCCGCAGCCGCATCCTGGTCCAGCGCAGCGTCTACGACCGCTTCCTGGAGCTGCTGGAGCCCGCCGTCAAGGCGTTCACGGTCGGCGACCCGGCCGATCCGGCCACCCAGATGGGCCCGCTGATCTCCGCCGCCCAGCGCGACCGCGTACGGTCCTACGTCCCCGAGGACGCACCGGCCGCCATCCGCGGCGCGGCCCCGGCCGGCAAGGGCTTCTGGTACCCGGCGACCGTCCTGGAAGGCCGCCCCGAGGACCGCGCCGCCGTCGAGGAGGTCTTCGGCCCTGTCGCCGTCGTCCTCCCCTTCGAGGACGAGGCGGAGGCCGTCCGGCTCGCCAACGGCACCGAGTACGGCCTCTCCGGCTCGCTGTGGACCCGCGACGTCGGCCGGGCGCTGCGCGTCTCGCGCGCCGTCGCGGCCGGCAACCTCTCCGTCAACTCCCACAGCAGCGTGCGCTACTGGACGCCGTTCGGCGGCTTCAAGCAGTCCGGCATCGGCCGCGAGCTGGGCCCGGACGCGCTGGCCGCGTTCACCGAGACCAAGAACGTCTTCATCGCCACCGAGCCGGCCGGCTCGTGATCCGCACCGCAACCCGCACCGCCACCACCCGCGAGGAGAGCAAGTGACCGACCAGACCGCCGTGTGCCGCCGCCTCGTCGGCCGGACCGCCGTGATCACCGGGGCCGGCAGCGGCATCGGCCTGGCCACCGCCCGCCGCCTGGCCGCCGAGGGCGCCAACGTCGTCTGCGCCGACATCGACGAGACGGCCGGCAAGGCCGCCGCCGAAGAGGTCGGCGGCACCTTCGTCCAGGTCGACGTCACCGACGCCGAACAGGTCGAGGCGCTCTACAAGACCGCCTTCGACACCTACGGCTCGGTGGACGTCGCCTTCAACAACGCCGGCATCTCGCCGCCCGACGACGACTCCATCCTCACCACCGGCCTGGACGCCTGGAAGCGCGTCCAGGAGGTCAACCTCACCTCCGTCTACCTCTGCTGCAAGCACGCCCTGCCCTACATGCAGCGCCAGTTCGAGCAGACCGGGCGCGGCGGCTCCATCATCAACACCGCGTCCTTCGTGGCCGTGATGGGCGCCGCGACCTCGCAGATCAGCTACACCGCCTCCAAGGGCGGCGTGCTGGCCATGTCCCGCGAGCTGGGCGTCCAGTTCGCCCGCGAGGGCATCCGCGTCAACGCGCTCTGCCCGGGGCCGGTCAACACCCCGCTGCTCAAGGAGCTGTTCGCCAAGGACCCCGAGCGCGCCGCGCGCCGCCTGGTGCACGTCCCGGTCGGCCGGTTCGCCGAGCCCGAGGAGATCGCCGCCGCGGTCGCCTTCCTCGCCAGCGACGACTCCTCGTTCGTCAACGCCGCCGAGTTCCTCGTCGACGGCGGCATCGCCGGCGCCTACGTCACCCCCGTGTAGCCGCCCTGTAGTCTCCATGATCAACATCGGGACCGGCGCCTCCGCGTGCCGGTCCCGGCGTGCTTCCCCCCTTGACCACGGAGGACACATGACCGCCCCCACCCGGCGCCTGCTCGCCCTCGGCCTCGCCGGGGCCGCCGCCCTGACCGCCCTCACGGCCACGGTGCCGGCCACCGCCGCCACACCCGGCCCGGCCACCGCCCGCGCGCACTGCCCGCAGCTGTCCAAGGACGTCCCCTGGTACGGCGACAACCGCGCCAAACTCCAGAAGATGATCGACGAGCGCGGCACCTGTTCCGCCCACCCGTCGCCCGACCACCGCCCCGGCCGGATGCGCTCCGCGCAGCCCCTCTCGACCGGGCCCCGCCCGGTCGCCGCCTTCGACTGGGACAACACCGTCGTCAAGAACGACATCTCCGACGCCACGCTGGCCTGGATGGTCCGGCACGACAAGGTGCCCCGGCCCAAGAGCTGGCGGGACACCAGCCCCTGGCTGACCGCCGCCGCCGACCGGGCCCTGACCCGGGCCTGCGGCACCGGCACCCCCGGCCGCCCGCTGCGCACCTCCACCAACACCGCCTGCGCCGACGAGCTCATGGAGATCCGCGGCGAGGCCAAGACCATGAGCGGCGCCCCGGCCTTCGCCGGCGAGTGGAACCACCGCCGCACGGTCCCCGAATACGCCTGGGTCCCCCAGCTGTTCGCCGGCCTGAAGCCCGCCACCCTCACCGCGTACGCCAAGCGGGCCCGCGCCGAGAACCTCGCCGCGCCGATCGGCGCCGTGCAGACCGTCGGCACCCACAAGCTGGCCGGCTACATCCGCTACTACGACCAGCAGAAGGACCTGATCCGCACGCTGAAGGCGGCCGGCTTCGACGTCTACATCGTCTCCGCCTCGTCGGAGACCGTCGCCGAGGCGTGGTCCGGCGGCGTCGGGGTGGACGCCCGGCACACCATCGGCATACGCAACCGCGTCCGCCACGGCCGGCTCACCACCACCATCGCCGGCTGCGGCGGCGTCAAGGACGGCCCCGGCGAGGCGATCCCGTACGTCGACGGCAAGCGCTGCTGGATCAACCAGGAGATCTACGGGATCAGGGGCGCCGAGGCGTGGCGGAAGCAGGACCCCGCGCACCGCATCGCCCTGGGCGGCGGCGACGCCAACACCGACGTCACCTTCGTCGACGACGCCACCGGCGCCCACCTGGCCATCAACCGCAACAAGGACGAGCTGATGTGCCGCGGCTACGACGACGCGGACGGCCGCTGGGTGGTCAACCCGATGTTCATCGACCCGCTGCCCCGCAAGTCCGGCGCCTACCCGTGCGCCACCAAGGGCTACACCAACACCGACGGTTCCCTCGGACCGGTCCGTCGCCCCGACGGCACCGTCGTCGCCGACCAGCAGGACCGCATCCACGGCTGACCCGGCCCGCCGGCCGACCGCGCGAGGGCCGCACCGCCGGCCTGTGACACCGTTACAGGAAGGTGTGGCCCTCGCCCCGGTACGTCGGCACCGTCCCCACCACCCGGTCCCCCTCGACCAGGTGCAGTTCCGCGAACCGCTCGCACAGCTCGCCCGCCTTGGCGTGCCGGAACCACACCTTGTCGCCGACCGCCAGCCCGTCCGCCGCCGCCCCCAGCAGCGGCGTCTGCACCTCGCCCGGCCCCTCCTGCGGGTCGTAGCGCAGCCCGGCCGGCAGGTACGGCTCCGGCAGCCGGTCCGCCCCGGCCACGCCCGACGCCGGATAGCCGCCGCCCAGCGCCGTGACGACACCGGGCCCCGGCCGCCGCACCACCGGCTGCGCGAAGAGCGCCGCCGGCCGGCCCCGGAACGAGCGGAAGTTGTCGAACAACCGCGGCACGTACAGCCCCGAACCGGCCGCTATCTCGGTCACCGCCGCCTCCGCCGCGGTGTGCTGCACGCTCCCGGTCCCGCCGCCGTTGACGAATTCCAGCCGCGGCACCACCGCCCGCACCGCCCGCACCGCCGCCCAGCGCCGCTGCGCCAGTTCCTTGCGGGCCGCCGCCTGCATCAGCCGTATCGTCCGCGAGCGCACCGGCTTCCCGGCGACCTCGTCGCCCACCCCCGCCACGTGCCCCTCGTAGGCCATCAGCCCCACCACCCGGAAGCCGGGGCGCCGGACGACGGTCCGGGCCAGCGCGGCGAGCGCCCGCGGGTCGCGCAGCGGTGACCGCCGCGCGCCGATCCGGACCCGCCCGCCGGCCAGCCGGAAGGAGGTGTCCAGTTCCAGACAGACCCGGATCTCGGCGCCGCTGCCCGGGCCGGCCGGGCGCGCGGCGTCGATCAGGTCCAGGTGCGCCGGGTCGTCGACCATCACGGTCACCGCCGCGGCGAGCCCCGGGTCCGCGGCCAACGCAGCGAAGCCGGCCCGGTCCGCCGACGGGTACGCCAGCAGCACGTCCTCGAACCCCGACCGCGCCAGCCACAGCGACTCGGCCAGCGTGAAGCTCATGATCCCCGCGAAGCCGTCCCGCGCCAGCACCCGCTCCAGCAGCGCCCGGCAGCGCACCGACTTGCTGGCCACCCGGATCGGCTTGCCCATCGAACGGCGCACCAGATCGTCGGCGTTGGCGTCGAAGGCCGCCAGGTCGACGACGGCCAGCGGCGCGTCGAGGTGGGCGGTGGCCCGGTCGACCGGGCTCCGGCCGGCTCCGGCGGAGTCGAGGGCCCGGGGAGCGGCGGTGGCGGCGTACGCGTCGGCGGAGTGCTGCGGCATGGCCCGCAGCCTGCCAGACGCCGCTACCGCTGGGTAGGGGGACGAACCCCACCGGAAGCGACGCCCCGGTGCGCGGGGGTTGGAGCAGTGACCGGGGCAGCCCTTACAGTGGCTCGACACCGCAACCAGCAGGTCAGCGGCGTGTTGTCCGGATACGAACCACCCTGCCCCGATTGCTTGTCGGGTCCGGGGCACACCGTGCGAGGGGGAGCGCTGGTGAGCGCCGACGCCGATTACGCCGATGCTCCGCGCATCCCGCCCATACCCCCGCGCCCGCCGCGCCGCCCCGCCGAGCCGCCCGCCGACGAGGATCCCAAGACCACCGTCCTGCGCCCGGTCCCCGCGAAACCCGCCGATCCCGCCGCGCCCCCGGCCGCCCGGCAGCCGCTCCCCGCCGAGGCCGCCCCGGCCTCCGCACCCCCGGCGGCCCCCGCGCCCCCCACGGCCCCCGCCGCCCCGCCGGCCCCCGCCGCACCACCCCGCCCGTCGGCCCCGCCGACCGCCCCGCCGCGCCCGCGCGCCGAACCGCCCGCCGCGCCGCCGCCGCCCACCGACGCCCCGCGCTCGTTCCGCGACACCGCGGCCTTCCACCTCGCCAACAGCGCGTCCCTGTGGGACGAGCCGGCCGCCCGCACCAGCCCGGCCCCGGCCCAGCCGCCGCCCCCCACCGCCCCGGCCCAGCCGCCGCCCCCCACCGCCCCGGCCCCCGCGCCGACCCCACCCCCACCGACCCCGACGCCGACCCCACCGGCCCCGGCTGCCCCGCCCTGGCCGGCAACTCCCGCCGGCCCCGCGGGAGTCGAGCCCGTCCCGCGCCGCTCGTGGGCCGAACGACTGCCGAGCACCCGGATCGTCGCCGCGGCCGTCAGCCTGGTCCTCGGCATCGGCCTCATGGGCGGTGCGGCAGCCGGCAGTTGGCTCACCGAGTCCCCCGCCAAGGGCACCCCGACGCCCGAGGCCGCCTTCGCCAAGGGCCAGGACGCCTGGCGCAACACCCCCGTCGACACCCTCTTCCCGCGCACCGTCGAGGGCCTGGCCGCCGGCCCGGGCGGCGCCGACCGCACCTGGATCCGGATCGCCGTCGCCCCCGACGCCGACTGCACCGCCGCCGCCGAGGGCCCGCTCGCCAAGGAACTCGCCCCGGCCGGCTGCGCCCGCCTGCTGCGCGCCACCTACGTCGACGCCACCCGCACCGACGTCATCACCGTCGGCGCCCAGACCACCAAGGCGGACCGGTCCGGAATGATGGACCTCAACGCCCGCTTCAGCACCCACAACCTGGCCACCCGCGCGGCCCTGATGCCGCTGCCGCTGGCGGCCCGGGGCACCCCGGCCGAGGGCTTCGGCCCGGCCCAGCGCGCCAGTTGGACGGTGCGGATACTCACCGACATCCCGGTCGTGGTCTACGCCGTCTCCGGCTTCGCCGACGGCCGCGAGGTCACCGACCCGCAGCCCGCCGACGCCGCGGTCCAGCCCGGCACCGCCACCGCCCCCGCCGAGTCCGGACTCGGCCACGACGCCAAGGGCCTGGCGGACAAGGTCACCGCGACCTTCCGCGCGGCGTCCGGCATCCCCGCGTCGCCCACGGAGGAAGCGCCATGATCAAGTCCGCGCTGCGGGCCGCGACCGTCGCCCTGGCCTCCGCCGCCCTGGCCGTCCTGCCCGCACTGCCCGCCCGTGCGGACGCCATCCGCGCCCAGCAGTGGGGCCTGGCGGCGGTGCACGCCCAGGACGCCTGGCGGACCACCAAGGGCGCCGGCACCACCGTCGCCGTCCTCGACACCGGCGTCGACGCCGACCACCCCGACCTCAAGGGCCAGGTGCTGCCCGAGAAGGACCTGATCGGCTTCGGCGCCCGTCCCGGCGACGCCACCTGGGCCCAGCACGGCACCGGCATGGCCAGCGTCATCGCCGGCCACGGCCACGGCGCCGGCCGCTCCGACGGCATCCTCGGCATCGCCCCCGAGGCCAAGATCCTGCCGATCCGGGTGATCCTGGAGGACCGCGACCCGGACCGCCGGCGGGCCCGCGACGAGAAGCCCGGCGCCCTCGCCGACGGCATCCGCTGGGCCGCCGACCACGGCGCCGACGTGATCAACATGTCCCTCGGCGACGACAGCGAGACCGCCCACCCCGACCCCCGCGAGGACGCCGCGATCCAATACGCCCTGGGCAAGGGCATCCCGGTGGTGGCCTCCGCCGGCAACGGCGGCGAGAAGGGCAACCACGTCTCGTACCCCGCCGCCTACCCGGGCGTCATCGCCGTGACCGCCGTCACCCACCTGGACGCCCGCGCCTCCTTCTCCACCAGCCACTGGTACGCGACGGTCTGCGCCCCCGGCAACGACATCCTCATGGCCGACCACGGCACCGACTACGTCTCCGGCCAGGGCACCAGCCCCGCCGCCGCCTTCGTCTCCGGCGCCATCGCCCTGATCCGCTCCGCCCACCGCGACCTCAGCCCCGCCCAGATCCGCACCCTGCTCACCAGCACCGCCCAGCACCGCCCCGACGGCGGCCGCAACGACGACTTCGGCGCCGGCCTCATCGACCCCGCCGCCGCCCTCAAGGCCGCCGCGAACCTCGCCCCCACCCCCCAGAAACCGGCCCCCGCCGCCTTCCCGCACCGCTACTTCGGCCCCGGCCCGGTCGCGGACCCCACCGACGACACCCCCGTCAACTGGCTCCCCTGGACCCTCGCCGCCACCGGCCTGGCCCTCACCACGGCCGCCGTCCTCATCTGGCGGCGGTCCTCCGCGGTGGGTTGACCTCCCCGGTCGCCGGCCGTCCCGCCGGTCCGCCGCGCGGGCCGTTCGGCCGCCGTGCCGGGTGAGGGTGGAGGCATGGGGGCGGGCGTGGTTCGGGGCACCGGGCGTGGATAGTCTCGCGGGGTGCAGAAGAACATCCCCAACCCCGGTTTCGCCGACGACGACGGCTCCGCGGACCCCGCGCTCGCCGCGGCGCTCGCGGCGTACGCGGCGGACCCCGGCACCGAACCCGCCCTCCTGACGGCCCTGGCCGACGCCCGCCTCCTGGTCCCCGTCGTGGCGGTCCTCGGCGAGGTCGAGACCGGCCCCGACGGGCTGCGCCGGGAGAAGACCAGCGACATGGCGGTGCCCACGCTGACCGCCCCCGACGGGCGTCGCGCCCTGCCGGCCTTCACCTCCATGGAGACGCTCCAGCGCTGGCGCCCGGACGCCCGCCCGGTCGCCGTGCCGCTGCGGCAGGCCCTGTTGGCCGCCGCGCACGAGCAGGCCGACACGGTCGTCATCGACCTGGCCGGTCCCGCCACGTACCAGCTGACCGGCGCCGCCCTGCGGGCCCTCGCCGAGGGCCGGACCACCGCCGATCCGCTCGCCGACCCGGCCGTGACCGAGGCGCTGCGGGCCGTCCTCGCCGCCGAGCCCGCGGTCGTCCTGGCGCACCTGACGCCGTCCGCCGAGACCGACGGCACCCTCGCCCTCGGCCTCGCCCCGGGTGCGGCCGCGGCCGAGGCGGCCCAGCGGCTGGCGCAGGCGCTGTCCACGGACGAGACCCTCCGCGGCCGACTGGTCCGCGGCCTGGACCTGGCCCTCCTCCCGCCGGGCGCCGAAGCCTCCGGGGAGCCCCTCTACCAGCGCTGATCCGCCGGATCACGCTCGTGCGCCGCCCGTGCCCAACGGGCGGCTTCGTCCTCCGGGCCGCACAATGCGAGGAGAGCTCAAGATCCACGCGAGGAGAGCCCATGGAGACCACGGAGACCCGCACGGTCGTATCCGAATTCCTCGGCACGCTGCTCCTGGTGTTCTTCGCCGTCGGCGCGGCAGTGCTGGCCGGCGAATACATCGGCACCTTCGGCATCGCCCTGGCCTTCGGATTCGTCATGCTCGCGCTTGCCTACGCCCTCGGCCCGATCTCGGGCTGCCACATCAACCCCGCGGTGACGCTCGGCATGCTGCTGGCCCGGCGCATCACGGTCCGAACGGCCGTCGAGTACTGGATCGCGCAGATCCTCGGCGGCATCGTCGGTGCGGCCCTGCTCTTCCTGGTCGCCAAGCAGGTGCCGGGGCTCCAGACCCACGCCGCGTTCGGCACGAACGGCTGGGGCGACCGCTCGGCGGTGCACATCAACCTCGGCGGCGCGTTCGTCGCCGAGATCGTGATGACGTTCCTGTTCGTCTTCGTGGTGCTCGGCGTCACGCACAAGGTGGCGGTGCTGGGCTTCGGCGGCCTGGCGATCGGTCTGGCCCTGGGCACCGTCCACCTCATCGGCATCCCGCTGGACGGCACCTCGGTGAACCCGGCGCGGAGCCTCGGCCCGGCGATCTTCGCGGGCGGTGCGGCCATCACCCAGGTGTGGCTCTTCATCGTCGCGCCCCTGATCGGCGGGGCACTGGCGGCGGTGGTGCACCAGATCACCCACCCGCCGCAGGAGCCGGTGGTGGTCGCCGACCGGGCCGCCCGCGGCGAGCCGAGCAAGCCGGACGAACCGGCTCCCGGCGGTCGCGTCTGAGGCGCCCGCGGTGGCCTGCGACGGCGACGAGCCCCGGCCGATCCGGCCGGGGCTCGTCGCCGCGTGCGGGTCCGCCCGCCGGGGTCAGCCGTAGACCGGCCCGGTGAACTTCTCACCGGGGCCCTGGCCCGGCTCGTCCGGCACCACGGACGCCTCGCGGAAGGCGAGCTGGAGCGACTTCAGGCCGTCCCGCAGCGGTGCCGCGTGGTACGAGCCGATCTCGGTGGCGCTGGCGGTGACCAGCCCGGCCAGTGCGTGGATGAGCTTGCGGGCCTCGTCGAGGTCCTTGTGGTCCTCGCCGCCCTCGGCGAGCCCGAGGTTGACCGCCGCCGAGCTCATCAGGTGCACCGCGACCGTGGTGATGACCTCGACGGCCGGGACCTCCGAGATGTCCCGGGTCATGGTCTCGAAGTCGGGCCGCGCCGCGCCGGCGGTCTCCGGGGTGGCCGGCTGCTGGGGGGTCTGCTCGCTCATGGGCTGGGGCTTCACTTCCTGCTGGAGGGGGTCGCCCCCAGCCTATGGCCCTCGCCCGGCGGTCCCGCGCCCGGGCGCCGTCGTCCCCCGGGACGGCAGGTGTCCTCTCGTCCGGCGAGCGTCATCCGTCCGCACGAGAGTGCGGCTCCCCTCTTGACTCGTGTATTCTGGTTGCTGCGACCGGCCGGACACATAGGTGACCGGCCCACAAGTGGAGGCTCCGATCTCCCACCCGACCGATCCCAGGTTGGCGGGTCAACGGTCCGGCTGCGCCCCGCGGATGTTTCGCGGCGGTGCTCCTGATCCACGTGGAGCCCCGCCTGTGTCCCGTCGGGGCATTTTTCATGTACCGGCGCGGTTGGTCACACCGAAACAGACGTTACGCGGCAGTCCGCCAGGCCGTCGCGTGGTGCTACCGAGGAGGATCCATCAGCGCCGAGCCCCGCATCAACGACCGGATTCGCGTCCCCGAGGTGCGACTCGTCGGTCCCAGTGGCGAGCAGGTCGGCATTGTGCCGCTTGCCAAGGCCCTGGAGCTTGCGCAGGAGTACGACCTCGACCTGGTCGAGGTGGCGGCGAACGCCCGTCCGCCGGTCTGCAAGCTCATGGACTACGGAAAGTTCAAGTACGAGTCGGCTATGAAGGCCCGTGAGGCGCGCAAGAACCAGGCGCACACGGTCATCAAGGAGATGAAGCTCCGGCCGAAGATCGACCCGCACGACTACGACACCAAAAAGGGTCACGTCGTTCGGTTCCTCAAGCAGGGTGACAAGGTCAAGATCACGATCATGTTCCGTGGTCGCGAGCAGTCCCGCCCCGAGTTGGGCTTCCGACTGCTCCAGCGGCTCGCGGAGGACGTCCAGGACCTCGGCTTCATCGAGTCGAACCCGAAGCAGGACGGCCGGAACATGATCATGGTCCTCGGTCCGCACAAGAAGAAGACCGAGGCGATGGCCGAGGCCCGCGAGGCGCAGGCCGCCCGCAAGGCAGAGCGCCAGGGTGGTGCTCCCGCGGAGGCTGCCGAGGCGCCCGCCGAGGAGCCCGCCGAGGCGTGACCTCTTGGGTGAGTTGCCCCGGATTCACGCCGGGGCACCCGCCCCGGAACAACCGACACATCTGACGCTCCCGCATGCCGGTCCCCGCCGGTGGGAGCGCCACTGACGAGGAGAGAACGGCGCATGCCGAAGAACAAGACGCACAGCGGTGCCAGCAAGCGCTTCAAGGTCACCGGCTCCGGCAAGGTGCTGCGCGAGCGCGCCGGCAAGCGCCACCTGCTCGAGCACAAGTCGTCCCGCGTGACGCGTCGCCTCACCGGCAACGCCGAGATGGCCCCGGGCGACGCCGCGAAGATCAAGAAGCTTCTCGGCAAGTGAGCCGGGGCGCTCCGCCACACGGGCGGGGTGCACCGACCGAACCGGGACCCACGTCGAATCGGGTCGTGTGACGAACCACCACGACCCCGCTACAAGGAGTTAACAAGTGGCACGCGTCAAGCGGGCAGTCAACGCTCACAAGAAGCGCCGGGCGATCCTGGAGCAGGCCAGCGGTTACCGCGGCCAGCGCTCCCGCCTGTACCGCAAGGCCAAGGAGCAGGTGACCCACTCCTTCGTCTACAACTACAACGACCGCAAGAAGCGCAAGGGCGACTTCCGTCAGCTGTGGATCCAGCGCATCAACGCCGCTGCCCGCGCCAACGGCATGACCTACAACCGCTTCATCCAGGGTCTGAAGGCCGCCAACATCGAGGTGGACCGCAAGATCCTCGCCGACCTGGCCGTGACCGACGCCAACGCGTTCGCCGCGCTGGTCGAGGCCGCCCAGAAGGCGCTGCCGAGCGACGTGAACGCTCCGAAGGCCGCCGCCTGAGGCGCAGCCTGACAGCGTGGTGACGTCGTGACGACGTCACGAGTGCGGACCCGCGGGCCCCGGCCTGCGGGTCCGCCGCGTTTCCGGACCCTCCCCCGAACTCCCGGCCCCTCCCCGGGGGAGACCCCCTGCGCCCGTCTCGGGCGCCCGCACCGAACGAAAGAAGCGAGCCGCCGCCGATGGGCACCCCCGAGCTGATCTCCCCGCGTTCCCCGCGCGTCGCCGCCGCCCGGCGACTGGCCCGCCGCCACTTCCGGGGCAAGGAACGCCGGTTCATCGCCGAGGGCCCGCAGGCCGTCCGCGAGGCCGTCGCGCACCGGGTCGGTGGAGCGCCCACCCTCATCGAGCTGTTCGCCACCGTCGAGGCCGCCGAGCGGCACGTCGAGATCGTCGAGGCGGCCCGGGCGGCCGGGGTGCCGGTGCACTTCGCCGACGACAGGACCGTCGCGGACGTCTCGCAGACCGTCACCCCGCAGGGGCTGGTGGGCGTCTGCCGCTTCCTGGACTCGCCGTTCGAGGAGGTCCTCGCCGCCCGCCCGCAACTGGTCGCGGTGCTGGCCAACGTCCGCGACCCCGGCAACGCCGGTACGGTGCTGCGCTGCGCGGACGCCGCGGGCGCCGACGCGGTGGTGCTGACCGACGCCTCCGTGGACCTCTACAACCCCAAGTCGGTGCGGGCGTCGGTGGGTTCGCTCTTCCACCTGCCGGTCGCGGTGGGCGTGCCGGTCGAGCAGGTCGTCACCGGGCTGCAGGGCGTCGGGGTGCGGATCGTCGCCGCCGACGGGGCCGGCGACCGCGATCTGGACGCGGAGTTGGACGCCGGTGCGATGGGCGGGCCGACCGCCTGGGTGTTCGGCAACGAGGCGTGGGGGCTGCCCGAGGAGACCCGGGCGCTGGCGGACGCCGTCGTGCGCGTCCCGATCCACGGCAAGGCCGAGAGCCTCAACCTGGCGACCGCCGCCGCGGTGTGCCTGTACGCCTCCGCGCGCGCCCAGCGCACCACCGGAGGTTGCCGCGCGACGTCACCCGCCGGAGGGGCGTAGCCGCGATCCCGCCGGTCGGGCCGGGCCGAGCTAGTAGTCTTGCCAGCTCCGGCCCGGAAGGGGGTAACACGGCGATGACGGCGAGGACTTCGGCCAGCACTGCCGCCGCTGACGACTGCCCGCCCGAGGCGGCCGGCACGGTCCTCGGCCTGGCCCCCGACGACCTTCCCGACGGCCTCGTCGTCGCCGACGAGCACGGTCGGGTGATCTGCTTCAACGCCGCCGCCGCCCGGATCACCGGCATCGAGCCGCCGGCCGCGCTGGGGCGGCCGGTCGGGGACGCGCTGCCGTTGCAGGACCTGGAGGGCCGGCGCTGGTGGCAGCTGACCGACCCGTACGGGGGGCTCGCCATCCGGCGCGGCCAGCCGGAGCGGAACCTGCTGCTCGGGGGCCGCGAGGTGCTGGTGTCCGCCCGCTACGTCCGCACCCGGCCCACCGGCCCGGTGCGGCGCCTGGTGATCGCGCTGCGCGGCACTGAGGCGCGCCGGCGCACCGAGCTGAGCCACGCCGAGCTGATCGCCACCGTCGCCCACGAGCTGCGGTCGCCGCTCACCTCCGTCAAGGGCTTCACCGCCACCCTCCTCCAGAAGTGGGAACGCTTCACCGACGACCAGAAGCGGCTGATGCTGGAGACGGTGGACGCCGACGCCAACCGCGTCACCCGGTTGATCGCCGAGCTGCTGGACATCTCCCGGATCGACTCCGGGCGGCTGGAGGTCCGCCGCCAACGGGTCGACATGATCGCCGCGGTCCGGCGGCACGTGCAGGCGCAGACCACCGCGGGCCAGCTGCCGGACCGTTTCCTGATCCGGTTGCGGGAACCGCTGCCCGATCTGTGGGCGGATCCGGACAAGGTGGACCAGGTGCTGGGCAACCTCCTGGAAAACGCGGTGCGCCACGGCGAGGGAACCGTCACCATCGAGGTCGGACCGGCGAAGGACACCAGTGGTGGAGAGGGGACGAGCGTCACCGTGAGCGACGAGGGTCCCGGCATTCCCGAGGAGTCGATGAGCCGCGTGTTCACCCGTTTCTGGCGGGGCAGCAAGCGCGGCGGCACCGGGCTGGGCCTCTACATCGTCAAGGGCATCGTCGAGGCCCACGGCGGCACGATCACGGTCGGCCGGGCCCCGGCCGGCGGCGCCCAGTTCCGATTCAGCCTGCCCGTCGCGGCCCCGGCCTTCCTGGCCTGAGGCGCGCGGCGGGCGCCCCGCGACGGCCCGGACAGGGCCGACGGCGGGTCCGGGAGGGCCCGCCCCTTAGACTTGACCTTTGGCACCTTTGGCGCACAGGCATCGCGGACACGCGGGCGCAGAGCCGAGGCGAAGCGAGCCGCGCCAAGCCACACCACCGGAAGCACGGGAAGAGATGTCCGCACCCAATAAGTCGTACGACCCTGTCGAGGTCGAAGCCCTGAAACCGGAAGAGATCGCCCGACGGGTCGATGAGGCGCTGGCCGCCATCGCCGCCGCGGGTGACCTCGACGCGCTCGCCCAGGCGAAGATCGCGCACGCCGGTGGCACGTCGCCGCTCGCCCTCGCCAACCGTGAGATCGGCGCCCTCCCCCCGCACGCCAAGGCGGACGCCGGCAAGCGCGTCGGCCAGGCCCGCGGCCGGGTCAACCAGGCGCTCAAGGTCCGCCAGGAAGAGCTGGAGGCGGAGCGCGACGCGCGCGTCCTGGTCGAGGAGGCGGTGGACGTCACGCTGCCGTACGACCGGGTTCCGGCCGGCGCCCGGCACCCGCTGACCACCTTCATGGAGCGGGTCGCCGACGTCTTCGTGGCCATGGGCTACGAGGTCGCCGAGGGCCCCGAGGTCGAGGCGGAGTGGTTCAACTTCGACGCCCTGAACTTCGTGCCGGACCACCCGGCGCGCCAGATGCAGGACACCTTCTTCGTCCGGGGCAACGGCACCGAGGGCGACGAGTCCGGCGTGGTGCTGCGCACCCACACCTCGCCGGTGCAGGCCCGCACGCTGGTCGACCGCGAGCCGCCGGTGTACGTCGTCTGCCCGGGGCGCGTCTACCGCACCGACGAGCTGGACGCCACGCACTCGCCGGTCTTCCACCAGATCGAGCTGCTCGCCGTCGACGAGGGCCTGACCATGGCGGACCTCAAGGGCACCCTGGACCACATGGTCCAGGCGCTGTTCGGTCCGGACATGAAGACCCGGCTGCGGCCGAACTACTTCCCGTTCACCGAGCCGTCCGCCGAAATGGACATGGTCTGCTACGTCTGCCGCGGCGCGTCCGTGGGCGACCCGGACCGGCCCTGCCGCACCTGCTCCAGCGAGGGCTGGATCGAGCTGGGCGGCTGCGGGATGGTCAACCCCAAGGTGCTGATCGCCTGCGGCGTCGACCCGGAGAAGTACAGCGGCTTCGCCTTCGGGTTCGGAATCGACCGGATGCTGATGTTCCGGCACAACGTGGAAGACATGCGCGACATGTTCGAGGGCGACGTCCGGTTCACCCGGCCGTTCGGGATGGAGATCTGATGCGGGTCCCGCTTTCTTGGCTGCGGGAGTACGTCGACCTGCCGGCGACGACGACCGGCCGCGACCTGCAGGAGAAGCTGATCGGGGTCGGCCTGGAGGTCGAGACCGTCGAGCGGCTCGGCGAGGGCCTCACGGGCCCGCTGGTCGTCGGCCAGGTGCTCACCATCGAGGAGCTGGACGGCTTCAAGAAGCCGATCCGCTTCTGCACGGTGGACGTCGGCCAGGCCAACGGCACCGGTGAGCCGCAGGAGATCGTCTGCGGTGCGCGCAACTTCGCGGTCGGCGACAAGGTCGTCGTGGTGCTGCCCGGCGCCGTGCTGCCCGGCGACTTCAAGATCGCCGCCCGCAAGACGTACGGCAAGAAGTCGCACGGCATGATCTGCTCCGGCGACGAGCTGGGCATGGGCGACGACGGGTCCGGCGGCATCATCGTGCTGCCCCCGGAGACCGAGGTGGGCACCGACGCGATCGAGCTGCTGGAGCTCCGCGACGAGGTGCTGGACATCGCCGTCACCCCGGACCGCGGCTACTGCCTGTCGCTGCGCGGTGTGGCCCGTGAGGCGGCCATCGCCTTCGGGCTGCCGCTGCGCGACCCGGCGCTGCTGGACGTGCCGCCGCCGAACGCCGGCGGCTACCAGGTCCAGGTCGGCGACCCGATCGGCTGCGACCGCTTCACCGCGCGCACGGTGACCGGCCTGGAGCCGGAGGCCCGCAGCCCGCTCTGGCTCCAGCGCCGGCTGCAGAAGGCCGGGATGCGGCCGGTCTCGCTCGCCGTGGACGTCACCAACTACGTGATGTTGGAGCTGGGCCAGCCGCTGCACGCCTACGACCGTTCGACCGTGGACGGCCCGATCGGCGTCCGCCGCGCCACGCCCGGCGAGGAACTGGTCACCCTGGACGGCACCAAGCGGGTGCTGGACGGCGAGGACCTGGTCATCACCGACAACCGCGGCCCGATCGGCCTGGCCGGTGTGATGGGCGGCGCCAACACCGAGATCGCCGCGCCGGTCGTCGACCCGGAGACCGGGCGGCTGAGCGGCACCACCGACGTGGTGATCGAGGCCGCGCACTTCGACGCGATCTCCATCGCCCGCACCGCCCGCCGCCACAAGCTCTCGTCGGAGGCCGCCAAGCGCTTCGAGCGCGGGGTGGACCCGGAGGCGGCGTCCGCGGCCGCGCAGCGGACCGTGGACCTGCTGGTGCTGCTCGCCGGCGGCACCGCCGAGGAGGGCGTCACCGAGGTCGTCTCGCCGCGCGGGCCGCGGACGATCACCATCCCGGCGCACCACCCGGACAAGGTCGCCGGCGTGACGTACGGCCGGGAGACGGTCGTCCGCCGCCTCCAGCAGGTGGGCTGCGACGTCTACGGGCAGGACGAGCTGGTGGTCACCGTGCCGTCCTGGCGCCCCGACCTCAGCGAGCCGAACGACCTGGCCGAGGAAGTCATCCGGCTGGAGGGCTACGAGAACCTCCCGTCCACGCTGCCGCTGCCGCCCGCCGGCCGTGGGCTGACGGAGCGTCAGCGCCTGCACCGCCGGGTCGGCCGGGCACTGGCCGGCGCCGGCTACGTCGAGGCGCTGAACTACCCGTTCACCGGCCAGGCGGTGCTGGACCAGCTCGGCATCGAGCCGGACGACCCGCGGCGGGACGCGGTCACCCTGGTGAACCCGCTGTCCGACGAGGAGCCGGACCTGCGCACCACCCTGATCCCCGGGCTGCTGGGCGCGCTGCGCCGCAACTACGGGCGGGGCAACCACGACGTGGCCCTCTTCGAGACCGGCCCGGTGTTCCGGGCGACCGGTCAGGAGCGTCCGGCGCGCCGCCTGGTGGTGGACCGCCGGCCGACCGACGACGAGATCGCGTCGCTGGACGCCTCGCTGCCGCAGCAGCCGCGCCGGGCCGCCGTGGTCCTGGCCGGCGCCCGCGAGCAGGCCGGCTGGTGGGGCTCCGGCTACCCGGCCGGGTGGGCCGACACCATCGAGGCGGGCCGGCGGGTCGCCCGCGAGGCCGGCGTCGAGCTGATCGTCCGTCAGGACCAGCACGCCCCGTGGCACCCGGGCCGGTGCGCGGCGCTGCTCGCCCTGGTCGACGGCGAGGAGGTGCTCGTCGGCAACGCCGGTGAGCTGCACCCGCGCGTCGTCAAGACGCTGGGCCTGCCGGAGCGCACCAGCGCGATGGAGATCGACCTGGACCGCCTGGAGCGGGCCGCGGCCGGTGCGCTGAAGGCGCCGCGGATCTCCACGTTCCCGGTCGCCACGCAGGACGTCGCGCTGATCGTCGACTCCTCGGTGGCGGCGGCGGACGTCGAGGCCGCCCTCCGCGACGGTGCCGGCGAACTGCTGGAGTCGGTGCGGCTGTTCGACGTCTTCACCGGTGAGCAGGTGGGTGCCGGCAAGAAGTCGCTGGCCTACGCGCTGCGGTTCCGGGCGGACGACCGCACGCTGACCGCCGAGGAGGCCACCACCGCCCGGGACGCGGCGGTCGCCGTCGCGGTCGAGCGGGTGGGCGCGGTCCTGCGCGGCTGACGCCCCGGCCCCGTGCCCCGTACGGGCCCCCGTCCACGCTGGTGGGCGGGGGCCCGTACGCGTGCCGCGGGCAGCCGTCACCTGCGTGTCGCCCGATCGCCCCCGTTCCGGCCCCGTTCGTCCGCGGCCGGTTCACACGGGGTGCGAACTCCCCCTGATTACGCTGGACTTACGGAGTCCGTACGTCCCTGGGGGCGAGGCATGGAGCCCAACACGCTGCTCGACGCGATCCTGGACGAGGCCGGCATCTCCCACGCCGGGCTCGCGGCGCGGGTCAACCACCTCGGGCGGCAGCGCGGGCTGGCGCTGCGCTACGAGCACACCGCGGTCGCGCGGTGGCTCAAGGGGCAGCGGCCGCGCGGGCAGGTCCCGGACCTGATCTGCGAGATCCTCGGCGAGCGGCTGCACCGGCCGGTGGGGCTGGCCGACATCGGGTTCAGCGGGCCGGGCACGCGCCAGGCCCCGGGCACTCCGCTGTCGGGGTTCGTCGAGCGGGCCACCGCGCTGTGGCGGTCCGACGAGCAGCAGCGGCCGCACGTGGTCGCGGCGCCCGCGCTCACCGGGACGTCGGCGATCATCCCCGTGTGGGAGTGGGAGAACCCGCCGGAGGACTTCGACGTCTCGCGCGACGGGGTGGCCCGGGTCGGGATGGCCGACATCGAGATGCTCCGGGCCGCGCGGGCCCACTACGAGCAGATGTACCGGAAGGCGGGTGGTATCGCTACCAGAGCACGCATCGTCGGATTCCTCAACACCGAGGCGGCGCCGCTGCTGCGGGGCAGCTACAGCGATGCGACGGGGCGTCAGCTGCACCGGGCGACCGGTGGACTGGTGGCCGTCGCGGGCATCTGCGCGTACGACTCGGACGCTCTCGGGCTGGCCCAGCGCTACTTCCATCAGGCGCTGCGGCTGGCGAAGGCCAGCGGGGACCGCGGGCTCGGCGCGTACATCATCGCGCTGTTGGTCAACCAGTCCCTCTTCGTACGGGAACACCGCCAGGCCGTCGCCTTCGCGGAGGCGGCCCTGCGCACCGCGGGCGGACAGCTCACCCCGGCGCTCTCGGCCGACCTGCACGCCATGCAGGCCAAGGCGTACGCGCGGCTGGGCGACGGCGCCGGCGCACTGGACTGCATCCGGCGGGCCGAGGCGGCGGCGGAGCGGATCCGCCCCGGGATGGAGCCCGCCGAGACGGGCTACGTGCAACCGGGCCTGGTGAACGTACAAGTGGCGGAGGCGCTGCTCAGCCTCGGGGACCTGCGGGCCGCCCGGGAGCAGGCGGACGCCGCCGTGGACACCCCCGCACACGACCGCGGCCGGGTGCACCGGCTGGCCATGCTCACCCACATCGAGCTGCGCCAAGGGGACGCGGACCGGGCCGTGGCCAACGCCGCGGAGATGACGGAGCAGGCTCGGGGCATGGAGTCGCAGCGCCTGCGGGATCGGCTGCGAGCAGTGCGCGAGCATCTGGCGGAGACCGGGAGCTCCGCGACGGACGAGGCTGCCGATCTCATCGACGAGGTGCTGCGCGTTCCGCTGTGACCGGGCTCGTGTCACCTTGCCGGCCCAACAGCGGAAGGTGGCAGTTACGTGCGTTGGAACAACCTCAGCGAAAAGCCCGTCTACGCGAATCCCTGGTTCCGGGTCAACCTGGCCGACGTGGCGCTGCCCGACGGCCGTCACCTGGATCACTTCCTGATCCGGATGCGGCCGGTCGCGGTGGCCACCACGGTCAACGAGGCCAATGAGGTGCTGCTGCTGTGGCGGCACCGGTTCATCACCGACAGCTGGGGCTGGGAGCTGGCCGCCGGCGTCGTGGAGGACGGGGAGGATCCGGCCGCCGCGGCCGCGCGCGAGATGGAGGAGGAGACCGGGTGGCGCCCCGGGCCGCTCCACCACCTCCTCACGGTGGAGCCGTCCAACGGCCTCACCGACGCGCGGCACCACATCTACTGGTCCGACCGTGCCGAGTACCTCGGCGCCCCGGAGGACGACTTCGAGTCGGACCGGCGCGAGTGGGTCGACCTCAAGCTGGTGCCCGACATGGTGCTCAGGGGGGAGGTGCCGGCCGCCAACATGGCCGCGGCGCTGCTGATGCTGCACCACATCCGACTCGGCTGAGGCCGCTCGGAGTCAGCGTCCGGAGAGCTGCCACACGGTGGCCGCCAGCGCGGCGAGCCCGGTGAGTGCGACGAGCGAGGGCAGTGGCCAGCGGCGGCTCTCCAACCGCGTGACGCGGGCTTGCAGTTCGTCCGCGTCACGCGTGTTCTGCTCGCAGCGCTCGGCCTGCAACCTGAGCTGACCGTCGACGGTCGCGGTGCGCACGTCGAGTAGGCGTCTGAGCTCCGCTAAGTCGGCGGTGATCGGATCGGTGTCCCGGTGGGCGGTCACGTTCCGCTCCTCTTTCCTTCTCCTGGTGGCGGTCGGGGGATTACCGGCACCAGTCAACTGTGCTGCGGAGGAAGGCGGGAGCGTGTGCGGAGGGCGGATGCGGGTCAGCGGTTCACACCCCGTGCGAAGTGACGCACGGTGAGCATTTCGCACGGGGTGCGAAGCGGGCGCACGGAGATGGCGCATTCACACACTGTCATCAACGGCCGGAAGGAGGTTCACTCTTAGGCACGGGGGCCGAAGCCGGCGGTCGGGCGCCCGCCGGCCGGATCCGCCCGCCGAACCATCCCCCGAGCGGCGGGCGGACGGCCCCCGTACCTCCGTCCGCGGAGCGGCAGATCGCGTCGGCCTGGTGCAGGAGGTCGACGGCGGCTCGGGCGTCCCCGTCGTCCGCCGTGGAGCGGGCCAGAGGGCCTGGCGCAATGGCCGAATTCCTATGTCAGGGTCTCCGTCCCGCACCTGATGGGTAGTTACCCTCCGGTCAATGTGCGACCGGCCATCCATTCGTGATCGATCTGCGAGCGAGGCGATCCACTTTTTGATGCAGATGTGATCGATGGTGGGGGTCGGTGGAACAGGGGGGCGGATGGGGCGGGACGGGAACGTGGTCGGCGGGGAGGCGCGGCTCAACGGCCCCGTCATCCAGGCGGGAGAGGTGACCGGCGGCATCCACCTTCATGGCGCCGGGCCACAGTCGACCCTCCCGGTGCCACGCCAACTCCCGCCCCTCACGGCCCACTTCATGGGCCGCTCCGACGACCTGGCGGCCCTGGACGACCTGCGCTCCCGGCACGGCGGACACTCGGCGCCGCTGATAGTGGTCAGCGGTCCTGCCGGCGTCGGGAAGACCGCGTTGGTGACACGGTGGCTGCGCGACACCGACGAGGCGTATCCGGACGGCCATCTTTACGCCGACCTGCGCGGGCACTCCCCCGAGGGGCCCGCCGAGCCCGGTGAGATCCTCGGCCAGTTCTTACGGGCCCTCGGAGTGGGCCCGGTCCCGGCCGGGCTGGCCGAACAAGCCGCGCTCTGGCGCTCGGTCACGGCGAACCTCCGGATCGGCATAGTGATCGACAACGTTCTGTCCGCGGCCCAGGTCCGGCCCCTCCTGCCCGGCGGAAGATCCGGCCTCACCGTCGTGACCAGCAGAAACCGGCTGACCGGACTGGGCGTGGACGGCGCTCGGGTGTACCACCTGGGAGTCTTGGACCCGGCGGCGGCCGAGGAACTCCTGTCGCGTGGAGTGGGTCGGGAACGGGTGCAGAACGAGGCCGCGGCGGCTCGCGAGGTGGTTCTGCTGTGCGCCGGCCTCCCGCTGGCCGTATGCCTGGCCTCCGCGCGTCTCGCAGCGCGGCCCAAGCAGCCGCTGCGCGCCCTGGTGGACGCGCTCGCCGAGGACCGCGATCGCCTGGAGGAGCTGACAGTGGAAGGGGAGAAGGCGGTACGCAGCGGACTGGACGGCTCGTACGCGGTCCTGTCGGAGGACGCCGCGCGGCTGTACCGGCGCTGGGGCCTGCTGCCGGTGCGGGCATTCGAAGTACGCAGCGCGGCGGCGGTCTGCGGGGTGCCCATGCGGGTGGCCGAGCGGTTGATCGACGCGCTGCTCGAAGCCAATCTGATCGAGGAGTCCGGGCCCGACGCCTATCGCTTCCATGATCTGGTGCGGCTCCATGCGCGTGAGCGCGGTCTCCTGGACGAGACGGACGACGGCCGCAGCGAGACCCTGCGCCGGGCGTGCGACTGGTACCTGGCGACCGCCACCGAGGCGCAACGGCTGCTGACGCCCATTCAGCTCACCCTGCGGCGGGACTTCGCCTTCCGCCCCGACGGTCTCCCGCTCCCGTTCGACGACGAGACCGGGGCGCTGGAGTGGTTGGCCGTGCACCGGCTGGACCTGCTGGAAGCCGTCCGCACCGCCACCGGGCAGGGCTGGTACGACACGGGCTGGCAGATCGTCGACGCGATGTGGCCGCTGTTTCTGCGGTTGAGGCACTACGGCCTGTGGATCGAGGCCCACGAACTGGGGCTCGCCGCCGCGGAACGCGCCGGTGACCGGGCAGCGGAGCGCCAGATGCTCAACTCCGGCGCCATCGGCTTCACCAGCGCGCATCGCATCGACGACGCCATCGACTGGTACCGCCGGTCCCTGACCGCCGCGCGCGAGGCCGGCGATGTGCGCGACGAAGGACAGGCGCTGCACGGTCTGGGCACCTGCCATCGCGAGGCGGGCCGCACCGGGCAGGCCGTCTCGTACCTCTCCCAGGCCATCACGGCGTGGGAGGGCTGCGGCTATCGGCGCGGTGCCGCGCTGTCCCGCATCATCGTCGGCGAGATCGCCTTGGCGGGTGACGACATCGACCGCGCCGTCGACTGCTTCTCCCAGGCGCACACCGTGCTGACCGAGGTACGGGACCCGTACGACGCGGCGCGGGCGCTGGCCTTCCTCGGCTACGCGCACACACTGGCCGCAAGCCCGGGGAAGGGCGCCGCAGACCCCGGGGCCGACGGCTACGCGCGCGGCATCGGCGAACTCCGTGAGGCGCTGGCCGTATTCGAGGCGTCGGGAGCGACTCACTGGCGGGCCAGGGCCTTGGAACTGCTCGGCCGGAGCGCCCAGCACCATGGTGAGCGGGATACCGCCCGGGAGTTCTACGAGCGTTCCCGGGCGGCTCATCTGCCGCACAGTCCTGATGAGGCGGCGCGGCTGGCCGGGCGGCTGGGCGAACTGGGCGAACTGGGCGGGTGAAGTCGCTGGGGGCGGACCCTTCCCAGGGACGCTCGAACGGAACCCGTAGGGGGTACGAGCACCCCCTGCGGGTCCACAACGCGGCGGGCGGCGGCGGTCTTCCCGTTGCCCGGCGCCTGATCGACTCGATGGTGCCCGGTATGTGGCGGACCCTCAGACCGCGGACGTGGCGCGCGTCAGGACGACCATCGACGCCAGCCTGCCCCATGGTTGCCCCGCCGCCGCCCAGCCGTACAGGCAAGAGGCGAGCAACGCTCGGTCCGCGGCCGTGGGCGGACTTCCGCACCAGGACGGTGCGGACACCAGGGACGGTCGCACCTGACCTCGGCTGCCCCGGCGTTCCGCCACCGCCCAGCCCCCGTCATCCAGGGGCAGCGTGGCGAGCCGGCAGCCGACCCGGTCGGCGAGAACGTCGGCCACCCAGTGCAGGGCGTGGTCACGTGGCCGGGGGACACTGCCGTGCAGCAGGTCGGCGCACCCGAGCCAGCGTTCCTCGGCGCAGAGGTCGATATCGACCGCGAAGTGGTCGTGCAGGCCGTGCAGTCGGCCCGCGTCGACGCGTTCATCGGCGAGCTCGGCTGCCCCCTCGCCCTGCGCATGGACGACCCACCCGCCGTCCCGCACGGCCTCCACCACATACGCGCCCCCCGGCGTGCCGAGGACCATCCGTAGCGTCGGCGCCCCGGTGCCGGGCAGGGCCCACCGGTCGCCCGCTGCCACGGCCGGCTCGACGCTCACCAGCCGGCCGCCGCGCCGCAGCCATCGGGGCGCATCGGACGTGACCGCCGTCATGCCGGCACCTCCGACTCTCCCGCGTGCCAGGTGTCCCCGTCGTCCCGCGCCACCCAGGTCCGCAGCGGCGACGGAAGCGGCAGGCGCCGGGTGAGGGCGGGAAACGCGGGCTGGCCGAGGCCCAGGACGCGGTACAGCAGTCGCCGCATGTTCCGGCTGAACCGGCCGGGTTCGGAGGTGATGCGCGCAGCAATGGCGGCGTAGTCCTGCCGTCGGTATTCGGCCGCGGCGTAGTCCAGCTGCTCCAGCAGCCCATGGCCGGGCGACAGCGTTGGTGCGGTCAGGGCGAGCGCGGCGGCCGGCGAGGCGGGGTTGATCTCCCGTTCCGGTGACGCCGCCAGCAGGATCGGTGCGTGGGTGACCGTGCCGTAGAGAGTGACCGAGCCGTGGTCCCCGATGATGCCGTCGGCCGCGATCAGGACCGCACGCCAGTCCGCCTCGGGCGGCACCACCGCGATGCCCCGCGTCCGGCACTGCGCCAGCCAGGCGCGTACCTGCCAGGCACCGTGCCCGGACCACACATTGGGGTGGACGAGGATGGCCACCCGTACCGAGTCGTGGTCCAGCTCGGTCAGGAGCCGGGGCAGCAGCGTCTCGAACGAGCCGAAGGACGAATGCGGACCCCAGGTGGAGACCACGCCGATCAGCCGCTCCCGGGCGCCGATGCCGAGCGCCCTGCGGTAGGCGTCGCGCTCCGGCAGGCTGATCGCCATCCGGTCGTGCGCCGGGTCGCCGGCCACGACCGCCACGGGAAGGGCCGCTGGGCAGTGGCGTGCCAGTTCGCCCGCATCGTCCTCGTGGGGCAGTACGACGGCGGCGGGCAGCGCCCTGCCGTCCGGGACGATGTCTCGCCGGGACAGTCCCGCCACCCACTGCTTGCCCGAAGGACCCACCCGCTTGAGGTAGTTGGCGCCATGAGGCAGCGTGATCAGCGGGCCCCGGATCTCCTCCACGCCGCGCGGACCGGCGGCCAGTACGAGATCGAACTCCATCCGCACCGCCTCCTGCCAGGCGAGCTGCACAGTGCCCAGCCGGCGCAGCAACTGCGCCACCCCGTCGCCGAACTCATGCGGTGGCGCGGTGAACATCACCTGCACGCGGAAGTCCGACTCCAGCAGCGAGAACACCTCCTGGAGCCGCTTCCCGTAGGGCACGGTGTGCACGATGACCAGGACGCGTTTGCGGCCGACCAGCGTCAGCCACTCGCGTTCGTACTCCGGTTTCCGGCTCTCCCGTCCCAGCCCGTAGGACGTGGTGATTGCCGACATGACATCCCCCAATGTCTGCTGTCCGCCGCCGTCGTCGTGACGGCCGCCTCCCGTTGCCCCTGCCGATCCGCGGGGGTATGGAGGAGGTGCCCGGGTGGGTGTGCGAAAGGCTTGCCGGGTGGTTGCAGAAAGCTTGCAGCGCGGGAGAAGCCGACAGGTCCTGGAGCGTCTGCGCCGGTCAGGACGCGTTGTTGGCGAAGGTGGCCAGCCAGCGGAGCGGTCCGTCAGCGCTGCCCCGTCACCGGCCCGCATCATTTTTCAGGGGGCAAGGCCGACCGTCACTCCGCCGATGGAAGGGGCGGCGGAGCCACTCGCCCGCCGCACCGCCACTGGCGCTGTTCCGGGTGAACTTCCCCTGGAACAGCGCCACTTGACGGTGACGTCAAACGTCTCAGTACGAGTAGAACCCCGACCCGCTCTTGCGGCCGAGCCGCCCCGCGTCCACCATCCGTTGGAGCAGCGGGGGAGCGGCGTACAGCGGCTCCTTGTACTCCTCGTACATGGAGGCGGCGACCGAGGCGACGGTGTCCAGGCCGATCAGGTCGGAGAGCTTGAGCGGGCCCATCGGGTGGGCGCAGCCCAGTTCCATGCCGTTGTCGATGTCCTCGCGGCTGGCCATGCCGGACTCGAACATCCGGATCGCGGAGAGCAGGTACGGGATGAGCAGGGCGTTGACCACGAAGCCCGAGCGGTCCTGGGCGCGGATGGCGTGCTTGCCGAGGACGTTCTGGACAAGGGCCTCGGCGCGCTTGAGGGTCTCCTCGCCGGTGGTGAGGGCCGGGATCAGCTCGACGAGCTTCTGCACCGGTGCCGGGTTGAAGAAGTGGATGCCGATGACGTGGTCGGGCCGGGAGGTCGCGACCGCCAGCTTCACCAGGGGGATGGACGAGGTGTTGGAGGCCAGGATCGCGTCCGGGCGCACCACCACCTGGTCGAGCACCTGGAAGATCTCGGTCTTGACCTGTTCGTTCTCCACCACGGCCTCGATGACGAGGTCACGGTCGGCGAACTCGCCGAGGTCGGTGGTGAAGCTGAGCCGACCGAGGGTCGCATCCCGCTCGGCCACGGTCATCTTGCCGCGTTCGGCGGCCTTGCCGAGCGAGTTGGTCAGGCGGGTGCGCCCCAGCTCCAATGCCTCGCCGGTGGTCTCCGCGACCTTGACGTCCAGCCCGGCGCGGGCGCACACCTCGGCGATGCCAGCGCCCATCTGGCCGCAGCCGACCACTCCGACGCGTGCAATGTCGGCGAATGAGTCCGTCACCTCGTGCCTTTCGCTGATCTTCAGGACCGGCGGTACGCCGTAAGGGTCCGACGCCCGCCTCGCCCCCGACGTTACTCCGCGAGGTGCTGGGAGGACGGCGTCGGGGCGGGCATTCTGAGGCTGCCACACGGGACATAACGGACAAGATGGGGGCTTTTCATGCGAGGTATCACACGCCGCGGGTTCGGCGCGGCGGCACTGGGTGCCGGCTCGTTGCTGCTGGGCGCGGGTGCCCGGGCGGGCGCCGGCACCCCGGCCGGGCGCGAGCTGCGCGGGATGTGGCTGGCGACGGTGGCCCACCTGGACTGGCCGTCCCGGCCCGGCCCGGACCACGCCGCCCAGCAGCGGGAACTGGCCGCGCTCTTCGACACGGCGGTCGAGCGGCGGTTGAACGCGGTGTTCTTCCAGGTGCGGCCGACGGCCGACGCGCTGTGGCCGTCGCCGTACGAGCCCTGGGCGGAGTGCCTGACCGGCGTCCAGGGCCGCGATCCGGGCTGGGACCCGCTGGAGTTCGCGGTGCGCGAGGCCCACCGGCGCGGCCTGGAGCTGCACGCGTGGTTCAACCCGTACCGGGTCGCCAACCACACCGACCCGGGCCGGCTGTCGCCCGAGCACCCGGCCCGCCGCCACCCGGGCTGGGTCCTGCCCTACGGCGGCAAGCTCTACTACAACCCCGGGCTGCCCGAGGTCCGCCGCTTCGTCCGGGACGCGATGCTCGACGCGGTGCGCCGCTACCCCGTCGACGGGGTGCACTTCGACGACTACTTCTACCCGTACCCCGTCGCCGGCCAGGCGTTCCACGACGACGCGGCCTACGAGGCGTACGGCGCGGATTTCGCCAACCGGGGCGACTGGCGGCGGGACAACATCAACCTGCTGATCCGGGAGATGCGGGAGGGGATCGCGCGCACCGGCCGCCGGGTGCGGTTCGGCGTCAGCCCGTTCGCGGTCTGGCGCAACGCCGCCACCGATCCGCACGGCTCGCGGACCCAGGCCGGGGTGCAGACCTACGACGACCTCTACGCCGACACCCGGCGCTGGGTGCGGGAGGGCTGGCTCGACTACATCGTGCCGCAGGTGTACTGGCCGCTGGGGTTCGCCGCCGCCGACTACGCGGAGCTGGTGCCGTGGTGGGCCCGGACCGTGGCGGGCACCCGGGTGGACCTCTACATCGGCGAGGCGCTGTACAAGGCCGGCCGCACCGCGCAGCCCGAAGCCTGGCGGGATCCGGCCGAACTCTCCCGCCACGTCGCCTTCGCCCGGCGGTACCCGCAGGTCGGCGGGCACGTCTACTTCTCGACCAAGGACGTGGTCAGGGACCCGCTGGGGGCGCTGGCCCGGGTCGTGGAGGACCACTACGGGGGTGCCGCGGCCCGGCCGTGACGGTCCCGCCGCGCGCTCCGCGGCGGTGGCGGGCCGCCACACGGGCGCTCCGCCACCGCCGTGGGGTCGTCAGCGGATGGTGTGGGGTTCCTTGGACCTGGGGTGCTGGACGACGCAGTCCGGGCCGGGCCACATGATCGTCTCGTGGCCGTCCTCGGCGCGGATGCGGTAGGGCGGTTCGCCGTTGGTCCCCAGCACCTCCACGATCTCGACCATGTGGTCGCTGTGACCGACGGTTCTGCCGTGCACCAGCAGCCGGTCGCCCTTGCTCGCGTGCATCTGGGCTCCTCCCGCCTCGGGCGGCCGCCTACCGGGGCGGCCGACGCGCGCGACGGCCGGGCGGTGGGACGGCCAACGGATTGCGGGCCCGGGAACGGCCCGGACGGCACTACTGCCATCGCCGCCAGTTTATGTCCGCGGGCCCGGGGCGCACCCGGGGAGCCGGACCGCCGCGGGCCCGGACCGCCGTCCGGGCCCGCGGCCGTCACGCCCGGGCCCGCTGGGTGACCACGATGCACGCCAGGACCGCCAGCGCCGACACGGGCGCGGCCGGCGGCAGGCGCTCGCCGAGCAGCACCACCGACCAGACCAGGGTCAACAGCGGCTGGGCGAGCTGGAGTTGGCTGGCCCTGGAGACGCCGATGGCGGCCATCCCGCGGTACCAGACCACCATCCCGAGGAAGGTGGAGCCGACCGCCAGCCACAGCACGCCGGCCACCGCGTGGCCGGTCAGGTGCAGCGGCTCGGTCGCCAGCGCCCAGGCGGCGCCCGGCACCGTCACCGGCAGTGCCAGCACCAGCGCCCAGCCGATCACCTGCCACCCCGGCAGATGGCGGGCCAGTCGGCCGCCCTCGGCGTAGCCGGCCGCGCACACCAGCAGCGCCGCGAACAGGAACAGGTCACCGGTGTCCAGGGCGCCGCCACTCTGCTGCACCGCGAAGGCGAGGACGGCCGCCGCGCCGACCAGTGCGGCGCCCCAGAAGGTGCGCGAGGGCCGGGCTCCGGTGCGCACGGCGGAGAACGCCGCGGTGGCCAGCGGCAACAGTCCGATGACCACGGCGGCGTGCGAGGTGGTGGAGGTCTGGAGCGCGAGGGTGGTCAGCAGCGGGAAGCCCAGGACGACGCCGCCCGCCACCACCGCGATCCCGGCCCAGTGGCGGCGCTCGGGCACCCGGACCCGGCAGGCCGCCAGGCAGGCGCCGGCCAGTGCGGCGGCCAGCACGCTGCGCAGCATCACCACCGTCCAGGGGCCCATGCCCTCCAAGGCCCAGGCCGTCGCGGGGAAGGTCAGGGAGAAGGCGGCGACGCCGAGCGCGGCGAGCAGGGCGCCGGAGCCGGACGCGCCGACCGGTCGCGCCGGGCGGGGCGCGGCGGGGGCGGGGGCCGGGGTGGTGACCGCTATCGGCGCGGCGGCGATAGCGCTATCGTTTGCTCTCATGCACGAGCGTAGCAGTGGGGCCGAATTGGCCGCGACCCTGCGAGAAGAGCTGAAGCGCTACTCGTCAGGTGAGAAGTTGCCGTCAAGCCGCGCCCTGATCGAACGGCACCGGGTCAGCCCGGTGACGGTCTCCCGGGCGCTGGCCGAACTGGTCGCCGAAGGACTGGTCGTCACCCGCCCCGGCGCCGGGGCGTTCCGCGCCGAGCCGCGCCCTGCGGCACCGCGTCCGGCGGACACCTCCTGGCAGGAGATCGCACTGAGCGCCGAACCGGCCGGCGACCAGGTGCCGCGCAGCGTCGACGCCACCGGCGTGCTGGCCACCCTCGCCACCCCGGCACCCGGTGTCATCGAGCTCAACGGCGGCTATCTGCACCCCACCCTCCAGCCCGAGCGCGCCCTGGCCGCCGCGCTGGCCCGGGCCGGCCGGCGGCCGGGCGCCTGGAGCCGCCCGCCGGTGGGCGGCGTGTCGGAGCTGCGGGCCTGGTTCGCCCGGGAGATCGGCGGCCCCGGCGGTTCGCTCGCCGCCAGCGACGTCCTGATCACCGCGGGCGGCCAGAGCGCCCTGACCGCCGCCGTGCGCGCCCTCGCCGCGCCCGGCGCCCCGGTCCTCGTCGAGTCGCCGACCTATCCCGGGATGCTGGCCGTCGCCCGCGCCTCCGGGCTGCGCCCGGTCCCGGTCCCGGTGGACGCCGACGGGGTCCGCACCGACCTGCTCGCCGACGCCTTCCGGGCCAGCGGCGCCCGGCTGTTCGTCTGCCAGCCGCTGTTCCAGAACCCCTCCGGCACGGTGCTGGCCGCCGAGCGCCGCCGGGAGGTGCTGCGGGTGGCCCGTGCCGCCGGTGCCTTCGTGGTCGAGGACGACTTCGCCCGGCTGCTGGGCCACGCCGACGCGCCCCCGCTGCCGCCGACCCTGATCGCCGACGACCCCGACGGCACCGTGGTCCACGTCCGCTCGCTGACCAAGGCCACCTCGCCGAGCCTGCGGGTGGGCGCCCTGGCGGCCCGCGGCCCGGTGCTCGACCGGCTGCACGCCATCCAGGTCGTCGACAGCTTCTTCGTCCCCGGACCCCTCCAGGAAGCCGCGCTCGAACTCGTCGGGTCGCCCGCCTGGACCCGCCACCTGCGGCTGATAGCGGGGGAGTTGGCGGTGCGCCGGCAGGCCCTGCGGACCGCGCTGCAACGCGAGCTGCCGGCGCTGGACGCCGCGGGGCCCGAGCGGCGCACGCCCCTCGGCGGCTACCACCTGTGGCTGCGGTTGCCGGCCGGCACCGACGAGGCGGCGCTGACCGGCGCCGCGCTGCGGGCCGGCGTCGCGGTGGCGGCCGGCCGCCCCTACTTCCCGGCCGAGCCGCCGGCCGCCCACCTCCGACTGAGCTTCGCCTCGGCCGCCGGCGCCGGCGAGTTGGCCGAGGGGGCCCGCCGCCTCCGGGTCGCCTGCGACGAACTGGGCGTCCCGGTGGCCTGATCCGGGCGGGCCGGGCCGGCCCGGCAACCCGTTCGACTCGGGCCCGCCCCGTCTGCCAGGCTCCCGGCATGACTGCCCGCGCCCTCGACGGCTACGAGGTCTCCACCGACCCGGACCGGCTCGACTCCGACCTGGTCCACCACTGGCTCGCCACCGACTCCTACTGGGCGCTCGGCCGCACCCGCGCACACCACGACCGCGCCCTCGCCGGCTCGCTCAACTTCGGCCTGTACGAGTCCGGTTCGGGGCGCCAGGCGGCCTACGCCCGGATCGTCACCGACTACGTCACCTTCGCCTGGCTCTGCGACGTCTACGTCTGCCGCGACGACCGCGGCAAGGGGTTGGGCACCGCCCTGGTGGAGGCGGTCGCCGCACACCTGGCCCCGCACGGCCTGGCCCGGATCACCCTCGCCACCAAGGACGCGCACGGCGTCTACGCCAAGGTCGGCTTCCGGCCGCTGACCTCCCCGGACCAGTGGATGACGCTGGGGCTGCTCGATCCGGGCCCGGTCGGCCCCTGACGCCGGGGGCCGGGCTGCGACTGGGCAGCCCGCAGCGCCGCCGACCGCCACCGGGGCGGCCCGGACGCCGGCCCCCTGGCCGCCGACGCGCGTGCCCATGCGCCCCGCCGGACGGCTCAGGCCGGGGCGTGGGGGCCGCGTTCCGGGGGCCCGGCCTCCCGGCGCAGCCAGGCGTTGGCCGCGGCGACCCGGCCGGCCACCCGCAGCTTGGCGTAGGCGTGTTCCAGGTGCTTGTCGACGGTCCGCGGGCTGATCGCGAGCCGGTGTGCGATCTGTTGGTTCGTCAGGCCGTCGGCGAGCAGTCCCAGCACGGCCGATTCGCGGTCGGTGACCAGTTCCCTGGCCGGGGCCGGCGCGGGCGGGGCGAGGCGGCCCAGGACCCGGCTGAGGCGGGTGCGCAGCAGACCGGCCGCGGCCAGGTCGGCGTCGCTGAACTCGCTGCCGTGCCGGTCGCGGCTGACCACCACCGCGACCCGCCGCGGCACGCCGGCGACGTACCCCGCGGGGAACGACATCGCCAGCTGCCGTTCGGCGCCGAACGACCGGTAGACGTCGGCGTAGAAGGGCAGCGCGTGGAACTCGCCGGTGCTCTGCAGGGCCGAGCGCAGCAGGGGGGTGCCGCTGCCGATCCGGGTGTGCCGGACGAAGGAGTCGCACCGCCACCCGCGGTCGAAGGCGTCCAGCACGTCCTGGCTCAGCAGGTCGTCCGGGAGGGTGCGCAGCGGATGGGCCGGGTCCGGCCGGGGCGACCAGATGACGCTGTCGCCGGGCAGCGCGCCGAGCAGCAGCGGGAGCAGCGCCGGAACCAGGGTGTCCTCGTCCACGGCGTCGATCAGGAGGTCCACGACGGAGAGGATGCGCCGCAGGCCGACCTCCGCGGCCGCGCTCATACGTCCAGCGTGCCGAGCCGCCCGACCCCGGTCAAGGCCGTGCGGACGGCTCCCGGGGCGTGCGGGAGCCGTCCGGAGCGGGGCCGCCCGGCCGGCCGGGGGAAGACCGGCCGGGGGCGTCGGGCGCGGTTAGCGCCCGACGGCATAGACGCGGTTGACCGGGCTCTGCGTCGCCAGCCGCCAGTGGTGCAACCCGGCCGCGTCGGCGAGGTCCCGCAGGGCCCCTTCACCCGCGTGGTTCCCCAGTGCCTGCGGACCGTGCTGGGCCAGCGCGGAGGGCAGGCACACGGCCACCGAGGCGGCGGTCAGCACCCGCCCCACCGGGGTGGCGTTCTCCTCGTCGCGCGCGGAGGCGTTCGGCTCGACGATCATGCAGGTGCCGCCCTCGGCCAGGGCGTGCGCGGCGTGCCGCAGCGCGGCCCCCGGGTCGCCGATGTCGTGCAGGCAGTCGAAGTACGTGATCAGGTCGAAGTCCGCGCCGGGGAAGTCGTCGGCGGCCGCCACCTCGAAGGACACCCGGTCGGCCACGCCCTGTTCGGCCGCGACGCCGCGGGCCGCCTCGACCGACGGGCGGTGGAAGTCGTAGCCGGTGAAGCGAGAGTTGGGGAACGCCCGCGCCATCAGGGCCGTCGAGTAGCCGTAGCCGCACCCGACGTCCGCCACCGTGCCGCCGCGCTCCAGCTTCTCCACCACGCCGTCCAGCGCGGCCAACCACTCCGGCACCAGCGCCGCCGTGTAGCCGGGGCGGAAGAACTTCGCGGTGCCTTCGAACAGCGCCGGCCCGTGCTCCTCCCAACCGATGCCCGCACCGGTGCGGAACGCCTCCATCAGGCTGTCCTCGGTGGCGTACACCGACTGGAGCACGGTGAAGAAGCCGGCCGCGTAGCTGGCGAGCGCGGGGTCCGCGAGGACCGCGGCGTGCGCGTCCGGCAGCAGGTAGGTGCCGCGCTCCGGCGCGTACGTCACGTACTCGCCGGCCACCTGGGCCGCCAGCCACTCCCGGACGTACCGCTCGACCAGTCCGGTGCGGGCGGCGAGCTGCGCGGCGGTCAGCGGGCCGGCGCCGGCCATCGCCCGGTACAGCCCGAGCCGGTCGCCGAGGGAGGTGCACAGGCCGGCGACCGCGGCCCCGCCGTCGGCGATGACCCGTTCCAGGAACGCGTCCACCCGGTCCTCCCGGGTGGTTCCGCCGTTCCCGGCGGCGCCCGGTGCGGCCGGGGCGGACACCGCCATGGCCGTCACCTCCTCGCCACACTGCCGCGTGTCTCCACTCCACCAGCCCGCCCGGTCGGTGCGCCATACGTGGTTCCCCGTACGCGCGGCGCCGGGCGGGCGGGGGCGGCCGACACTGAAGAGGAGGAGGTGGTGGGCGATGCGCAAGATGATCGACTGCCGGGACCACCCGAGCGAGACGAGGTGCAGCCTCGTCCTCATCGGCGAGGAGGACGAGGTGCTCCGCGCCGCCACCGCGCACGCGATCTCCGTGCACGGCCACACGGACAGCCCCGAACTGCGCGAACAACTCCGCAAGTCCCTCAAGAACGAGATGCCGCAGCCCGCGTGAGCCGCCCGCCGAGCGGCGGGCCGAGCGGCGGGCCGAGCCCGGCCGCCCCCGGGGACGGCCGGACTTCCGCGTCCGGGGCCGGTACCCGCGTCCGGGGCCGGTACCCGCGTTCGGGCCCGCTGCGGTCGTCGCGCCGCGCCGCCGGGCGCAGGATCGTCCTGGGGCGGCACACCGACCGGCCGCCGCCCCGCGGTGGCGCCCCGCGGCGTCCGGCCACCCGAGGGTGCGCCCGCGCCCGCGGCCACCGGGACGACCGGGAACGCGACGACGGGAGCGGGCCGATGGCGGACGGCGCGGCGCACGACGCGGGGCAGCGGCCCCCGCCGGACCGGTCGGCCACCGGCCTGGACCGCCGGCACTTCCTCGGCGCCGCCACCGGGCTCGCGGCCCTCGCCACCGGCCTGGCCGGCTGCGACTCCCCGGGTGGCGCCCCCGGTGGCCACCGGCCCGCCGACCCGCTCGCCGCCGAGCGCACGCACCCCGGCAATCCGGACTGGCGGCTGACCGCCACCGGCCCCCCGGACGCGATCGAGGGCTATGCGGACCGGGTGAGCGTGGCGCCCGGTGAGGAGTTCGGCCTGCACGTCTCCACCACCGCACCCGGCTTCCGCGTCCGCGCGTACCGGGTCGGCTGGTACGGCGGCGCCCAGGCCCGGCTGGTGTGGCGTTCGGACCGGCTCGCCGGCCGGCGCGGCCCCGCCCCGCGACTGGTCGCCGACACCCGGACCGTGGAGGCCGGTTGGCCGCGCACCGCCACCGTCCGCACCACCGGCTGGCCGCCCGGCGCCTACCTGCTGCGCCTCGACGCCGACCACGGCCACCAGCGCTACGTCCCGCTGGTCGTCCGCTCGACCGGCGCCGCGGGGCGCACCGTCCTGATGCACGCGGTGACGACCTGGCAGGCGTACAACACCTGGGGCGGCCACAGCCTCTACGAGGGCCGGGACGGCGCCTACGCCACCCGCTCCCTCGCGGTCAGCTTCGACCGCCCCTACGGCGCGACCGGCGCCGAGAAGTTCCTGGTCTACGAGCGGGCCCTGGTGGTGCTGGCCGAGCGCCTGGGCCTGCCGCTGGCCTACACCACCTCGGTGGACGTCCACGCCGACCCGGGCGCGCTGCGCGGCGCCACCGCCGTGCTCTCCCTCGGCCACGACGAGTACTGGACGCCGCAGCAGCGCGACCACGTCACCCGGGCCCGCGACGGCGGGACCAACCTCGCCTTCCTCGGCGCCAACGCGTGCTTCCGGCGGGTCCGCCTGGACGCCGGTCCGGCCGGTCCGTTGCGCACCGTGACCTGCTACAAGACCGCCTACCGGGACGATCCCGGGTTCGCCGTCCGCCGCGACCCGCCCACCCACGACTTCCGCGCGCCGCCCGCCGCCGACCCGGAGTCGTCCCTGACCGGCGTCTTCTACGAGGGCTATCCCACGGACGCGCCCTACGTCGTGCACGGCGCCGACCACTGGCTCTTCGAGGGCACCGGTGTCCGGGCCGGCGACGCCTTCCCGCACCTGGTCGGCGTGGAGTACGACCGGGTGACGCCGGCGGCCCCCACGCCCGCCGCCCTCCAGATCGTCGCGCACTCCCCGCTGGTCTGCCGGGGCCGCGCCAGCCACGCCGACTCCGCCTACTACACCGTCCCGGGCGGCGCCGGGGTCTTCGCGACCGGCACCATGCGCTGGGTCGAGGCCCTCATGGCGGGCACCCGGGACAACGGCCGCAACCACGGCCTGGACCGTCGCACCGGAGCCTTCGTCACCCGCACCACGGAGAACCTGCTCCGGGCCTTCGCCGCGGGTCCGGCGGCGCACCACCGCCCGGCGCCGGAACCCAACACCGCCCGGGTGTACGGGAGTTGACCTGCCGTGGGCGGCCGACCGGGCCGCCCCGCACCGGGGTGCCGGGTCATTCCTCCAGGGCCGCCGCCAGGCGTTCGAGGTCGGTGAGGAGTGCGGGCAGGCGCTGCGGCGGGATCGCGTCGACCATCCGCTGCTCGACGGCGTAGACGGCCTCCTGGACCGCGGCCAGGCGCCGGTGGCCCTCCTCCGTGAGGTGGGTGGGGCGGGCACGGCCGTGGTCGGCGGTGGCGGGGCGGGTGATCAGGCCCGCGTCCTGGAGGCCGCGCAGGACGACGTTCCCGGACTGCCGGGTGACGAAGGTCGCGCGGGCGAGGTCGGCGTTGGACAGGCCGGGGCGCAGGGCCAGGAGTTCGAGGGTGGAGTACTGGGGCACGGTGAGCCCGTGTGCGCGCAGGACCTTGTCCATGGCGGCGCGCAGGGCGGCCTGGGCCCGTTTGATCAGGTACCCGACGTGGTGGGTGACGTCGTCCGCGGGGTGCGGCGGCCCGGTGGGCGTCCTCTCGTTCATGTCAGTATTTTGACATGCCGCCCGGGGTTTCCTAACCTCTCTCATGTCAAAGTTTTGACATTCAAAGGGAGGAAGTACCCGTGTCTGTTGCCATCGACGGCCCCGATTTCGTCGCCCTACAGGTCCGTGACGTGGACGCCGCCGCCGCCTTCTGCGAGCAGCACCTGGGCCTGCGCAGGGCCGCGGTCTCGCCGCCGCACGCGGTCGTCTTCGACACCCGGCCGACCCCGTTCGCCGTCCGCGCGCTCCTGCCGGGCGTCGACCTCGCCGACGCCGCACGCCCCGGCCTCGGCGTGGTGCTCTGGTTCCGGACCCCCGACGCCCACCGGCTCCACGACCAACTCGTCGCCGCCGGCGTCACGATCCTCACCCCGATGGCCAGCAGCCCGTTCGGGCCGATGTTCTCCTTCGAGGGCCCGGAGGGCTACACCCTCACCGCGCACGGCGGCTGACCGGGCGTCAGTGGTTCGCCCGGCGCCGCCCGGCGCCGCCCGGCGCCGCCCGGGGCGTGCCGGGTCAGGGTGCGCGGCGCAGGAAGTCGCGGGCGCCGCGCAGCGTGGTGCGCAGGGTGGCCTGCGTCCGCGTGCTGTCCAGGCGGACGTCCAACGCCCCCGGGGCGCCGGTGCCCGCGCGGCGCCCCGGCGTCAGCCTGGCGGCGTCCAGGGCGTCGCGGCCGGCGACCAGGACGCCGAGCTCGTGGCGGCTCACGGCGTCCGCGCCCGCGAGGTGGCACACGCCCGCGCGGGCGGAGCCGGCCAGTTCGAGGAGGGCCCGGGCGAGGTCGGCGACGTGCACCGGGCACCGGACGTCGTCCGTGAACAGCACGCCCTCCCGCCGCCCGGTGGCCAGGTCGCGGATGAACCTCTCGTGCACCGAGTCGCCGTCGCCGATGATCAGCGAGGTGCGGGCGACGGCGGCGGTCGGGGCGAGAAGCCGGATCGCCGTCTCGGCCGCCGCCTTCGCGGCCCCGTACGGGGTGACCGGATCCGGCGCGGCGGATTCGTCGTAGTGGACGTCGGCGCCGGAGAAGACGGCGTCACTGGAGACGTGCACCAGCCGGCCCCCGTACTGGCCGGCGGCCAGCGCGAGGCGGACCGCGCCGTCGGCGGTGGTGGCCCAGTCGGCCTTGCGGTAGGCGGCGTTGACCACGACGTCCGGCCGGGCCGCCCCGAGCAACGGCGCGAACTCCTCGCCGCGCCGCAGGTCCAGGGGCAGCCAGCGGATCCCGGGGACGCCACCGGCGCGGGTGGCGAAGGTCGCCGTCACGGTGTGCCCGGCCGCCGCCGCCTGCCGTGCCAACTCGCGCCCCAGGAAGCCGCTGCCGCCGACGATCAGGATGTCCATGGCCCGCCACGTTAGGCCCGCCGCCGCGCCCCCGTCTGCCGACTAACGCGCCAACTCCCTTGATGGGCAGCGAGGTTACCGGTAGCCCCGTTGGCGGCGGCGCGCCGCACGGGCGACGGCCCGACATGCCCTCGGGCAGGAGTGGCCCGCCGTTTCGTACGGCAGAAACGCTACGTTGCCTTCATGGGAAGGGCAACGAAATCTCCCTGGGGGATCGCGGTCATCGCAGATAGAATCCGCAGAAACGTTGCGGCAGCCTTCGAGGTTCGTGCGGCAGACACCTCCAGGTCGTTGCAATGGGCTGTGGGCGAACGCTCCGCCCGAGACGCCGCAGACCGCGAAGGGGGCCGCCATGCCGGGAGGCAGACTCACCCAGCAGGAACGCCGGCAGATCGCGCGGGGGTTGGCCGACGACCTCGCCTACGCCGAGATCGCCAGGCGCCTGGGGCGCCCGACCTCGACCGTCACGCGCGAGGTGATGCGCAACGGCGGCCCCACCGACTACCGCGCCGACCTGGCCCACCGCGCCACCGAACACCGCGCCCACCGGCGCCGGCAGCCCGCGCCGCGCGCCCCCGGGACGCCCGCGCGGGTCCCCGGGCGGGACGGCGAGGCGGTGCGCGCCTACGAGGAGGCGTTCACCGCCGTCCTCGTGCGGGCGGGCCTGCCCAGGATGGTGTCCCGGGTGCTGGTCTGCCTCTACACCACCGACGCCGGCAGCCTGGCCGCGTCCGAACTGGCCCGGCACCTCCAGGTCAGCCCGGCGTCCATCTCCAAGGCGATCGCGTTCCTCGAAGGGCAGGGCCTGGTCCGCCGGGAGCGCGACGACCGCCGCCGCGAGCGCTACGTCGTCGACGACGACGTCTGGTACCAGGCGATGAGGGCCAACGCCCGTGCCAACGCCCGGCTCGCCGCAGCCGCACGACGCGGCGTCGACGTCCTCGGCCCCGGCACCCCGGCCGCCGCCCGCTTCGAGGGCATCGCCCGCTTCGTCGACGTCGTCGGCGCCGCCATGGCCCGCGCCGCGGAGCAGGCCCGCGACGTCCTCCACGGCGAGCCCGGGGCGGCCTCGGGCGGATCACCCGTAGCGGGCCGCCCCGACCGCACGGGAGGTCCGTTCAGGGGCGGGGTGCCGGGGCGGCCGTGAGCGCCGTGTCGGCGGCGTCGAGGATCGCGCCGAAGACGTGGGCGACGATCGGCTTGGCGAGTCGCCGGGTGAGGGCGGCGCCGACGAGGGGGAGGGGGATCCGGAAGGCGGTGGTCCAGGCGACGAGGGTGCCGCCGGGTACCTCGGTGAAGGTCATCCGGCCGCGTTCGTGGCGCGCCGGCGGGACGCTGCGTTCGACGGCGTAGTCGAAGTCGTACGGCGGGTGGTAGGCGGTGATCCGCTCGCGGAACCAGCCGATCGCCCAGGTGTGCACCCGGACGGCGCCCGTTCCGTAGGGCGCGTCCCGCCCCGGCCGGGCCAACCGCGCCCTGAGGACGAACGGCGAGCGGGTGTAGTTGGTGGTGGTGGCGCACCAGTCGAAGACGTCGGCGATCGGCGCCGCGACGACCCGTTGCACGGTCAAGGTTTCCATGGCCCGTCCCTTCTCGTGGCCGGCGGGCGCGGAGCGGCGGCCGTGTCGAGGCCGCCGGGATCGCCCTGCCGTTCCCCAGGAGGACCCCGTAGGGCCCGCAACTGTGACGCCTCCTGGCGTGACGCGCGTCACCCCGGGTGCCCCGTTGTGACCGAGTCGCCGCGGCCACGCTCCGAGCATTGCATAAAACTGCATTCATCCGTATAGTCATGCCATCGATAAGGAGGGTCCAGGGGCATGACGGTACGAGCAGCAGTCGCCGGTGCGAGCGGATACGCGGGAGGTGAGCTCCTGCGCCTGCTCCTGGGGCATCCGGAGGTCGAGATCGGGGCGGTGACCGGGCACTCCAACGCGGGGCAGCGCCTGGGCGCCCTCCAGCCGCACCTCGGCCCGCTGGCCGACCGGGAGCTGGCGCCGACCACGCCCGAGGCGCTGGCCGGCCACGACGTGGTGTTCCTCGCGCTGCCGCACGGCCAGTCCGCCGCGGTCGCCGAGGGGCTCGGCCCCGACGTCCTCGTCGTGGACTGCGGCGCCGACTTCCGCCTGAAGGACGCCGCCGACTGGACGGCGTTCTACGGGTCGCCGCACGCCGGCACCTGGCCGTACGGCCTCCCCGAACTGCCCGGCGGCCGTGCCGCGCTGGCCGGGACCAAGCGGATCGCGGTCCCCGGTTGCTACCCCACCGCCGTCTCGCTCGCGCTCTTCCCGGCCTACGCGGCCGGCCTCGCCGAGCCGGAGGCCGTGATCGTCGCGGCGTCCGGCACCTCCGGCGCGGGCAAGGCGCTCAAGCCGCACCTCCTCGGCTCCGAGGTGATCGGTTCGATGAGCCCCTACGGCGTCGGCGGCGGGCACCGGCACACCCCGGAGATGATCCAGAACCTCAGCGCGGCGGCCGGCGAGCGGGTCGGGGTGTCCTTCACCCCCACCCTGGCGCCGATGTCCCGCGGCATCCTCGCCACCTGCTCGGCCAAGGCGCGGTCCGGCGTGGACGCCGCCGCGGTCCGCGGCGCGTACGAGAAGGCGCTGGCCGGCGAGCCGTTCGTCCGACTGCTGCCCGAGGGGCAGTGGCCCGCCACCGCCGCCGTACAGGGCTCCAACGCGGTGCAGATCCAGGTGGCCCTCGACGAGGCGGCCGGCCGGATCATCGCGATCAGCGCCATCGACAACCTGACCAAGGGGACCGCCGGAGGCGCGGTCCAGAGCATGAACATCGCCCTCGGCCTCCCCGAGGAACTGGGCCTTTCCACGATTGGAGTCGCGCCGTGAGTGTGACGGCAGCGCAGGGATTCCTCGCGGCGGGCATCGCCGCCGGCATCAAGGAGAACGGGAACCCCGACCTCGCCCTGGTGGTCAACAGCGGACCGCGCCTGGCCGCCGCCGGCGTCTTCACCTCGAACCGCGTCAAGGCCGCCCCGGTCGTCTGGTCCGAGCAGGTCCTCAAGGGCGGCCGGGTCTCCGCGGTGATCCTCAACTCCGGCGGCGCCAACGCCTGCACCGGCCCGCTGGGCTTCCAGGACACCCACGCGACCGCGGAGAAGGTCGCCGAGGTGCTGGACGGGCACAGCGCCGGCGAGGTCGCGGTGGCCTCCACCGGCCTGATCGGCGTGCGGCTGCCCATGGACAAGCTGCTGCCCGGGGTCGAGAAGGCCGCCGCCGAACTCACCGGCCACGGCGGCGAGAAGGCCGCCATCGCGATCAAGACCACCGACAGCGTCCACAAGACCGCCCAGGTGACCCGCGGCGGCACCGCCGGGGCCGAAGGCGGCGGCTGGACCGTCGGCGGGATGGCCAAGGGCGCCGGCATGCTCGCGCCCGGCCTGGCCACCATGCTCGCCGTGCTGACCACCGACGCCGACGTGCCGGCCGAGCAACTGGACGCCGCACTGCGCGCCGCCACCCGCACCACCTTCGACCGGGTCGACTCCGACGGCTGCACCTCCACCAACGACACGGTGCTGCTGCTGGCCTCCGGCGCCTCCGGCATCGTGCCGGAGGCGGACGCCTTCGTCGAGGCGGTCCGCGAGGTCTGCGGCGACCTCGCCCGGCAGCTGATCGGCGACGCCGAGGGCGCCAGCAAGGACATCCGCATCGACGTGGTCAACGCCGCCACCGAGGACGACGCGGTCGAGGTCGGCCGCTCCATCGCCCGCAACAACCTCCTCAAGTGCGCCCTCCACGGCGAGGACCCCAACTGGGGCCGGGTGCTCTCCGCCATCGGCACCACCTCCGCCACCTTCGACCCGGACCGCCTCAACGTCGCCATCAACGACGTCTGGGTCTGCAAGAACGGCTCGGTGGGCGAGGACCGGGAACTGGTCGACATGCGCTACCGCGAGGTGCGGATCACCGCCGACCTGGCCGCCGGCACGGAGTCCGCGGTGATCTGGTCCAACGACCTCACCGCCGACTACGTCCACGAGAACAGCGCGTACTCCTCATGACCGGACCCGCCGCGCACCCGTGCGCACCGGTCGGACACCCCACCCAGCGGAACGAGGCCGCATGACCACCCGCAAGCACAACGCGCTGCCCAAGGCCCGCACGCTCATCGAGGCGCTGCCCTGGCTGACCCGGCACCACGGCAAGACCGTGGTGATCAAGTTCGGCGGCAACGCCATGGTGGACGAGGCGCTCAAGCGCGCCTTCGCCCAGGACGTGGTCTTCCTGCGGCACGCCGGACTGCGCCCGGTCGTCGTCCACGGCGGCGGCCCGCAGATCAGCGCCCAGCTCGAACTCCTCGGACTGGAATCGGAGTTCAAGGGCGGCCTGCGGGTCACCTCGTCCGAGGCGATGAACGTCGTCCGGATGGTGCTGGCCGGCCAGGTCCAGCGCGAGCTGGTCGGCCTGCTCAACGAGCACGGCCCGCTCGCCGTCGGCATGACCGGCGAGGACGCCCGGCTGATGTCCGCCACCAAGCACTACGCGCAGGTCGACGGCGCGCCGGTCGACATCGGCCGGGTCGGCGAGATCACCGCGATCGACTCCGGCGCGGTGCAGGCGCTGCTGGACGACGGCCGGATTCCGGTGATCTCCTCCATCGCCCGCAGCAGCGACGAGGACGACGCCTCTGGGGTCTTCAACGTCAACGCCGACACCGCCGCCTCCGCCCTGGCCGCGGCGCTCGGCGCGGAGACCCTGATGGTGCTCACCGACGTCGAGGGGCTCTACGAGGACTGGCCGCACAGCGACGAGGTGATCTCCCGACTCACCGCGACCCAGCTGGAGAAGCTGCTGCCCGACCTCGCCAGCGGCATGGTCCCGAAGATGCAGGGCTGCCTGTACGCGGTGCGCAACGGGGTGCGCAACGCCCGGGTGATCGACGGGCGGGTCCAGCACTCGATCCTGCTGGAGATCTTCACCGACGAGGGCATCGGCACGATGGTGGTCCCGGACCCCGAACCGCCCACCGCACCGCACGAAGGCATCGCACACCACACCACGCAGGGGGCGGCATGAACACGACGGCGGGGAACCCGACCACCCGGGACGCGGCGGCCGGGCACGGCCCGGTCGGCAACGAGGCCCTGACCCGGCGCTGGCAGGGCGCCATGATGGACAACTTCGGCACCCCCCGGGTCCCGCTCGTACGGGGCGAGGGCGTCACCGTCTGGGACGCGGACGGCACGGCGTACCTCGACTTCCTCGGCGGGATCGCGGTCAACGCGCTCGGCCACGCGCACCCCGCGGTGGTCCGCGCGGTCACCGACCAGATCGCCACCCTCGGCCATGTCTCGAACCTCTTCGTCAGCGAGCCCACCGTGGCCCTCGCCGAGCGGCTGCTGACGCTCGCCGGCCGGCCCGGCCGCGTCTACTTCTCCAACTCCGGCGCCGAGGCCAACGAGGCCGCCTTCAAGATCGGCCGGCTGACCGGCCGCACCCACATGGTGTCCACCGGGGGCGGCTTCCACGGCCGCACCATGGGCGCCCTGGCCCTCACCGGCCAGCCCGGCAAGCAGGACCCGTTCCGTCCGCTCCCCGGCGACGTGGACCACGTCCCGTACGGCGACGTGGCCGCGCTCCGGGCCGCCGTGACCACCGACACCGCCTTCGTCATCCTGGAGCCGGTCCAGGGCGAGAACGGCGTGATCGTCCCGCCGCCCGGCTACCTCGCCGCCGCCCGCGAGATCACCGCCGCGACCGGCACCCTGCTGGTCCTCGACGAGATCCAGACCGGCATCGGCCGCACCGGGCACTGGCTGGAGTCCCTCGCCCAGGGCGTCGAGGCCGACGTCATCACCCTCGCCAAGGGCCTCGGCGGCGGCCTCCCGATCGGCGCCACCCTCGCCTTCGGCCCGGCCGCCGAGCTGCTCACCCCCGGCACGCACGGCTCGACGTTCAGCGGCAACCCGGTGGTCTGCGCCGGCGCCCTCGCGGTGCTGGACACCATCGAGGCGGACGGTCTGCTCGACCACGTCAAGCGGGTCGGCGAGCGGCTGCGCGCCGGGATCGAGGCCCTGGAGCACCCATTGGTCGGCCAGGTCCGCGGCGCCGGGCTGCTCCTCGGTATCGTCTTGACGGGGCCCCTCGCACCACAGGTGCAACAGGCGGCCCAGGACGCGGGACTTCTGATCAACGCGGTCGCGCCGGACGTCATCCGGCTCGCCCCGCCGCTGATCGTCTCCGACGAGCAGGTGGAGACCTTCCTCCAGAAGCTCCCGGGCGTCCTTGAGACGGCCGCGCAATCGGCCAACGGGGAACGATGATCCGGAGACTGACGCAACGATGACCGAGCCGCAGGACACCGAGCCGCAGACCAACGGCCCGGCGGTACCGCAGACCCGCACCGCCCGCCACCGCCGGATCGTGGACATCCTCAACCGACAGCCGGTCCGCTCCCAGAGCCAGCTCGCCAAGCTGCTCGCCGACGACGGGCTCTCCGTCACCCAGGCGACGCTCTCCCGCGACCTCGACGAACTGGGGGCGGTGAAGATCCGCAACACCGGCGGTGAGCTGATCTACGCGGTACCGAGCGAGGGCGGCGACCGCAAGCCGCGGGCACCGCTGGGGGAGTCCGCCAAGGAGGAGCGGATGCGCCGCCTCTCCGGCGAACTCCTCATCTCCGCCGAGGCGTCCGCCAACCTCGTCGTCCTGCGCACCCCGCCGGGCGCCGCCCAGTTCCTCGCCTCCGCCATCGACCAGGCGGAGCTCCACGACATCCTCGGCACCATCGCCGGCGACGACACCCTGCTCCTGATCAGCCGCGACCCGGCGGGCGGCCAACAGCTCGCCGACCACCTGCTGCAACTGGCGGAGGGGGCGCGGTAGGGCCGGACGGGGCCGGTGGCCGCCCGGCCGCCGCCCCGCACGCCGTCGTACGGAAAAACGCCGAGGCCGCCTTCGCATTCCTGCGAAGGCGGCCTCGGCGTTTCTGCACCGTCGGGACGACAGGATTTGAACCTGCGACCCCTTGACCCCCAGTCAAGTGCGCTACCAAGCTGCGCCACGTCCCGGTGCTCGTACCGACCGGGAGTCCCGGTCGGGGCGTGCAGAAAGAAAAATACCCTGTCCCGGCCGATGAATCCAAAGCGGGGTCCGTCCGGAGCGTTCCCGTGGCCCCGGGCGGGGGCGGGGCGGCCGTGCTTCGATGGGAATATGTCCGCAAAAACGCCCAAAGCGAAGAAGGTGCAGGCGGCGCGCGGGGTCGGGGTGCGCCGGGTGTACGACCCGCCGGAGCCGGCGGACGGGGTGCGGGTCCTGGTGGACCGGCTGTGGCCACGGGGGATGGCGAAGGGGGACGAGCGGGTCGCCGACGCCGAGTGGTGCAAGGACGTGGCGCCGTCGTCGGAGCTGCGCAGGTGGTACGGGCACGACGAGGAGCGGTTCGGGGAGTTCGCCGAACGCTACCGGGCCGAGCTGGCCCAGGGGGCGCCGCGGGACGCGCTGGCCCATCTGCGGGAGCTCGCGACGGACGGTCCGCTCGTCCTGCTGACGGCGACGAAAGAGGTGCCGCTCAGCCATGCGGAGGTGCTCCGCGAGGTGCTCGGGGAGCGCTGAAGGCGTCGGGGGTGCCGGTGGAGGAGCTCGCGGGCGTCGTTCCGCGCCGGTCTCGCCTCCGTGGGGCGCCTCTGACCTGGGGCCTCCCCGTTCATTGACGAAACATACGGTGCAGTGCATACTTATGCCTACGAGCGTATGCGCCACCGTAAGGAGAAGCCCGTGACTGAGCGCGTCATACTCGCCTACTCGGGCGGTTTGGACACCTCCGTCTGCATCGGCTGGATCGCCGAGGAGACGGGCGCCGAGGTCGTGGCCGTGGCGGTGGACGTCGGTCAGGGCGGCGAGGACCTCGACGTCATCCGCAAGCGGGCGCTCGCCTGCGGTGCGGTGGAGGCCGAGGTCGCCGACGCCAAGGACGAGTTCGCCGACGAGTACTGCCTCCCGGCGATCAAGGCCAACGCCCTCTACATGGACCGCTACCCGCTGGTCTCCGCGCTGTCGCGGCCGGTCATCGTCAAGCACCTGGTCGCCGCCGCGCGCAAGCACGGGGCGAGCACGGTGGCGCACGGCTGCACCGGCAAGGGCAACGACCAGGTGCGGTTCGAGGCCGGCATCTCCTCCCTCGCCCCCGACCTGCGGTGCATCGCCCCGGTCCGGGACTACGCGATGACCCGGGACAAGGCGATCGCCTTCGCCGAGAAGGCCGGACTGCCCATCGCCACCACCAGGAAGTCGCCGTTCTCCATCGACCAGAACGCCTTCGGCCGCGCCGTGGAGACGGGCTTCCTGGAGGACCTCTGGAACGCGCCGACCGAGGACGTCTACGCGTACACCGAGGACCCGGCCGCCGCCCGCGCGGCCGACGAGGTCGTCATCAGCTTCCGGGAGGGCGCGCCGGTCGCCCTCGACGGCCGGCCGGTCACCGTCCTCCAGGCCATCCAGCAGCTCAACGCCCGCGCCGGCGCGCAGGGCGTGGGCCGGATCGACATGGTCGAGGACCGGCTGGTGGGCATCAAGTCCCGCGAGGTGTACGAGGCGCCGGGCGCGCTCGCGCTGATCACCGCGCACCAGGAGCTGGAGAACGTCACCGTCGAGCGCGAACTGGCCCGCTACAAGCGGCAGGTCGAGCAGCGCTGGGGCGAGCTGGTCTACGACGGCCTGTGGTTCTCGCCGCTCAAGCGGGCCCTGGACGGCTTCGTCGACGAGGCCAACCAGGCCGTCTCCGGCGACGTCCGGATGACCCTGCACGGCGGCCGCGCGGTGGTCACCGGCCGGCGGTCCGCGCAGTCGCTCTACGACTTCAACCTCGCCACCTACGACACCGGCGACACGTTCGACCAGTCGCTCTCCAAGGGCTTCATCGAGCTGTTCGGCATGTCGAGCAAGATCGCAGCCAAGCGGGACCTGGCAGGCTGACCTTTCCCGGGCCCGGCGCACGGGGTGCCCCGTCCGCCGTCCGAGCGCCGAGCGGGCTGATCGCCAGTCCGTCCGGCGCTCGCCGTGAATTCCACCATCCACGAGGAGCACAGCTAGTGAGCAGCAACAACGGCGACGTCCGGCTCTGGGGCGGTCGTTTCGCCGACGGGCCGGCCGAGGCGCTCGCCAAACTCTCCGCCTCCGTCCACTTCGACTGGCGACTGGCCCCTTACGACATCGCCGGCTCCCGTGCGCACGCCCGCGTGCTCCACAAGGCCCAGCTGCTCACCGCCGACGAGCTGACCCGCATGCTCGACGGGCTGGACCGGCTCGAACGCGACGTCGCCGACGGCTCGTTCACCGGCACCATCGCGGACGAGGACGTGCACACGGCCCTGGAGCGGGGGCTGTTGGAGCGGCTCGGCCCGGACCTCGGCGGCAAGCTGCGCGCCGGCCGGTCCCGCAACGACCAGGTCGCCACGCTCTTCCGGATGTACCTGCGCGACCACGCCCGGATCGTCGGCGGGCTGCTGGCCGACCTCCAGGAGGCCCTGATCGGCCTCGCCGAGGCGCACCCGGACGTCGCGATGCCGGGCCGGACCCACCTCCAGCACGCCCAGCCGGTGCTCTTCGCCCACCACGTGCTCGCGCACGTCCAGGCGCTGTCCCGGGACGCGGAGCGGCTGCGGCAGTGGGACGAGCGCACCGCGGTCTCGCCGTACGGGTCGGGCGCGCTGGCCGGCAGCAGCCTGGGCCTCGACCCGGAGGCGGTCGCCGCCGACCTCGGCTTCGAGCGCGGCTCGGTGGGCAACTCCATCGACGGCACGGCCTCGCGGGACTTCGTCGCGGAGTTCGCCTTCATCACCGCGATGATCGGTGTCAACCTGTCCCGGATCGCCGAGGAGGTGATCGTCTGGAACACCAAGGAGTTCTCCTTCGTGACCCTGCACGACGCCTTCTCCACCGGCTCCTCGATCATGCCGCAGAAGAAGAACCCGGACATCGCCGAGCTGGCGCGGGGCAAGTCGGGCCGGCTGATCGGCAACCTGACGGGCCTGTTGGCGACGCTGAAGGCGCTGCCGCTGGCCTACAACCGTGACCTGCAGGAGGACAAGGAGCCGGTCTTCGACTCCTGCGACCAACTGGAGGTGCTGCTCCCGGCGTTCACCGGGATGATGGCCACCTTGACCGTCAACCGGGAGCGGATGGAGGAGCTGGCGCCGGCCGGCTTCTCGCTGGCCACCGACATCGCGGAGTGGCTGGTCAAGCAGGGCGTGCCGTTCCGGGTGGCGCACGAGGTGGCCGGCGAGTGCGTCAAGGAGTGCGAGGCGCAGGGCATCGAGCTCGACCAGCTCACCGACGAGCAGTTCGCCAAGATCTCGCCGCACCTGACGCCCGACGTCCGCGGCGTCCTCAACGTCCCCGGCGCGCTCGCGTCCCGCGACGGCCGCGGCGGCACCGCGCCGTCGGCGGTGGCGGTGCAGCTCGCCGAGGTGCGGGCGGACCTGGTCCAGCAGCAGGAGTGGGCCGCGGCCAAGAAGTGACGAGGGCGCGGCGGGCGCCGCGCGAGCCGACTGATGAGAGGGCGGCCCCCACCCGCGGGTGGGGGCCGCCCTCATCGTCGTGGCCGCCGGTGGCGGGTGGGGGCGGGCTCCGGCGTGAGGGTGGATGAGGCGCCGGATGAGGCGCGGCTTTATTAAATGAGACACTCACGTCTCATTCGGGTACCCTGTGTCTCATGGCTGTGGATCGAGAACGGGTACTCACCGAGGCCGCCGCGCTGCTCGCCCGCCGCGCGACGACGTCGATGGACGAGATCGCCCGCGCCGCGGGCATCAGCCGGGCGACCCTGCACCGGCACTTCGCCGGCCGGGACGCGCTGATCCGGGCCCTGGAGGAGCACGGCATCGAGCGGTTCGCGCAGGCCATGGACGCCGCCCGGCTCGACGACGGGGACGCCGCCGCCGCGCTGCGCCGCCTGGTCCGCGAGGCCGAACCGGTCGCCGGCGTGCTGGCCTTCCTCTTCACCGAGAACGAACTCTTCGAGAGCGGGCCGGTCAACGCCGGCTGGGCCCGCCTCGACGCCCGGCTCGCCGCACTGTTCCGCCGCGGCCAGGAGGAGGGCGACTTCCGGGTCGACCTCAGCACGGCCTGGCTGACCGAGGCGTTCTACGGCCTCCTCGGCGCCGGCGCCTGGGCGGCACACGAGGGCCGCGTCGCGCGGAACGACCTCAACCACTCGATCGCCGAGCTGCTGCTCGGCGGCATCCGACGGAGCATGGAGAAATGAGCGATCCCATAGCCGCAGGGCGGCCCGGTGCGGCCTCGGGACGGGCCGGTGCGGCCCACCTGGACGAGCAGCCCCGGCCGGGCCGCTGGCTCGCGCTCTCGGTCCTGGTCCTGGCGGTCCTGCTGGTCGGCGTCGACGCCACCGTGCTCGGCCTCGCCACCCCCTTCCTCAGCGAGGACCTGCGGCCGTCCGGCACCCAGTTGCTGTGGATCGGCGACGTCTACTCCTTCGTCATCGCCGGTCTGCTGGTCTCCATGGGCAGCCTCGGTGACCGGGTCGGCCGCAAGAAGCTGCTGCTGATCGGCTCGGTGGCGTTCGGCGCGCTGTCGGTGTTCGCCGCCTACGCCACCAGCCCGTCGATGATGATCGTCGCCCGGGCCCTCCAGGGTGTGGCCGGTGCGACGCTGATGCCCTCCACCCTGGCCCTGATCCGCAACCTCTTCCACGACCCGAAGGAACGCAGCCTGGCGATCGGCATCTGGGGCGCGATGGCCTCGGCCGGCACCGCGGTCGGGCCGGTCCTCGGCGGCTTCCTGCTGGGCCACTTCTGGTGGGGCTCGGTCTTCCTGATCAACCTTCCGGTGATGGCGCTGCTGGTCGTCGTCGGCGCCAAGGTGATCCCGGAGTCCCGCAACCCCGCACCGGGCCCGTGGGACGTCCCCAGCGTCCTGCTGTCCCTGGTGGGCATGGTCGGCGTCGTCTACGCCGTCAAGGAAGCGGCGGTGCACGGCCTGCGGTGGGACATCGGGCCGGCCGCGGTCATCGGCCTGCTCGCCCTGCTGCTGTTCGTCCGCCGCCAGCTCACCCTCGACGCGCCGCTGCTGAACATGAAGCTCTTCCAGCACCGGGGCTTCTCCGGCGCGGTCCTGGCTGACCTGCTGACCATCCTCGGCATGTCCGGACTGGTCTTCTTCCTCTCGCAGTTCCTCCAGATGGTGCAGATGCGCTCGCCGCTCAACGCCGGGCTGGTCGAACTCCCGGCCGCGATCGGGGCGGTGGGGGCCGGTCTGGCCGCGGGCTGGGTGGCCCGACGGCTGTCGGTGCGCCTGGTGGTGGCCGGCGGCCTCGCTGTGGTCGGCCTCTCGCTCGCCGGCTGCATGGCCCTGCACGCCGACACCGGCACCTTCGCGCTGTGCACCCTGCTGTTCGTCGTGGGCATCGGCGCCGGCTTCGCCTTCACGGTCACCGCCGACGTCATCCTCTCCAGCGTGCCCAAGGAGGAGGCCGGCGCCGCCTCCGCGGTCTCCGAGACCGCGTACGAACTGGGTGCCGCGCTCGGCATCGCCCTGCTCGGCTCCATCGTCACCAGCATCTACCAGGGCTTCGCCACCCCCGCCGGCGTGCCCGAACCCGCCGCCGGCGCCGCCCGCTCCTCGCTCGGCGGGGCCGTGGAAACCGTCGGCCACCTGCCCGCCGACCAGGGCGCGACGCTGCTGAAGGCCGCTCAGGACTCGTTCGTCAGCGGCGTGGACACCGCGGCCGGAATCGGCGCGGTGGTGCTGTTGGGCGCCGCGGTGGCCGCGTGGTTCCTGCTCCGCGGCCAGTCGCTGGCGGACAGCGCGGAGCCGGAGCCCGCGGCGGACCCCGAGGCCGCACCGATGGCCGGCTCCGGGACCACCCGGCACCCGTAAGGCCCCACCCGGCGGGCGAACGAGGGACTCCGCCCCGCCCCCTGCCCCCACGCAGGCGTGTCCCGTGGATCGCGACCGTACGTACCGGCCATGATCCACAGGACACGCCCCTGGGGGCGACTGTCCCCTGCCGTTCACGCCCGGTACGCGTCTTGGTGGCCGGTTGTCCCGCACGGCTCGCTTGACTCTCCCGTCGTCCCCCCAACGGTCGGACCCGCTCAGGAGAGTGACGCAGTGCGCGACATCGGACGACGGTCCTTCGTAACCGCCGCGGGGGCGATGGCCACCGCGAGCGCGATCGGCACCAACGCCTACGCCACCGGCCACGCCCGCGACGCCGCCACGGCCGACGAGTACGTCGACGTCCAACTGCTCAACATCACCGATCTGCACGGCTATCTGCAGGGCGCCCCGGGCGCCAATTCCGTCATCACCGGCGCCGGCGGCAAGCGCTACACCGTCGGCGGCGTCGCCTACATGGCCGCCCACCTGGAGCGGCTGCGCGCCGGACGGCGCAACTCCCTCTTCTTCGCCCCCGGCGACCTCTTCTCCGGTTGGGAGTTCGACGCCGCCTCCTTCGCCGACGAACCCACCATCGAGGCCCTCAACGCCCTCCAGTTGGACTTCGCCTCGGCCGGCAACCACGAGTTCGACAAGTCGACGGTCTTCCTGAAGGAACACATGGAACGCGGCCGGGCGTTCCCCGTCGTCGGCCGCGACGTCTCCTTCACCGACTCCACCGGCCACCGCTTCCGCGGCGCGAACTTCCCCTACTACAGCGCCAACATGGTGTGGCACGACACCGGCCAGCGGGTGCTGCCGCCGTACAACATCGTGCACGTGGACGCCGGCCGGGGCCGCCGGCTGCCGATCGGCTTCATCCACCTGACCGCCATCGGCACCGAGTCCTTCCCCGGCTCCTACCAGCCCGGCCTGCGCACCCTGGACGAACTGGAGACCGCCAACCGCTGCGCGGCGGCCCTGAAGAGCCGGGGCGTCAACGCGATCGTCCTCAGCATGCACGACGGCGCGGTCGCCGGCAGCAACTTCGAGAGCGGCACCAACCCCTCCGGCCCGGCCTACGAACTGGCCCTGCGGGTCTCCCCGCTCATCGACGCCATCGTCACCGGCCACTGGCACTGCGCCTTCACGATGATGCTGCCCGACCCCAAGGGCGTGCCCCGCCCGTTCGTCGAGGCCGGCTGCTACGGCCAGATCATCAACGAGATCAACCTGCGGCTGGACCCGGTGAGCGGGAAGGTGATCCGGGAGCTGACCACCTCCGTCAACCACCCCAACACCCGCGACGTGACGCCGGATCCGGAGCTGAAGTCGATCGCCGACTACTGGGCGGGCTACGGCGCCCGCCGCGCCCGCACCCGGATCGGCACCCAGACCGCCTCCTTCACCCGACGCCGCAACGCGGTGGGGGAGTCCACCATGGGCAACCTCGTCGCCGACTGGGCGCTGTGGGCGGGCGGCCAGCCGCACGGCCCGCTGGACGACCACGGCGGCCACCGCAACGTCCCCGCCGAACTCGCCGTCATCGCCCTGGCCCCGCGGGTCGGTGCCGCGATCATCGGCGGCGACCTGGTGCGCGACGAGGCGTCGGACGGCGTGGTCACCTTCGGGCAGGCGTGGAACGCGGTCGGCTTCGGCGACCCGATCATGACCGTCACGGTCACCGGCCGGCAGCTCCACGACGCCCTGGAACAGCAGTGGGCGTCCACCGCCGGCGAGGGCCTGTCCTTCTCCCCGCTCGCCGTCTCCGGGAACGTCCGCTACACCTTCGACGCCGCCGGCCGGGCCGGGCACCGGATCGACCCCGCGGACGTCCGCATCGACGGCAAGCCGCTGGACCTCACCCGCCGCTACCGCCTTGCCGCCCCCTCGTACACCCTCATCAACCAGGACGGCTTCAGCGCCTTCACCGGCTTCACCGATCCGGTCCGGCACACCCGGGACTTCGAGAGCTTCATCGCCTACGTCCGCTCCCGGCGCCGGCTCTCCCCGTCCGAGCTGAACCGCATCACGGTCAAGAACGCCCACCTCGCCGGCGCCCGGGTCGGTTCCGTCGCCGAGCACCAGCAGCTCCTCCAGGCCGACGGGGACCGCATCCCGCGCCCCGAGGAGGCGCTGCGCAAGGCGCTCGCCGGCGACGCCGAGGGCCAGCGCGCGCCCGGCGGCTTCCGGGTCCCCTGCTGACCGCCCGGTAGCGGCCGGAGAACGCCGAGGGCCCCGTCCCAAAGGACGGGGCCCTCCGTGGCGTTCGCAGCGGGATCAGGCGGCGGAGCGGGCCTTCGTGGCGTACACGTCGACGTACTCCTGGCCGGACAGCTCCATGACGTCGCTCATCACCTCGTCGGTGACCGCCCGCAGCACGTACCGGTCCCGGTCCATGCCGTCGTAGCGGGAGAAGTCCAGCGGCTCGCCGAAGCGCACGGTCACCGGGGCGAGGTGCGGGCGGCCCTTGCCGCCGGGCTGGACCTTGTCCGTGCCCACCATGGCGAACGGGACGACCGGGGCGCCGGTCATCAGCGCGAGCCGGGCGACGCCGGTGCGCCCGCGGTACAGCCGGCCGTCGGGGGAGCGGGTGCCCTCCGGGTAGATGCCGAACGCCTGGCCCTGCTCCAGGATCCGCCGTCCGGTCATCAGCGCGGCCACGCCGCCGCGCGCGCCGTCGCGGTCCACGGGGACCATCCCGGCGGTGGTGAAGAACCAGGCCATCAGCCGGCCCTTGATCCCCTTGCCGGTGACGTACTCGTCCTTGCCGATGAAGTACACCGGGCGCTTGACCACCAGGCTCAGGAAGAGCGAGTCGATGAACGTGACGTGGTTCCCGGCCATGATCACCGGACCCGTCTCCGGGATCCGCTCCATGCCCTCGACCTTCGGGCGGAACAGGACACGCATCATCAGTCCGAGGATCGCCTTCAGCACAATGCGGGACAACGGGCCCTCCGGGTCGTGGTGGTCAGGTCAAGGCGGCACAGCGCTCTGCAGCCCAGGACCATACTCGCGGGTCACTCCCGCGCGCACATCGGGTTCACCGGGTCGATACGCAGAGTTGACGTGCGTCACGTCCATGTTGCCCACAGTCCTCGCGGGCGTCTCCCCGGCATCACCCGTCCGTGCTTACGATCAAGGAGCCTCCGGGAGGGTCCACCGACGCCTTCCGGACCGTGGACACACCGGAAACCCCCGGTACGTCCGGAATGCCACCGGTCGCACCGGGACACGACGCAGAACGAGGAGCGCGGGCATGGAGAAGCGGCACGAGCCGGGACGGCGGACGGTACTGGGCGCCGCGGCCCTGGGAGCGGGGGCGGCCGTACTGGCCGGCGCGGGACAGGCGAACGCCGCGGGGCGCGCGGAGCAGGCCGGTGCCCCGGCCAACCGGCCGGCGCCCGCCGGCCGGCCCGCCAAGCTGCCGGTCCCGCTGGTCGTCGGCCACCGGGGCGCGAGCGGCTACCGCCCCGAGCACACCCTGGGCTCCTACCAACTCGCCCTCGACATGGGCGCGGACGTCATCGAGGCCGGTGACCTCGTCCCCACCAAGGACGGGCACCTGATCCTGCGCCACGAGCCCGACATCAGCGCCACGTCCGACGTCGCGCGGCACCCGGAGTTCGCCGGCCGCCGGACGACCAAGACCATCGACGGCAAGAAGATCACCGGCTGGTTCACCGAGGACTTCACGCTCGCCGAGATCAAGACGCTGCGCGCCAAGGAGCGCATACCGGACGTCCGCCAGCACAACACCCTCTACGACGGCGTCTGGCCGATCCTCACCTTCGAAGAGGCCCTGCAGTGGGCCGAGAAGAAGGGGCGCGAGCGCGGCCGTCCGGTCTGGCTGCACATCGAGACCAAGCACCCCACCTACTTCCGCAAGCTGGGCCTGGGCCTGGAGGAGCGCCTCGCCCACCTGCTGCGCCGCTACGGCCGGCACACCGCGCACGCCCCGAACTTCCTGCAGTCCTTCGAGCCCAGCAGCCTGCGCCGGCTCGGTGAGCTGGGCGTGAAGTGCCCGAAGGTGGTCCTGCTCGACGAGCCGTCCGTGCGGCCCTGGGACTTCGTCGAGTCCGGTGACCCGCGCACCACCGCCGACCTGCTCAAGCCCGAGGGGCTGAGGTGGATCGCCGGCTTCGCCCAGGGCATCGGCCCCTGGCTGCCGCAGATCGTCGCCCAGGACGACAAGGGCAAGCTGGGCAAGCCCACCGCCCTGGTCCGTGACGCGCACGCCGCCGGACTGGTCGTCCACCCGTACACCGTGCGCAACGAGAACAGCTTCCTGCCGCTGGACTTCCAGGTCGGCAAGGACCCGGCCGCCTACGGCAACTCGCTCGCGTACTTCAAGGCGCTCTTCGCGACCGGCATCGACGGCCTGTTCTCCGACAATCCGGACACCGCGCTGCTCGCCGCCGAGGCGTTCCGCCGGCACTGACCTCGCGCGGCGCGCCCGGACCGGCGCCCGGCTCCACCCGGTGGCGCACTCATCTGAGTTGGCAATGTCACAGGGGAGCTTGGCGCCGGTCCGTTCCGCTTGTCCCGTATGCCCGCGCAGAATGCCTGCGGCGGCGATTGCCGCGGCCGAATGCCGGGGAGTCCGGAAGCGGACAGCGAACCGAAAAGGGGAGGCAGACGCGCATGGGCACGAGCGTGACCATCTCGACGGCGACCGACGACGACGCCGAGCAGATCCTCAAACTCCAGTACCTCTGTTACCAGCCCGAGGCCGAGCTCTACGACGACTACGGGATCGAGCCGCTGACCCAGACGCTGGACTCCCTGCGCGCCGAACTCGCCGACGGCTGCGTCATGGTGGCCAGACTCGGCCGGGAGGTCGTCGGCTCGGTGCGCGGCACGGTCGACGCCGACGGCACCGCCAGGATCGGCAAACTGATCGTGCACCCCCGGCTCCAGCGGCACGGGCTCGGCGGCCGGCTGCTGGCCGCCGTCGAACGGCGGCTGGCCGAGGACCGCTCCGCCAAGCGCTACCGCCTCTTCGCCGGCCACCGCAGCGAGGCCCACCTCCGGCTCTACCGCAGTCACGGCTACGCCCCGGTCGGCACCGAGCAACTGAGCCAGCGGCTGAGCCTGGTCACGCTGGAGAAGGAGCCGGCCGCGGTGGTGTGACGCCGGTCCGGGCCCGCGGCGCGGGCCCGGACGCCGCACCCGCTACGCGGTCGCCGTACGGGCCCGGCGCAGCCACATCAGCCCGGTGATCGGCAGGGCGACCGGAATGAAGAGGTAGTCCATGCCGTAGTACGACCAGACCGTGGAGTCCGCGAACGCCGCCGGGTCCACCAGCGTCCAGGTGCCGATGCCGACCACCCCGAGCAGCTCCAGCGCGCAGCAGACGATCGCCGCCCGGCGGGCGCCCTCGCCGCCGCGCACCAGCGAGAAGGTGATGAAGCCGTAGACCAGCGCGGAGCCCGCCGACAGCAGGTACGCCAGCGGGGCGCGGTCGTACTGGGCGATCAGCTGGTAGATCGAGCGGGACGCGGCGGCCACGGTGAACACGCCGTACAGGGTGACCAGCAGCCGCCCCGGGCCCGCGCCCAGCCTCGTGGCCGGATCCCGGACCGTGGATTCCTGTGCGGCACCGGCCGCCGTGGTCTTCGGCGCAGTCTCAGACACTGCCGCCTCCCCAAATGTCGAAGAGCCGTACTTCCAGAACGGCGAGCACCACGGAACCCGCGGCGACGGTGGCCGAACCCCACCGGGTCCGCTCGGACAGCGACATGAACCCGGTCGCCGGCACGCACGCGACGGCCCCGAGCAGGTACGCCAGGAAGAGCGCGGTGCCCTTGTCGGGGGTGTGTCCGCCGGTCAACTGCACTATGGCGACGATGAGTTGGACGGCGCACAGCAGCGACACCACGGCCATGCCGATGAAGTGCCAGTCCTTGGTGGGTTCGTTGCGGTACGCGGCGAAGCCGCACCAGGCGGCCAGCGCGCAAGCGGTCACGCCGACCGCGATCGTCAGCGCGTCGATCACCGGGGCCTCCGGTCGAGGCGGCCGCGCGCCGTGGGGTTGTGGGGCATGGGCCCGATGCTAATCGGCGCTCTGCGGATCACCGCGTCCGGCCCCGCCGTGGCCCGCCGGGCCGGCGCCGCGGTGCGCGGGCGCCCCGACGGTCGTGGCGTTGACCACAGCCCGGCCGGCACCGGACGGTCGGCCCGCCGCCGGGGCTCCGTCCCACCGCCGGCATCCGTGCAGGCCACGGCCGACCGACCAAGATCGTCCAGGTGGGAAGGGGTGCCGTCCACGGGTCGGGCACCGGTGTCCGATATACGGACGGGGTTGATCGGGCCGTACCGCTGTCTGGTTTACTGACCGCCATGACCACGACGAGCCGCCGCACCCCCGCGACCGAGGCGTACCCCACGCCCGGTGCTCGTTGCATGTGTCGAATGTGTGACCGCTGAGGGCCCCCGCCTGAGCCTCGCGCCCCGAAGCGAGACCTGCCGCCATGAGCCGACCGCCGCACCCCCGCGCCCTCGGTCGCCCCGCGTCACCGGAACCCGGAGCCGGGCCCCGCGCCCGCCGCCGCTCCCCGTTTCCCCCTGCCGCACTCGCCAAGAATGCCCCGTGCCCGGCGGGCCAGCCGCCGAGCACTCGACAGTGACGGAATTCCCTGTGATCACCACAACGGGCCTGACCAAGGTCTACCGCTCGGGAGGCCGTGAGGTCACCGCCCTGGACGGCGTCGACCTGCACGTCCGAGAGGGCGAGGTGTACGGCGTCATCGGCCAGAGCGGCGCCGGCAAGTCCACTCTCATCCGCTGCCTCAACCTCCTGGAGCGCCCCACCTCCGGCACGGTCACGGTGGCCGGCCAGGACCTCACCGCCCTCGGCGGCAGCGGCCAGCGCGCCAACGCGGCCCTGCGCGCCGCCCGCAGCCACATCGGCATGGTCTTCCAGCACTTCAACCTGCTGTCCTCGCGGACCGTCCAGGACAACGTCGAACTGCCGCTGGAGATCCTCAAGGTCCCCCGCCGCGACCGCGCCCGCAAGGCCCTGGAGCTGCTCGACCTGGTCGGCCTCGCGGACAAGGCCCAGGCGTACCCCGGCCAGCTCTCCGGCGGCCAGAAGCAGCGCGTCGGCATCGCCCGCGCCCTGGCCGGCGACCCCAAGGTGCTGCTCTCCGACGAGGCCACCAGCGCCCTGGACCCGGAGACCACCCGCTCCATCCTGACGCTGCTGCGCGACCTCAACCAGCAGCTCGGCCTCACCGTCGTCCTCATCACGCACGAGATGGACGTCGTCAAGACCATCTGCGACTCCGCCGCGCTGATGAAGGGCGGCCGGATCGTCGAGCAGGGCACCGTCGCGGAGCTCCTCGCCACCCCCGGCTCCGAGCTGGCCCGCGAGCTGTTCCCGGTCGGCGGCGAGTCGTCCGCCGAGGGCCGCACGGTCGTCGACGTCACCTTCCACGGCGCGGCCGCCACCCGGCCGGTGATCTCCGAGCTGGCCCGCACCTACAACGTCGACGTCTCCATCCTCGGCGCCGCCATGGACACCCTCGGCGGCAAGCAGGTCGGCCGGATGCGCATCGAACTGCCCGGCCGCTTCGAGGAGAACGTCGTGCCCATCGGCTTCCTGCGCGAGCAGGGTCTCCAGGTCGACGTCGTCGAGGGTGCCACCGCCGACGACGCCCCGACGACCACCCCGCTCCAGAAGGAAGGTGCCCAGTGAGCTGGAACGACATGCAGCCGCTGCTGTCCGACTCCACCCTCGACACCCTCTTCATGGTGTGGTGGTCCACGTTCTACGCGGTCCTCATCGGCGTCCCCGTCGGCATCCTGCTGCACCTGAGCGCCCGCGGGGCCATGCTCCAGAACGCCGTGGTGAACAAGGTCCTCGGCGCGATCGCGAACATCGGGCGGTCCTTCCCGTTCCTGATCCTGCTCGTGGTGCTGATGCCCTTCACCCGGATCCTCGTCGGCACCTCCATCGGCCCGACCGGCATGGTGGTCCCGCTCACCATCGCCGCCGTCCCGTTCGTCGCCCGCCTCGTGGAGGCCGCGCTGCGCGAGGTCGACCACGGGCTGGTCGAGGCGGCGCAGGCGATGGGCGGCGGCACCTGGACCGTCATCTTCAAGGTGCTGCTCCCGCAGGCCCTGCCGGCCCTGGTCGCCGCGGTCACCACCACCGTCATCACACTGATCGGCTACTCGGCGATCGCCGGCGCGGTCGGCGGCGGCGGCCTGGGCAACCTCGCCTACACCTACGGCTACCTGCGGTACGACACCCCGCTCATGGTCGTCACGGTCGTCGAGCTGGTCGTCATCGTCACCGCGGTCCAGGTGGTCGGCGACCTGATCGTCCGCCGGCTCGCCGGCCGCGGCACCCGCGCCTCCTCCCTGCGGGTCGGCCTGCGCCGGGTCCGCACCGAGGAGCCGGCACCGGTCACCGAGGCCGCCTGACCCCCCGCACCACCAGCGCCACCCGCATCCCGTAGGCCCGGACCCTTTGCCGGGCGCAGCTCACACGGACTTCCGTGTGCACAAGAAAGAGGCACTCTTCGTGCGTAACATCCTCAAGATCACCGTGGCCGTGGCCGCCGCGTCCGCCGTCGCCCTCGGCGCGAGCGCCTGCAGCGCCCCCTCCGACGTCACCGCGAGCAGCGACAAGAACGACACGAACGCCCCGCTGGTCGTCGCCGCCAGCCCCACCCCGCACGCCACGATCCTCGACTACGTCAAGGAGAAGCTGGCGCCCCAGGTGGGCCTGAAGCTGGACGTCAAGGTCTTCAACGACTACAAGCTGCCCAACAAGGTCACCGACGACGGCCAGGTCGACGCCAACTTCTTCCAGCACAAGCCCTTCCTGGACAGCTACAACAAGGAGAACGGGACCGACATCGTCCCGGTCGTCAACGTCGAGATCGAGCCGCTGGGCGTCTACTCCAAGAAGATCCACAAGCTCTCCGACCTCAAGCCCGGCTCCACCGTCTCGGTCCCCAACGACCCGTCCAACGAGGGCCGCGCGCTCAAGCTGCTCGCCGAGAACGGCGTGATCACCCTGAAGCCCGGCGTCGGCTCCGACGCCACGCTGACCGACGTCAAGGACAACAAGGGCATAAAGATCACCGAGCTGGAGGCCGCCCAGACCGCGCCGCGCCTGGCCGACGTCGACGCCGCCGTCGTCAACGGCAACTTCGCGGTCGGCGCCAAGCTCAAGCCCGCCACCGACGCGCTGGCCCTGGAGAAGGCGCAGGGCAACCCCTACGCCAACTTCCTCGCCGTCAAGAAGGGCCGCGAGAACGACCCGCGGGTCAAGAAGCTCGCCAAGCTCCTCAACTCCGACGAGGTCAAGAAGTTCATCGAGAACACCTACAAGGACGGCTCGGTCATCCCGGCCTTCGGTCCGGTCAAGGGCTGACCAGCAGCTCCCGTAGGGCTCTTCCCCGCCGCCCACCCCCTCCCGGGGGTGGGCGGGCCTGGTTGGCGGGCCCGTCCGCGCCGGCCCGCACGCCCGGGGCGCGGGCGCGTGGCACGTCCGCCGGCCGATGCTGCATGCTGGTGCATTCAAGACGGTCGGGACGGCCCGGGCCGCACGGCGCGCACGGCCCGTGGCGTCCCGGAGCACACCTCAGTCAACGGCGTTGGAGCATCGGCATGACATCCACCTTTCCGGACATCTCCCTCAGCACGGACCGGTTGGTGCTGCGCCCGCTCGACGAGGACGACGTCCCCGCGCTGGCCGCGATGATGAACGACGAACTGGTCGCCTCCTGGACCGCGGTTCCCCAGCCCTACACCGAGGACGCCGCGCGCACCTGGATCACCGCGTACGCGCCCACCGAACGGATCGCGGGACGCGGCCTCGACCTCGCGGTCACCGAGTTCCTCACCCAGCGCCTGGTCGGCGTCGTCCAACTCGGCAACACCAACTGGCGGGTGCGCTCCACCGAGCTCTCGTACATCGTCGCCTCCTGGGCGCGCGGCGAGGGCTACGCGTCCGAGGCGGCCCTCGCCACCGCCCGCTGGCTCTTCCAGGACCAGAAGTTCGAACGCCTGGAGCTGCGCACCGCCGCCGGCAACACCGCCTCCCAGCAGGTCGCCCAGAAGATCGGCTGCATCAGCGAGGGCGTGCTGCGCAACGCCTGCATAGCCCGGACCCGGGTGGACGACGGCGACTGGACCGACATCCGCACGGACCAGATCGTCTGGAGCCTGCTCCCCGAGGACCTCGACGGACTCCCCGCCCGGACGACCGACGCGAACGGCTTCGCCTACCCCGAGTGGAACTGACCCCGAACCACCTCCCGCCCGCACCCGCCGGGGTACCCTCGGCCTGCCGGACGGCGGCCGCGCCCGCCCCGACCAGCACGGACCGGCACCCCCGCACCCCCGGAAGCGACCGCCCCCTCGCCCGCCCGGGACGCCCCCACCAGCACCCAGGAGACTGACGAGCATGGCCGACCGGGTCACGGTGATCGGATGGGACGGCTCTCCGCTGACCGCCGCCGCCCGCTCCGCCCTCGGCGCCGCGACCCTGGTCGCCGGTGCCGCCCACCACCTCGCGCTGCCCGAAGTCCCGGCGGCCGCCGAACGGATCCGGCTCGGCAGCGTCACCCTGGCCGCCCGCCGCATCGCCCAGCACCGCGGCACGGCCGTCGTCCTCGCCGACGGCGACCCCGGCTTCTTCGGCGTGGTCCGCACGCTGCGGGCCCCCGAGTACGGCCTGGAGGTCGAGGTCGTACCGGCCGTCTCCTCGGTCGCCGCGGCCTTCGCCCGGGCCGGCATGCCCTGGGACGACGCCCAGGTCGTCGTTGCCCACAGCCGCGACCTGCGCCGCGCCGTCAACGTCTGCCGCGCCCACCCCAAGGTCGCGGTGCTCACCTCGCCCGGCGCCGGCCCCGCCGAACTCGCCCTCCTCCTGGACGGCGTGCACCGCACCTTCGTCATCTGCGAGGACCTGGGCACCACTCGGGAACGGGTGACGGTCCTCACATCGGACAAGGTCGCCGACCACATGTGGCGCGACCCCAACGTCGTCATCGTCGTGGGCGGTTCGCCGGCCGGCGCAGCCGCCCAGGGCACCGGATGGATCGCCGGATCCCCTGGCAACCAGGTCGGCCACCCGACCGGCCCGCGCGGCTGGGGACTTCCGGATCGCGCCTACGGCGGGGCGCTGGGCGAGGGCGAGTCCGTCCAACTGCGCACCGCCCAACTCGCCCGCCTCGGCCCCCGGGTGGGCGACCTGGTCTGGGACATCGGCTCCGGCAGCGGGGCGGCCGCCGTCGAGGCCGCGCGGTTCGGCGCCGCGGTCATCGCGGTCGACGCCGATCCGGACGCCTGCGACCGCGCGCTCGCCCTCGCCCGCCGGCACGGCGTCCAGCTCCAGGCCGTCGCGGGCCGGGCGCCGCAGGTCCTGGAGGAGCTCCCGGAGCCCGACGTGGTGCGGATCGGTGCCGGGGGAGCGGAGGTGGTCACGGCCTGTGCCGCCCGCCGTCCCGAACGGATCGTCACCCACGCCTCGACGCGCGACCAGGCCGAGGCGCTCGGTCGGGCCCTCGCCGACGGCGGCTACGAAGTCGAGTGCGCGCTCCTGCAGTCCGTGGAACTGGACACTTCCGTTTGGGTCGAACGTGAACGCTCTGTGGTGTTTTTGCTGAGCGGCTATCGCGTTCCTCACCCGTGACCAGGAAGACCACCCGCGCGAGGTAGGCTGGCGGATCGTTGCGCCGCCGTTCCCCTTTCAGCTTCGTACGCCAATATCCGGAAATTGCCGTGGTTTTGGACGAAAATGAAGCACTTGAGGGCGGACGTGCCGGGAGGCGCGCTCGCTCGTTCTCGCTATCGGGGCGTCGGTGCGCACCGGTCGGCGCGTCGCACGAGCGGTTGGAAGGAGCACTAGCAGTGGGCGAGGGGTACGCATGACCGACACCGGCCAGGTCCCGGGCCAGGGACAGCCGGAGAACGCAGGCGGACATCACGGGCAGCCCCAGGCCGTTCCCTCCCCTGTCGACCCCGGCACCGCCCAGCACCCGGGCGAATACGCCTACCTCGGCCCGGCCGAGGGCTCCGTCGAGGACGACGACCTGCTGATGCCGGGCGCCCAGGGCGCCTGGAGCGAGCACGGCGTCCCACAGGTGCCGACGCTCGCCCCTCCGCAGCCGCAGGCCGTGCCGGCGCAGCAGACCGCTCCGTTCGAGCCGCCGATCGTGCCGGAGCAGGTGCCCGCCGCGGTCGGTGACCACGAGAGCGGCGGCCGGGACTCCGGTTCCGTCGACCTCGGCGCGGTCCGCGTCCCGCAACCCACCGCCCCCCAGCAGCCCCACACGCCGGCCGCAGCCGCCGGAGAGCAGACCGCCGCGCCCCGCCGCCCGCTCCACATGGGCCCGCCGGTCCCGGACGCGACCGGTGGCGTGGTCCGTTCGCTCGCCGACCGCGGGCCCGCCGGCGCGCCCCAGCCGGCCGCCCGACAGGCCGCCCGCCCGGCCGCCGGCCCCGAACACCTCGACGCCCCGGTGGAGGCCGCCCAGGCCGCGCCGCTGCCCGTGCCGGAGCAGCCCGCCCAGCCGCAGCCCGCCGCCGGGCCGCAGCCCGACGACGCTGCGGCCGCCGCGCAGCCCCAGGCGGTGCCCGACCAGCCGTTCCCGGAGCAGCCGGCCGCGGCCGCCGCGTACCCGGAGCAGCAGGCCGCCGCCCTGCCGACGTACGGCCAGCAGCCCTACGAGGGCCAGTTGTTCGCCGAGCAGTCCTACGGGGCCGCCGGCCAGGGACCGTTGCCGGGCCCGCAGCTGGGCGAGATCCCGTCGCACGCGCCGGCCGAGGTGCAGCCGTGGGGCGAGGCGTCCGCGCAGGCCGCGGCGACGCCCGTGGCCGAGCCGACGGCCGTTCCGGGCGAACCGGCCGGTGCGGAAACGGTCGTGCCCGAGGCCCAGCTCCCCGTCCAGGACGGCGCGTTGCCGGCCGAGCAGGTGCCCGCCGAGCAGGCTCCGGTCGAGCCCGCCCAGGCCGTGCCCGCGCCCGTCGAGCAGGTGCAGGAACAGCCGGTGCCGGTGCCCGCCGAGGACGCGCCGCCCGCCGCGGACGCCGCCGCGCCGGTCGTCGAGGCGGCGCCCGAAGCCGCCCAGGAGGCCCCGGCCGAAGCCCCGGTGGAGCCGGCGGAGCCCGGTGCCGAGCAGCCGCAGGCCGCCGAGGCCCAGGTCGAGCCGGCCGCCGCGGACGCCGTCCCGCAGCACGCCCCCGATGCCGAGCTCCCGCAGCCGCCCGTCGACGCCGCGGTGCCCCAGGAGGCCGCGGAGGTCGCGGAGGCCGCGGAGTCCGAGGCCCGGCCGCCCGCCGCGGAAGAGCCCGTTGCCGAGCAGCCGGTCGTGGCCCCGGACGCGGCGGCGCAGCCCGAGACCACCGGTGAGCCGCAGGCCGCCGAGCCCGCACCGGCGCCCGCCGAGCCGGCCCAAGCCCAGCAGGGCGCGAACCCGCCCGCGGATCCGCAGCCGGTGGCCGAAGCCCCCGAGGAGGCCGTCGCGGTCGCGGCACCGCCGACCGCGGACGCCGCGGCACCGCAGCCCGTCGCCGAAGAGGCGCAGGCCGCCCCGACCGAGGCTCCGGCCCCCGCCGAGCAGCCCGAGCCCGCCGCGCAGGCCGCCGAACCGCAGGCCCCGGAGGACGCTCCCGTCGCCGAGGCGGAGCCGGCCCCGGCCGACGCGGAGACCGCCCCCCAGGCCGCCGACGCCCCCGAGGCCGCGCCGGCTCCGGAGGAAGCCGCCGAACAGCCCGGCATAGAGGCGACCCGGAACGGACCCCAGGACGCCGCAGCGCCGCAGCCCGCCGCCCCCGAGGTCGTCGAGGCCGCCGAGGGACAGCAGCCGGCCGGCGCCGACGCGACGCCGCAGCCCGCGGCCGAGGGCGAGCAGCCCGTCGACGCCCCGGAGCCGGTCTCCGATCAGGTCGAGGCCCCCGCCCAGCCGGCGGCCGAAGCGCCCACCGCGCCGGAGCCGCAGCCCGCCATCGTGGAGTTCCCGGCCCAGGCCCCCGCCGAGCCGGCCCCCGCCGACGCCGCGCAGCAGCCCGCCGCCGACCAGGCCCCGCAGGCCGCAGCGCCCGCCGACGCCGTCCCGGCCCAGACCGACCCGGCCGACGCCGCGGGCACCGCCGAGCCGGCAGCGGAGGCGACGGCGGACGCGGACGGTGCCGCCGAGGCCCGCCCGCACGCGCAGGACGACGCCCAGTTCGTCGAGCACGCCGAGGACGACGCCGCACACCCGGCCGACGCGCCCGCCGCCGAGCCGGTGCCCACGACGCCCCCCGCGCCCGGGTACGACGACTCCGAGCGCGCCGCCGTGCACCGCGTCATCCGCGAGCGCCGCGACATCCGCAACGGCTTCCGCTCCGACCCGATCCCCAACGAGGTCCTGCTGCGCGTCCTGGAGGCGGCCCACACCGCCCCCAGCGTCGGCCACTCGCAGCCCTGGGACTTCGTCGTCATCCGGTCCGACGACACCCGCGCCAAGATGCACGAGCTCGCCATGCGGCAGCGCGACGCGTACGCCAAGTCGCTGCCCAAGGCCCGCGCCAAGCAGTTCCGCGAGCTGAAGATCGAGGCCATCCTCGAAACGCCGGTGAACATCGTCGTCACCGCCGACCCCACCCGCGGCGGCCGGCACACCCTCGGCCGGCACACCCAGCCGCAGATGGCGCCGTACTCCTCCGCGCTCGCCGTCGAGAACCTCTGGCTCGCCGCCCGCGCCGAGGGCCTCGGCGTCGGCTGGGTCAGCTTCTTCGACGAGCGGGAGATGGTCCGCGAACTGGGCCTGCCCGAACACCTCGAAGTCGTCGCCTACCTCTGCGTCGGCTACGTCGACGAGTTCCCGGACGAGCCCGAACTCCTCCAGGCCGGCTGGTCCAAGCGCCGCCCGCTCTCCTGGGTCGTCCACGAGGAGACCTACGGCCGCCGCGCCCTGCCCGGCGCGGACCCGCACGACCTCCTCCAGGAGACGCTCGCCGGCATCCGCCCGCTGGACGCCAAGGCGCTCGGCGAGGCGTGGGAGCGGCAGAAGCGGATGACCAAGCCGGCCGGCGCGCTCGGCATGCTGGAGATCATCTCCGCCCAGCTCAGCGGCCTGTCCCGCCAGTGCCCGCCGCCCATCCCGGAGCCGGCCGCGGTGGCCATCTTCGCCGGTGACCACGGCGTGCACGCCCAGGGCGTGACCCCCTGGCCCCAGGAGGTCACGGGCCAGATGGTCGCCAACTTCCTGGGCGGCGGGGCGGTCTGCAACGCCTTCGCCAACCAGGTCGGCGCCGAGGTCTGCGTGGTCGACGTCGGCGTGGCCGGCGACCTGCCCGCCACCCCCGGGCTGCTGCCCCGCAAGGTCCGCCCCGGCACCGCCGACTTCACCCAGGGCCCGGCGATGACCCAGGAGGACGTCCTCAAGGCCATCGAGGTGGGCATCGAGACCGCCCGGGACCTCGTCGCCGCCGGGAACAAGGCGCTGCTCACCGGTGAGATGGGCATCGCCAACACCACCGCCTCCGCCGCGCTGATCGCCGTCTACACCGGCGTCGACCCGGCCGAGGTCACCGGCCGCGGCACGGGCATCAACGACGAGACGCACGTCCGCAAGGTCGACGTGGTCCGCCGCGCCCTGGCACTCCACCAGCCCGATCCGGCCGACCCGATCGGCGTCCTCGCCGCCCTCGGCGGCCTGGAGCACGCGGCCATGATCGGTCTGATCCTCGGCGGCGCCTCGTTGCGCACGCCGGTGATCCTGGACGGCGTCAGCGCCGGCGCCGCCGCCCTGGTGGCCCGGGCCATCGCCCCCGAGGCGCTGGCCGCCTGCATCGCCGGCCACCGCAGCGCCGAGCCGGGCCACGTCGCGGCGCTCAACAAGCTGGGCCTGCGCCCGCTGGTCGACCTCGACCTGCGGCTGGGCGAGGGCACCGGCGCCCTGCTGGCGCTGCCCGTGGTGCAGAGCGCCGCCCGCGCCATGCACGAGGTCGCCACCTTCGACGCCGCCGGAGTCACCGAGAAGGGCTGACACCGGGGCGCCCGGCCCCCGCATGACCCCCGGCCCGCAGCCCCATAGGCTGTGGGCCGGGGCCGTACGTTCCCCAGCCCGTTCCACCCCTCAGCCGCTCCGGCGTCGCAGCGACTGAACCGGGCGTCGAACTCGCACCACCGCACGAGGAGCCCACACCACCATGGCCGAGCCCGTCGCCGAACACTCCGCCTACCCCGTCGGACTGCGGCTGTCCGGCCGCCGCGTGGTAGTCCTGGGCGCCGGCCAGGTCGCCCAGCGCCGGCTGCCCGCCCTCCTGGCCGCCGGCGCCGACGTCCTGCTGGTCTCGCCGTCCGCCACCCCCTCCGTCGAGGCGATGGCCGACACCGGCGAACTCCGCTGGGAGCGCCGCCGCTACCGCCCCGGCGACCTCGACGGTGCCTGGTACGCGCTGATCTCCACCGACGACCCCGAGGCCAACGCCGCCGCCTCCCAGGAGGCCGAGGAACGCCGCGTCTGGGCCGTCCGCGCCGACGACGCCGAGGCCGCCACCGCCTGGACCCCGGCCACCGGACGCAGCGAGGGCGTCACCGTGGCGGTCCTCACCGGCCGCGATCCGCGCCGCTCGGCGGCCATCCGCGACGCCGTCGTCGAGGGCCTGCGCGACGGCAGCATCGCCGCCCCGCACCACCGCCGCCCGCACACCCCCACCGTGGCGCTGGTCGGCGGCGGTCCCGGCGACCCCGACCTGATCACCGTCCGCGGCCGTCGCCTGCTGGCCGAGGCGGACGTGGTCATCGCCGACCGGCTCGGCCCCCGCGACCTGCTCGCCGAACTCCCGCCGCACGTCGAGGTCATCGACGCCGCCAAGATCCCCTACGGGCGGTTCATGGCGCAGGAGGCGATCAACAACGCCCTGATCGAGCACGCCAAGGCCGGCAAGGCCGTGGTCCGTCTCAAGGGCGGCGACCCGTTCGTCTTCGGCCGGGGCATGGAGGAGGCCCAGGCGCTCGCCGACGCCGGCATCCCGTGCACCGTCGTCCCCGGCATCTCCTCCACCATCTCCGTCCCCGGCGCCGCCGGCATCCCGGTCACCCACCGCGGGGTCGCCCACGAGTTCACCGTGGTCAGCGGCCACGTCGCCCCCGAGGACGAGCGGTCGCTGGTGGACTGGGCCGCGCTCGCCAAGCTGCGCGGCACCCTCGTCGTGCTGATGGGCGTCGAGAACAGCGGTGCCATCGCGGCCAAGCTCATAGCGTGCGGCCGGCCCGCGGACACCCCGGCCGCCGTCGTCCAGGAGGGCACCACCGCCGCCCAGCGCCGGGTGGACGCCACCCTCGCCACCCTCGGCGCGACGGTACGGGCCGAAGGCGTCCGCCCGCCGGCCGTCATCGTCATCGGCGACGTGGTCGCCCTCGCCCCCGCCACCCCCGCCCCGTAGCCGATCCGCTCCCCGGCACCCGCTCCTCGACACCGACAAGGCACTCTCTTCCCGTGGCAGAAATCATCACCGTCGATGACCCGGACGACCCGCGGCTGCGCGACTACACCGGCCTCACCGACGTCGAGCTGCGGCGCCGGCGCGAACCGGCCGAAGGACTCTTCATCGCCGAGGGCGAGAAGGTCATCCGCCGCGCCCGGCACGCCGGGTACGAGATGCGCTCGATGCTGCTCTCGGCCAAGTGGGTCGACGTCATGCGCGACGTCATCGACGAGGTCCCGGCCCCCGTCTACGCGGTCAGCCCGGACCTCGCCGAGCGGGTGACGGGCTACCACGTGCACCGCGGCGCGCTCGCCTCCATGCAGCGCAAGCCGCTGCCCCCGGCCGCCGAACTCCTCGCCGGCGCCCGTCGGATCGCGGTCATGGAGGCGGTCAACGACCACACCAACATCGGCGCCATCTTCCGCAGCGCCGCGGCCCTGGGCATGGACGCGGTCCTGCTCTCCCCGGACTGCGCCGACCCGCTCTACCGCCGTTCGGTGAAGGTCTCCATGGGCGCGGTGTTCTCGGTCCCGTACGCCCGCCTGGAGAGCTGGCCGCGCGATCTGGCCGTCGTGCGGGAGGCGGGCTTCAAACTGCTTGCCCTGACCCCGGCGGAGGGGGCGGTGGCCCTCGACGAGGCCGTCCCGCAGGACCTCGAACGCGTTGCGCTGATGCTCGGTGCCGAGGGCGGCGGCCTGACGCCCGGTGCGCTGCGCGCCGCCGACGAATGGGTCCGCATCCCGATGGCCCACGGCGTGGACTCCCTCAACGTCGGTGCCGCGGCGGCAGTCGCCTTCTACGCGGTCACCACGTCCCGCCCGGAGTAGCCCCCGGCGCCCGCCCGATGGCGGCCGTCCGGCCGTCCGGCCTCAGTGCGGCCGGGCGTCCCCGCCGGCCGCGCCACCGCCGTGGTACGACGCGACGCTCACCGGCCGTTCCCCACCGAGCCCGCGGGTCGGCCCCTGACATCCCTGGGCCGCCGCGATGCCCAGCGCCACCAGCAGCGTCACCACGACGAACACCACCACCCGCTGCCGCAGCAACCGCCGGTCCGGGCCCGGCCGCCGGCCGCCCGAACCGGTGCGCACCGCGGGACGCGAACCGTTTCGCCCCGTGGGGCGGGAGGCCGGGCCCCGCCCCGCGTCCCGCCCACCGGTCCGCGGACCGGTGCCCGACGCCGGCCCCTGCGCCCGGGCAGACGCATCGCGGGGCGCCGCGTCCCGGGAGGCCGCCGGCCGGGCCGGTCGGGGCCGCGGCGCCGACGCGCCGCCGGTCCGCCGCTCGGTCCGCTGGCGGGCGTACTCCTCGGCCCGCTGGCCGGACGGACGCTCCGCCGGCCGCCGTTCGGCGCGCCCCCAGTCCTCCTCGCCGCCGGAACCGTGGTCCCAGTTCCCGCCCGACAGCCCGTGCGCCTCACGGGCCGCGATCTCCTTCAGCCGCAGCGACAGCGACAGGGTGCTGGGCCGGTCCGCCGGATCCTTCGCCAGGCACGCCGCGAGCAGCGGCGCCAGCGCGTCCGGCACCCCGGCCAGGTGCGCCTCCTCGTGGACCACGCGGTAGAGCATGACCTCCGAACTGCCCTGCCCGAACGGCGAATCCGCGGTGCAGGTGTACGCCAGGGTGGCGCCCAGCGAGAAGATGTCGGTCGCCGGCGTGACCGCCGCGCCGCGCACCTGCTCCGGCGCCAGGAAGCCCGGCGAGCCGACGGCCGTCCCGACGTGCGTCAGGGTGCTGGCACCGGTCGCCCAGGCGATCCCGAAGTCGATGATCCGCGGCCCCTTGGGCGACAGCAGGATGTTGGACGGCTTCAGGTCCCGGTGCACCACGCCCGCGTCGTGGACGGCCAGCAGCCCCTCGGACAGCGCCGCACCGATGGCGGCGACCTGCGCCGGGGAGAGCGGCCCCTCCTCGTTCACCTTGTCGTGCAGCGAGGGGCCGGGGACGTACTGCGTCGCGAACCACGGGCGGTCGGCGTCCAGATCGGCCGCCACCAGCCGCGCCGTGCAACCGCCGCGGATCCGCCGGGCGGCCGACACCTCGCGGGCGAACCGCGACCGGAACTCCTGATCCTCCGCCAGATCCGGCCGGATCACCTTCAGGGCCACCCGCTGCCCGCGTTTGTCCGAGCCGAGGTAGACCACGCCCATCCCGCCCGCGCCGAGCCGGCGGTGCAGCCGGAACGATCCGACGACACGCGGGTCCTCGCGTCGGAGCCGCATCATCGCCATGTCCGTCCCCTGCCTGCGGTGGGGAGGCCCCACTCCGCTCAACCGTCTGACGTGGCACAGCTTACGGATTGACGGCTCGCTGTGCTGAGAGGCCGCGCATGCGTCGGCAACCGGATTGCCCGCGGCCGTTCCGATCCCCGCCGCACGGCGGGAAATCCGCCCGGCCCCCGGCTCCGCTACCCGCACCGCCCCCCAAAGATCCCTTTCCCAGCGGACTTTGACGGTGTGAAAGGTGCACGGGCGGCACCGGCCCGGGGGCGCGCGGACCCTGCGTCACGAGCGCGGGGACGCCGCGCGGCGCAGCACACCGAGTGATCGAAGTCACCGTTTCATCACGCTCGCGCACGATCGGCGCTCCCGGCCCCCGCACCGGGCAGCGCCCCCTCGCGTCCTTCTCAGGGATGTCCCGGGGCCGCCGCGCTTCCTCTCCACCCAGGGGAGTACGCCGGGCCCCCTCCCGTCATCCTCCTGGAGGCCGGTCAAGCGGTACGACGGCATGACGCCCGGCCCCGCCCGCGCGCCTAGGCTTGAGGTCAAGCGGCGGGTGCAGCACTCGTCCCCCGAGGTCAGACGCCCGCCGCTCCGGATCATGACGGGAGCAGGGCGATGGCGGACACGACGGGGCGGACGGCCCTCCGGGCGCGGGGCCACCGGGCCACCAACGCGCTCGGCGGCAGCCGACCCACCGGTACCCGCCATCCCCTCATAGCGGTCGCCATGGTGCTGCCGCTGGCGTTCCTCCTGGCCGTGGTCTTCGGCGGCTGGGAGGCCGTCGTCACACAGGCGTCGTCCGTGGTCGGAATGCTGGGGCGCTGAGCGGGCGCCCCGGTCCTGGGAGAGCGGCCCGGGACGGGGACCTCCGACCGAAACCCCGTGGGGACGGGGGTGCGGCGGACGGCACGATTGGCCGGGCATCTGGGGAGATGCCCGGCCATCGGGTTTTTCGGGAACGACCGGCGGGCCCGGGGGAGTTGCCCCCGTCGACCCGGTGCGACCGGCGACAACGACCGAGGGCCGGAGCATCAGCTCCGGCCCTCGACCTGCGGTGTGGACGATACTGGGATTGAACCAGTGACCTCTTCCGTGTCAGGGAAGCGCTCTCCCGCTGAGCTAATCGTCCTCGGGACCGCGGATCTCGAAGATCACCGCGGGCACTGCGTGCGCGATACTGGGATTGAACCAGTGACCTCTTCCGTGTCAGGGAAGCGCTCTCCCGCTGAGCTAATCGCGCGGGGATCCGGCGATACCGGATCAGTGGACGATACTGGGATTGAACCAGTGACCTCTTCCGTGTCAGGGAAGCGCTCTCCCGCTGAGCTAATCGTCCTTGGAGGTGGAGACGGGATTTGAACCCGTGTAGACGGCTTTGCAGGCCGTTGCCTCGCCTCTCGGCCACTCCACCAGGAGTGTGCAGGGGGTTCGGGATGATCCCCCACATCGAGCGGACGACGAGACTCGAACTCGCGACATCCACCTTGGCAAGGTGGTGCTCTACCAACTGAGCTACGTCCGCGGGTGGCTCTCCCTGACTAGGTCGGGAAGCTACCTGGCCTCCGGGGCGCTTTCGTGTCCCGGCGACGTGTTGAACTCTAGCGGATTCCTGGGCCAGTACAAAAACGCGTTTGTGCAGCGTGCTGCGCTGCTCGCTCGGCCCGGGCGATCGACGGTGCCCGGCCATAGACTCACTGACGTGCACGATTTCGCTCCGATGGCCCGCTTCGGCGGCCTGATAGCCACCGACCTGCGCGATGTGACCAGCGATCCCGCGGCACTGGATTCCGCGGGCTGGTGGGCGGTGACCGCCGACTTCGAGGGGGGCGTGGTCTGCGCCCGCTTCGGCGACGTCCGCCCGGCCACGGCCGCGGACGCCCCCGCGCCCGACGCCTGGCGGGGCCCCGCCCCGGCCGACTGGCGCAGTTCCATGGACCGCACCGCCTACACGGACGGCGTCCGGCGCATCCGGGACCACATCGCGGCCGGCACGGTCTACCAAGTGAACCTCTGCCGGGTGTTGACCGCGCCGCTGCCCGACCCCGACCGCGCCGACGTGGACGCGCTCTCCGCCGTCCTCGCCCGGGGCAACCCCGCGCCGTACGCCGGAACGGTGCGGCTGCCCGCGCACGGCGTCGAGATCGCGACCGCCTCCCCTGAGCTCTTCCTGCGTCGGGACGACCGCACCGTGGAGTCCGGCCCCATCAAGGGCACCGGTCGCACCGCCGCGGACCTCTCCGCGAAGGACCGCGCGGAGAACGTGATGATCGTGGACCTGGTCCGCAACGACCTTGGCCGGGTGTGCGCCACCGGTTCGGTCACCGTTCCCGCCCTGTGCGCGGTGGAGGAGCACCCCGGTCTGGTGCACCTCGTCTCCACCGTGCGCGGTGAACTGGCCGAGACCCACGAGAAGACGGCGTGGGCCGATCTCCTCGGTGCCACCTTCCCGCCCGGCTCGGTCACCGGAGCCCCCAAGTCCAGTGCCCTGCGGATCATCGACGAGCTGGAGACCGCCCCGCGCGGCCCCTACTGCGGCGGCATCGGCTGGGTGGACGCCGACCGGCGCACCGGCTGGCTCAACGTCGGCATCCGCACGTTCTGGATCGACCGCGCCGCCCCCGCCGGCCCGGCGCTCAGGTTCGGCGCCGGGGCCGGGATCATCTGGGACTCGGATCCGGACCGGGAGTGGGCGGAGACCGAGTTGAAGGCGCGCCGACTGCTCGCGGTAGCGTCCGGTGAGCACGAAGTGAGCGGAGGACTGAAGCGATGAAGATCTGGCTCGACGGCGAACTGCAGGACGCCGGGGAGGCCCGCGTCTCGGTCTTCGACCACGGCCTGACGGTCGGCGACGGGGTCTTCGAGACGGTCAAGGCGGAGCGGGGGCGGGCCTTCGCCCTCACCCGCCACCTGGAGCGGCTGGCCACCTCCGCGCGCGGTCTCGGCCTGCCCGCCCCCGACCTCGACGAGGTGCGACGCGGCTGCACGGCCGTCCTGGACGCCAACCCGATGGCGCTGGGGCGGCTGCGGATCACCTACACCGGGGGCCTCTCCCCACTCGGTTCGGACCGCGGCGAGGCCGGCCCGACCCTGGTCGTCGCGGCCTCCGAGGCCGCCCGGCGCCCCGACACCACCGCCGCGGTCACCGTCCCCTGGACGCGCAACGAGCGCGGTGCCCTCGCCGGCCTGAAGACCACCTCGTACGGGGAGAACGTCGTCGCCCTCGCCCGCGCCCGCGAACGGGGCGCCTCCGAGGCGCTGTTCGCCAACACCGTCGGGGCGCTCTGCGAGGGCACCGGCTCCAACGTCTTCGTCGTCCTCGACGGCGAACTGCACACTCCGCCGCTGGCCTCCGGCTGCCTGGCCGGTATCACCCGGGCGCTGACCGTGGCCTGGGCCGGCGCCAAGGAGACGGACCTGCCGTGGGACGTCCTGGAGAGCGCCGAGGAGATCTTCCTGACCTCCACGCTGCGCGACGTCCAGGCCGTGACGCGGATCGACGACCGCCAACTCGCCGACGTGCCGGGCCCGGTGACCGCCGAGGCGATGCGGATCTTCGACCGGGAGGCAGCCGCGGACTTCGACCCCCGCTGAGGGTGACGGGCCCGCGGGCGGGCGAGTAGAAAGTCCTCGTGACCACTACGCTGCGCCCCGCGGGCCCCGAAGTACGACACGACGACGGCCGCCGGTCCCGCCCCTACGACATCTGCGTCAACAGCCGCCGGGTCGGCGGGATCCAGCTGGCCACCGACGCCCGGTTCGGGCCCACCGCCGGCCGGATCGAGGCCCTGGGGGTCGATGCGCCCGACCGGCACCGCGGCCGGGCCACGGTCGCCGCGCTGGCCGCCGAGGAAGTGCTGCGCGGCTGGGGGTGCCGGCAGATCGAAGTCACCGTGCCCGCGGACGCCGAGGCCGCGGTGCGCCTCTCGGCGGCGCTGGGCTACACCGAGCGCAGCCGCACCATGGCACGGGCCCTGACCCGGCCCGGCGGGCTCCCGGACGGCAGCGTCGACCGGCCGATGTCCGAGACCGAGTACCCGTCTTGGTGGGACGCCGTGGTCGCCGAGCGCATCCGGTCGGAGACCGCCCAGGGAGTGCCCCTCGCACACGCCGAACGGACCACGGCCGCCGAACGCGACGCGCTGTTCCCCGAGGGCGCGGCCACCCCTGGTCAGGTCCTCCGGGTCCTCGCCCACGAGGGCAGGGACGTCGGCACCCTCTGGCTCGCCCTGCGGCTGCCCGGGCAGCCCGGCGGCTACGTGCGGGACGTCCGGGTGGCGCCGGAGCACCGCGGCGAGGGCCACGGCCGCAGCCTGATGCTCGTCGCCGAGCGCGAGACCCTGTCCGCGGGCCGCGGCTCCCTGGCGCTCAACGTCGCCGCCGACAACGTCCCGGCCCTCGGCCTCTACCGGTCGTTGGGCTACCGGACCACCGCCTACCGCATGTGGAAGCCGATCCTCTGAGCAGCAGCCCGCGGGGCCGGCCCGAGCCGGCCCGGCACGGCCGGCTCTTCAAGGTGCGTCAGCCGGCCGCGGCGTCCTGCTCGGCCAGCAGCCGCTCGACGATCTCCTCGATCCGCACGCGCAGTCCGTCCTGGCTCTTGCCGCCGTCCAGCCGTTCGCCGCCGATCTCGTAGGTCGGGGTGCCGGTCACGCGGATCGCCTTGCCCTCGGCCTGGTCGGCGTCCACGACCAGCAGGTGCCGTCCGTCGACGAGCGCGGTGTCGACCTCCTCGGCGTCCAGCCCCAGCTCCGCGGCGATGTCCACCAGCGCCTGCTCGCCGCGCTTGCCGAGTTCGTCGGTCCGTGCCAGCACCGCCTCGACATAGGCCCAGCCCTGGCCCTGCTCGGCGGCCTCCTCGGCGGCCTGGGCGGCCGCGTAGGCGTGCTTGTGCTTCGCCAGCGGGAAGTGGCGCAGCCGGATCTCCAGCCGGTCCTCGAAGCGCTCGCGCAACGCCCGCACGTCCGTCAGGGCGGTGGCACAGTCCGGGCACTGCAGATCGCACCACATGTCGAGGACGGGGCGGACGGGGCGGACGGGACTGACGGGGTTGCTGGGGCCGGAGGCGGCGGCGTCGTTCATGCGGCCAGTCTTCCAGCCCGTCGACCCGGGGAGGAACCCGGACCTGCGGAGGAGGGCGACCCGGAGATCTCCCTGAGGTCCTGGTCGGAACGTGGCCTGGGCGGTGTCCGAGAGGGCAGGATGGAAGAGCGCGCGGAACGCCCGCTCGCCCCTTCGACCGGCAGGAGGACCGGATGCTGACCTCGACAGTCTGTGCCGCGGTGTCGGCAGCGGGCTTGGGCATCGCCGCGCTGACCGCTTACCGCAAGCGTTTCCTGGCCGCGACCCGGATCGCCGCCTTCGCCCTCATCCCGATCGGCCTGGTCATGACGGGCGTCGTCGACTGGGTCACCAGCATCGTCTTCAAGCCCACGGTCTGGGCCGGGTTCGGGGTGCTCGCGGTCTCCGCGGCACTGTTCGCGCTCACCAGGCTGGTGGAGCGGCGCCGCGGGGTGGCGGGCCGCAAGGAGCGCCGGGCCGCCGCGGGTTCCGAAGCGGCGGCGGTGGCCCCGGCCGCCTCCGCGCCGTCCCTCGGCCCCGGTCGGAAGGCCCCCAGCCGCGCCGCGGCCTCGAGCGCCGGAAGCGCCCCCAAGGATGACTTCTCGGACATCGAAGCGATCCTGAAAAAGCACGGGATCTGATGAACTCCCCCTGCTGAGGGGCCCATTGCGGGATCCGGGACGATCATCTGCGCGATGATGCGCGCGAGATGAACGATGAGTGCGCCCTCGCCCAAGACGACGCCCCGTCCGCCGAACCGCGCGGTTGCCTGTTCGCGCTGTCCCAGCCGCCGCTGATGCTTTTCCTAGCCGTGATCGGCCTGCTGCTCCTCCTAGGAGCGGTGCACGACCTCTACATCCTCTGACCCCCGGCGCCGTCCGATGTGACGGCTCCGCCCGGGGGCGGGTCGCGGCTCCTCGCCGGTCAGCCCGCCGCCTCCCGCCGCCGTGCCCGGTACGCCGCGACGTGCAGCCGGTTCCCGCAGGTCCGGCTGTCGCAGTAGCGCCGCGAGCGGTTGCGGGAGAGGTCCACGAAGGCGTGCCGGCAGTCCGGTGCCTCGCAGCGCCGCAGCCGCTCGCGCTCCCCGGCGACGAGGATGAACGCCAGCGCCATCCCGCCGTCCGCGGCCAGGTGGTCGGCGACCGTGGCGCCCGGCGCGAAGTAGTGGACGTGCCAGTCGTAGCCGTCGTGGTCGGTCAGCTGCGGCGTGGTGCCCGCGGAGGCGACCAGCGCGTTCAACCGCGCGGCCGCGGTGTGGTCGTCGCCGGCCGCGAAGATCTCCGCGAACCGTGCCCGCACGGCCCGCACGGCGGCCAGGTCGTCCGGACCGAGCGATCCCACCCCGCTGACCTCGTTGCGCCGGACGAACTCGGTGAGGGCCGGGAGGTCGGTGAGGCTGTCCGGGGCACCGGGGGAGTCGCCCTCGGGAGCGGTGTTCAACAGGTCGACGACCGCGTCCAGCGCGCACCGGGTGTCATGGGTGATCAGCACGGTTCCGCTCCCTGCCCGGGTGGGGTCGGCCGGTGCCGCCCCGGTGTCGTTGGCGAATGGTCGCCGACTCTAGCGCCTGGGACAAGCCTCGGCGCCGTCCCCGCGGTGGGTCCGCGGTGACGGCGCCGAAGTGTGCCGTGTGAACTTGTCGGTCCTGCGCCGTCTCCCCGAGTCGGACGGTCGCAAGTGTGAGCGGGTGGATGCGGTGGGTTGCGTGCTGCGTCTCAGCTCTCCGCCAGGATGTGGGAGAGCTCCGTGTCGAGATCGAAATGGCGATGCTCCGTACCGGGCGGTACGGCGGCATCCGTTCGCTTCAGGAACGATTCCAGCGCCCGCGCCGGGGCTTCCAGCAGGGCTTCCCCTTCCGGGGAGCTCAGGGCGATGCAGACGACGCCCTGACCGTGGCTCCGGGACGGCCAGACGCGGACGTCGCCGGTGCCCGTGGGCCGGTGGAGGCCCTCGGCGAGGAGGTCGCGGGCGAAGACCCACTCAACCGTTTCCTCGGCTCCGGTGTGGAAGGTGGCGTGCACGGCATAGGGATCGGCCGTGTCATACCGCAGGCCCGCGGGTACAGGCAGTGAGGACTCGCTCGACACAACGAGGCGCAGGTGCAGCTCGCAGCTGACCGTGGTGTTCATAAGCGCCAGGGCCTTTCGCTCAGTGTGCGCTCGGGGATTCGCACGTCGGCGAAATCGACATGCCACCTACGGTGCCGTTGTAAACCCCTCTGACGGTTTTGGGTGGCTTCAGGTACCTCTTACGGCGGATTGCGTGAGCGTCCCCGGCGGTAATTTCGCCAGGCGATCCCGTCCGTTGCGCAGGCGTGACGAATACGCAGAGTAACGGAGCGGGGAGTGCTTTGCGATGATCTCCGTCGGTTCGGCGTGCCGGGCGCGGCGGTCGCGCCGACGAACGGGCGGGGGTGGCGTCCGCTCCGGGTGTGCGGAGCTCGGCGGTGCCGCCGTGGTCGGGAGCGCCTCCGACGTGCGGTAATGTTGGCGATGCGCCCGGGCGATTAGCTCAGTGGGAGAGCGCTTCGTTCACACCGAAGAGGTCACTGGTTCGAACCCAGTATCGCCCACCCCGGACGACGGCCCGGAGACTCAAGTCTCCGGGCCGTTGCGGTTGTTGAGGGGTTTCCCGGGTGCCGGGGCGCACACTGGGATCATGTTCGCCCCCTCCGGTCCGCCCGGCCGGCTCCACCGCTACCACTTCCGTAGCGTGTGGCAGCTGAGCGCCCAGCCCACCGTCGTCTATGCGGTCCTGGAGCGGGGCGAGGCGTATCCCCGCTGGTGGCCGCAGGTGCGCGAGGTCGTTCCGCTCGACGATCGCAGCGCCAGTGCGCGGTTTCGGTCCTCCCTGCCGTACGAGCTGGCCGTGGTGGCGACCGAGGTCCGGCGGGATCCGGGGGACGGGGTGCTGGAGGTCGAGATGGGCGGGGACCTGGTCGGTCGGGCGCGTTGGACGGTCGCGCCCGGGGCCGGCGGCACCCGGGTCGTCTTCGAGCAGGACGTGGAGCTTCGCAAGCCGGCGTTGCGGCGGTGGGCGCTGGTCGGGCGGCCGCTGTTCCGGATCAACCACGCGCTGATGATGCGGGCCGGACGGCGCGGGTTGGCGGCCTGGCTGGCCCGCGGATGAGCGGCTCGGCGGAGGAATTTGATGGAAGGGCGTGACGACCTGTATCGTTCAGGTCGTTCGCGGGGGAAACCCCGCCGGAACCCGGGCGATTAGCTCAGTGGGAGAGCGCTTCGTTCACACCGAAGAGGTCACTGGTTCGAACCCAGTATCGCCCACCGGGATCATGAACCGGGCCGCCAAGAGGCGGTCCGGTTCTTTTCATTGGACCGGTGCGCACTTCGTCTTCGGAACGGTGATTCCGTTCCCTTCCCGGTGGTCTCCGTGGGAATTCCCGACGGAATTCTGATGGGTAATCAGGCGGCGGTGGGGAGTTCCGGCCGCAACGGCCAATGCGGGTCGACCGACTCCGGGGAGCCGCTGCGGGCGAACCACGCCTGGAGGCCGCGCGCCTGGGCGGCGAACCAGACCGCCTGACGGGTGTGCAACTCGGCGGGTTGCAGCCCGTCCAGCCGGTCGGCGAAGCGCAGGCCCACCTCCCGGACCACGCGCAGTGCGGCCAGTGCGTCCGCGGCCGCCTCGTGGGCGTCGGCCAGTTCGACCTCGTAGTGCGCGCAGAGGTCGGTGAGGGTGCGACGGCCCTTGCGGTAGCGGTCCAGGTGCTTGTCCAGGACTCGGGGGTCGAGGACGTGCAGGGGGTGCGCCCCCAGGTAGGCGTCGAGCGAGCTGGCGCGGTGGCGCTTCAACTCCCGTTCCAGGAGCGTGAGATCGAACGGGGCGTTCATCACCACCAACGGCCGGCCGGCCACCGCCTGGGCGGCCAGCGCCCGGGCCACCTCCTCCAGCACCGGCGCCGGCCAGCGGCCGTGCCGGGCGAGGTGGTCGGCCGTCAGTCCGTGCACCGCCGTCGCGGCCTCGGGTATCTCCACGCCCGGATTGACCAGCCAGCGGGTGACGCGCGGGGCGGCGCGCGGGGTTTCCTGGATCACCAGGGCGGCGGAGACGATGCGATCGCGCTCGACGTCGATGCCCGTCGTCTCGGTGTCGAAGGCGGCAAGTGGACCGTCATACCAGCGCGGCATCATCCAACTCCTCGCGGTCGTACGGGGGATGGCGGTGCGACGTCATCCGTGCTGGTGATACCCGAGTTGCAGTCGGCTCGAACCGCCCTTGTTTGCGGCCCGCTTGACGCGGAGACAACGACAGTGACGGGCCGGCGCACCGTGCGCGGTCCGGCGGCTCCCGTGCGCCGGACCCCGTCCCGCCACCCGGAAGCAGACGATTCGGCACGGCCCGGAAGGCATCCGCGATGACCCTCGCGCAGCCCGAACCGGGCGGGCTGTCCCCCGCAAGCGGGCGGTACCCCCGGCCCTCTCCCACACCGCAGCGCGGTGGCCTGGCCACCACGGCCTGCATGGAAACCCTCCAGGTGGGCTACCTGCACGCGGTCGCCGCCGCGGCCGGTTGCTCGCTGGCGCAGCCCTTCCCGGACAACGGCATCGACTGGCACGTCAGCCATGCCGCGCCCGGTCACACCGTCGACGACGAAGTCACCATCAAGGTGCAGCTCAAGTGCACCTACCAGACCGCCCCGCGCCCACCGGGGCCGACGTTCGCCTTCACGCTCGACAACGACCACCTGGTGAAGCTGGCCCGCTCGCCGGTGGCGGTGCACAAGATCCTCGTCGTGATGCTCGTCCCGCGGGACCCGGACGACTGGCTGCGGGCCGGACACGACCACCTGGAACTGCGGCACTGCTGCTACTGGACCAACCTCGCCGGCCATCCGGTGACCGGCCGGCGCCGGACCACTGTGCGGATCCCGACCACGCGGATCTTCGACGACCGCGCGCTCCGCGAGATCATGACGCGGGTCGGGGCGGGAGGGAGACCCTGATGGCGCGGTCCACCGACGACTACGGCGCGGCACCACCGGATCCGGCGCGGCTCGACCCGACGGTGCTCACGGCCCTGTTGGCCCGGCACGGTTGGCGGCGCCGCAGCGGCGCGGTCGGCCACTACGCCCGTTGGACCCCGCCCGACGGGGCCGGCGGGACCAGTCTGCTGGTGCCCCAGGACCGGCGTTTTCCGGACAGCGCCGAGCTGTTGGCGGAGGCGTTGGCCGCGCTGGAGCGGAGCGCCGCACCGTCGGCCCGCGAGGTGCTGGTCGGGCTCGCGGTGCCCAGCGACGAGGTCCGTTGGGAGCGCGAGGTCCCGGACGGCGGGCCGGGCACCGCACACTGGGTGGCGCAGGAGCAGCTGCGCGCCGCGGCCCGCGCCCTGTTGACCGCCGGCGCGCTGGGCAGCTACGCCCGGGCCGGCTATTACGGCGCCCGGCACCAACGGCGGGCCGAGGCGTTCCTCGGCCAGGTGTTGGTCGGCCCGGGCCCGGCCGGTCGGCACCTGGCCGCGTTCGTGCCCGTACCGGCCGGACGGGGCGTGGTCACCGGTCTCCAGCGGGCCCTGCACGCGGCCCGGGACGCCACCGACTACCAGCGGGCCGCCGGCGGCATGGAGGCGTTCGACGCGGCGGTCGGACTGGGCGTCTGCCACGAGCTGGTGAAGGCGTTGATCGCGTTGGTGCGGGGCGCGGAGGGCGTCCGGATCACCCTGTGCTGGTCGCCGGCGGCCGGCGCCCCGGCGGGGTTCGCGGCCCGCCCCGAACCGGTGGAGTTCTCGCCCGGCGACCTGCCCGCGCTCCAGCGGGCCGCCCGGCGCTACGTCCGTGCCGAGCCGTCGCTGCCGGTGCGGGTGACCGGTTCCGTCGTCCGGCTGCGCCGGGAGCGACCGGACGGTCCGGGGTCGGTGCGGCTGCGGGTGATCAGCGGGGCCGACGTGGGGCAGGTGCGGGCGGCGCTGGAGGAGGAGGACTACCGGATCGCCGGCCACGCCCACCTGGCCGGGCTGCCGATCCGGGTCAGCGGCCGGCTGGAGAGCCGGGGCGGCTTCCGGCGGATCACCGGCGGTCGGGACGTCACCCCCGTCCAGGTCGATCCGGCCGATCGGGACCGGCTGATGAAGGCGCTGGCACAGGCCCCGCCGGAAGGCGGCGACGACGGATTCGACGACGCCGAGGAGGCGTGCGACGGGCCGCCGGCGGACGGCTGAGCGGGCGGCCGGCACCGTTTCGCGGTGTGGTCCTGCGGCTCGGTACGATTCGGGGGCGCAGCAAACGCTGACGCGCGAAAGACATGAGTCAGGAGAGACCGGTGTCAGACGTCCGTGTGACCGTCCAACGCGATTCCGAGCGGGAAGAACGCGTGGTGACCACGGGGACTACGGCCGCCGACCTCTTCCAGGGCGAGCGCAGCGTCGTGGCCGCACGGGTGGCCGGCGAGCTGAAGGACCTGGCCCACGAGCTGGCCGACGGCGACGAGGTCGAGCCCGTCGAGATCACCTCCGAGGACGGTCTGAACATCCTGCGGCACTCCGCCGCGCACGTGATGGCCCAGGCCGTTCAGGAGCTCTTCCCGGAGGCCAAGCTCGGCATCGGCCCGCCGATCAAGGACGGCTTCTACTACGACTTCGACGTCGAGAAGCCCTTCCACCCGGACGACCTCAAGCGCATCGAGAAGAAGATGCAGGAGATCCAGAAGCGCGGGCAGAAGTTCTCCCGCCGCGTGGTCTCCGACGAGGAGGCCCGCGCGGAGCTGGCCGACGAGCCGTACAAGCTGGAGCTGATCGGCCTCAAGGGCTCCGCCGCGGACGCCGCCGAGGGCGCCTCCGCCGAGGTCGGCGCGGGCGAGCTGAGCATCTACGACAACCTCGACGCCAAGACCGGCGAGCTGTGCTGGAAGGACCTGTGCCGCGGCCCGCACCTGCCGAGCACCCGCGCCATCCCGGTCTTCAAGCTGATGCGGTCGGCCGCCGCCTACTGGCGCGGCAGCGAGAAGAACCCGCAGCTCCAGCGTATCTACGGCACCGCCTGGCCGACCAAGGACGAGCTCAAGGGCTACCTGGACTTCCTCGCCGAGGCCGAGAAGCGCGACCACCGCAAGCTCGGTGCCGAGCTGGACCTGTTCTCCGTCCCGGAGCAGATCGGCTCCGGCCTGGCCGTCTTCCACCCCAAGGGCGGCATCGTCCGGCGCGTGATGGAGGACTACTCGCGGCGCCGCCACGAGGAAGAGGGCTACGAGTTCGTCTACACCCCGCACGCGACGAAGGGGAAGCTCTTCGAGACCTCGGGCCACCTGGACTGGTACGCCGACGGCATGTACCCGCCCATGCAGCTCGACGAGGGCGTGGACTACTACCTCAAGCCCATGAACTGCCCGATGCACAACCTGATCTTCGATGCGCGCGGCCGCTCGTACCGTGAACTGCCGCTGCGCCTCTTCGAGTTCGGGACGGTGTACCGCTACGAGAAGTCCGGCGTCGTGCACGGCCTGACCCGGGCCCGCGGCTTCACGCAGGACGACGCGCACATCTACTGCACCCGCGAGCAGATGGCCGACGAGCTGGACCGGACGCTCACCTTCGTGCTGAACCTGCTCCGCGACTACGGCCTGGACGACTTCTACCTGGAGCTGTCCACCAAGGACCCGGAGAAGTTCGTCGGCTCGGACGAGGTCTGGGAGGAGGCCACCGAGACCCTCCGCCAGGTCGCGGACAAGCAGGGCCTCCCGCTGGTCCCGGACCCGGGCGGCGCCGCCTTCTACGGCCCGAAGATCTCCGTCCAGACCAAGGACGCGATCGGCCGCACCTGGCAGATGTCGACGATCCAGCTCGACTTCAACCTGCCGGAGCGCTTCGACCTCGAATACACCTCGGCGGACGGCACCAAGCAGCGGCCGGTCATGATCCACCGCGCGCTGTTCGGGTCGATCGAGCGGTTCTTCGCGGTGCTGCTGGAGCACTACGCCGGCGCCTTCCCGGCCTGGCTGGCCCCGGTGCAGGCCACCTGCATCCCGATCGGCGACGCGCACGTCCCGTACCTGGCGGAGTTCGCCGCCGAGGCGAAGGCCCGGGGGCTGCGGCTGGAGGTCGACTCCTCCTCGGACCGGATGCAGAAGAAGATCCGGAACGCGCAGAAGGCCAAGGTGCCGTTCATGATCCTCGCCGGTGACGAGGACCTGGCCGCCGGCGCGGTGTCGTTCCGCTACCGCGACGGTTCGCAGGAGAACGGCATTCCGAAGGAAGCGGCGCTGGCCAAGCTGCTGGACGCGGTGGAGCGTCGCGTCCAGGTGTGACGCGACGGTCTGCGCGAGGGGCGGTCCCGATCGGGATCGCCCCTCGCCGCTTCCCCCGCCGGCCCGGGAGAATATGCTTCGCAACATGACGAGTGAGCCGGAACAGCAGATCGGAGTCGGGACGCAGGACGCCTTCCAGCGCCTGTGGACGCCCCACCGGATGGCGTACATCCAGGGGGAGAACAAGCCGAGCGGCCCGGGTGCCGACGACGGCTGTCCGTTCTGCACCATTCCCGCGAAGTCGGACGAGGACGGTCTGGTCGTCGCCCGCGGTGAGCGGGTGTACGCGGTGCTGAACCTCTACCCGTACAACGGCGGGCACCTCATGGTCGTCCCGTTCCGCCACGTCGCCGACTACACCGACCTCGACGAGGCGGAGACGGCGGAGCTGGCCGACTTCACCAAGCGGGCGATGACGGCACTGCGCACCGCCTCCGGGGCGCACGGGTTCAACATCGGGATGAACCAGGGCAGCGTGGCCGGCGCCGGGATCGCCGCCCACCTCCACCAGCACGTCGTCCCCCGCTGGGGCGGCGACACCAACTTCATGCCGGTGGTCGGCCACACCAAGGTCCTGCCCCAACTCCTCGCCGACACCAGGGCGATGCTGGCCGCGGCCTGGCCGGTGTAGCAGGGGTGCGCGTCGGGTGAACGCGGCGACACGCACCCGAATGAATCGTACATATCGCACCGATTGGGAATTTTTGCGCCTCTAATGGGGTGGTGACTTCCCTAGATCGTCGCTTCGTGCTGCGCGCGGCCGCCTCGGCCGCGGCCGCCGGTGCGCTCGCGGCGGGCTGTGATCCGAAGCGGTCGGCGGACGACTCCGCCTCCCGACCGGCCAGCGGCGGCCCGACCCCCCAGGGGACGGGCCGGTCCGCCCCCGCCCGGCAGCCCGCCGCCCGGCCGCCGACCCGCGCCCCCGGCCTGCCCGCGGAGATCGAACACGGACCGCGCGACGGCCACGCGGTGGCCCTGACGTTCCACGGCAGGGGCGACCCCAAGCTGGCCGGGGCGCTGCTCGGCGAGGCCGAACGGGCCGGTGCCCGGGTCACCGTCCTGGCCGTGGGCGAGTGGCTCGACGAGCAGCCCGCGATGGCCCGCCGCGTCCTGGACGGCGGCCACGAACTCGGCAACCACACCATGCACCACCGCAATATCTGCGCGCTGCCGGCCGCCGCCGCGCTCGCCGAGATCAGTCAGTGCGCCGACCGGCTGCGCAGGCTCACCGGCAGCATCGGCAGCTGGTTCCGCCCCTCGCAGACCCAACGGGCGACCCCCCAGGTGATCCGGCTGGCCCGTCAGGTCGGCTACCCGCACGTCCTGTCGTACGACGTGGACTCCCTCGACGCGAACGACCCCGGCGCCGCGGCCGTCCAGCGCACGGTCCTGGACGGCATCCGGCCGGGGTCGGTCGTCAGTCTCCACCTCGGGCACGCCGGCACGGTGGCCGCGCTGCCCCCGATCCTCGACGGCCTCCGCCGGCGCGGTCTGCGCGCGGTGACGACAACGGAGCTAGTGACCTGATGGCTGACCGGAACCGTACCCACCCCCGCCCGCCCGGCTCCCGGCCCACCCGGCGGGCCGCGCTGCTCGTCGCGGCCTGCGCCCTGGTGGCGGCGGGCTGCGCCGGCGGCGGGGAGCAGTCCGCCCCCGCGCGGTCCGCCGGGGCCTCGCCGCACAAGGCCGTCGTCCAGGGGCTGCCCGGGATGCCGCCCGTGCTGGACGCGCGTGACCTGTACGCCGCGGACCGGCCCAACCGGCTGGCGCCGCAGGTCAAGAACTTCCCGTCGCGGATCTACGTGCCCAACACCGGCTCCGACACGGTCACCGTCATCGACCCCAAGACCTACAAGGTGATCGAGACGATCCCGGTGGGCGTGCAGCCGCAACACGTGGTGCCGTCCTGGGACATGAAGACGCTGTGGGTCAACAACAACCGGGGGCACGACCTCACCCCGATCGACCCGGCCACCGGCAAGGCCGGCAAACCCGTCAAGGTCCACGACCCGTACAACCTCTACTTCACGCCGGACGGGAAGTACGCGGTCGTCATGGCGTCGATGGACCGCCAGCTGGTGTTCCGGGACCCGCACACGATGGCGATCCGCAAGACCCTCCCGGTCAGCTGCGCGGGCGTCAACCACGCCGACTTCTCGCCGGACGGGAAGTACTTCATCGTCTCCTGCGAGTTCTCCGGCGAACTGCTCAAGGTCGACACCGCGAAGATGACGGTGATCGCCCAGCAGAAGCTCCCGTTCGAGGGGGCGATGCCGCAGGACGTGAAGATCTCGCCGGACGGCAAGACCTGGTACGTCGCCGACATGATGGCCGACGGCGTCTGGGTCCTGAACGGCGACACCTTCGACCGGCCGAAGCTGCTGCCCACCGGCAAGGGCGCCCACGGCCTCTACGTCAGCCGCGACTCCCGGACCATGTACGTCTCCAACCGGGGCGAGGGGTCCATCTCGCTGCTGGACTTCACGACCGGGGAACTCGTCAACAAATGGCACATCCGCGGCGGCGGCAGCCCGGACATGGGCGGCGTCTCGGCGGACGGCAACGTGCTGTGGCTGTCCGGGCGGTACAACTCCGAGGTCTACGCGCTCGACACGCACACCGGGAAGACCCTGGCGAAGATCCGGGTGGGCGTCGGGCCGCACGGGCTCGCGGTCTACCCGCAGCCGGGACGGTACTCGCTGGGGCACACCGGGATCTTCCGCTAGGACGTGCCCGCCGGATCCGACCGGCGGCGGAACGGAAACGGGCGCGCGCCCGGCGGGAAGCCGGGCGCGCGCCCGTGTGCGCACGGAGCGCGGGGTCGTGCCCTACGCGTTGTACTCGTCGGCCTTCTTCGGCTCGGCGCTCTGGACCATCCCGCTGAGCACCAGGGAGCGGTTGTCGAACCGCTCGACGTCGACGCCGTTCTCCTTCAGGACGCTCATCGCGGCGGCGTGCACGGCCCGCAGGACCGGGGTCGCGGCGCGCAGCGCGTCATCGGCCATGAAGCGGTGGCGCCAGGGCTTGTCGGCCCAGACGTGGCGCAGTCCGAACGGCTCGGGCAGGGCGAGCTTGCCACCGAGGAAGTCCAGCACCGGCGGGAACCACGTCAGCGGGGCGCGGGCGGCCAGCCGGACCACCTCGGACGGCTCGATCAGCGGCAGCGTCTGGGTCTTGGTCTCCCAGAACCGTACGACCTTGGCCACTTCCTTGGTCTTGGGCGACGGCTTGCCGGTGAACAGGGAGTTGACCGGGCCGAGGGCGTGGCCGCTGACCTCGATGCGCAGCGTCTCGTGCAGGACGGTGACGGTGATCATCAGCGTGAGCACCAACTGGCCGTCCCACAGGACGAACTGGACGCCGAGGTAGTGGCGGTCGCCGCTGCCGAACTGCTGCTCGTTGCAGATCCGCGCTATCTCGTGGTCGCGGACCTCGTACCCGTCGACGTGCGTGCCCTCCGGGCGGGAGACGGCCTTGGCCTTCTCGCCCACGGGGGAGACGATCCAGTGGCGCACGGACGGCGGCTGCTGGAAACCGCCGGTGTGCAGCGGGCTGCGCTCCAGCAGGCGCAGCCGGTCGTGGATCGCGCGGATGACGTCCCAGCTGCGGAACGGGTGGATGTCGGTGCCCTCTTGGGCCGGCCGGAGCTCCTCGGCGAGCTGCCAGGTGCCCCACCGGGTGCCCATGCCGAGTATGCCCTTGGGGCCGGCGTAGAAGACGACGTTGCTGCGCTGCTCGGCGGAGACCTTGGCGAGGTTCTGGCGCAGGGTCTCGGCGGAGGTGTGGTTCGGGTCCTGCGGCACCGCCTCGGGGATCTTCGCGGCGACGCCGCCGCCCTCCAGCAGCCCCTTCCACGCCTCCCGCAGCGTCACCGCCGTCCGCTCGCAGATCTGCTTGGCCAGCCACCAGCCGACCACCGGGGCGATGAGCATGCCCCGGGCGTACAGCGGCCAGAAGCCGTTGAGCGGCAGCTTGATCATGAAGAACAGGCCGACCGCGGCCAGCAGCGCCAGCAGTACGCCGCCCAGCGGCGAGATGCCGTTGCCCTCGCCGTCCTTGGAGAACATCTTGCGGAGTTGGAAGGCGCCCAGCCACAGCAGCACGCCGGGCAGGAAGAGCAGCCCGCACACCACCATCAGGACCGTCAGCTGGGCGTCGCGCTGCTTGCGGATGCGGGTGGCGGACAGGCAGTGCTCGACGACCGTCTGCGGTTCGGTGCCGAAGGACTGGATCAACGGACCGCGGCCGCCGCCGAGCATCCGCACCTGGACGGCGCGGGCGAACGCCTCGCCGAGGTTGGGCGCGAACAGCGACAGCTTGGGCTTCTTGATCTCGGACGTGCCGGAGTCGGAGTCGGCCTTGGAGATGTCGGCCAGCGGGCTGTCCCGGTAGGCGGCCGAGGCCAACGCCTGGGTCGCCGCCGTCTGTCCGGCGCCCCCCGAGATGGGGACCTGCGCCCCCGGACTGAAGTCAAAGCCGTCTGCCACTACCGCCCCCATCACGCGCGTATCCGCTGATGCGCTCTACCCGACTACGCTTTGGCGCACACCTGCTGGGCCGGTGTGCTCGCAGGTTGGCCCGGAACGCGCGGCGCAGCGGCTCAAGGCCCCAGCGTACAGCCGCCGGCCCGACCCAAGTGGGCTGTCCGGGACGGCGGCTGACCGGCCGTTACCTACGCCGTGACCGTCTCCTCGGCCCGCATCCGCGCGGCGAGCTGGCCGGGCATCGGCTCGTGCCGCAGGTACCCGCGGCCGAAGCGTCCGGTGCCGTGCGAGAGCGAGCGCAGGTCGACGGCGTAGCGCCCGATCTCGATCTCCGGCACTTCGGCGCGGACCAGGGTGCGGCCGAATCCGGACTGTTCGGTGCCGACGACCCGGCCACGGCGGCCGGAGAGGTCGCTGAGCACCGGCCCGACGTACTCGTCCGGTACGAGGACGCGCACCTCGGCGACCGGTTCCAGCAGGTCGATCGTGGTCTGCGCGGCGGCCTCCCGCAGGGCCAGGGCACCCGCCGTCTGGAACGCCGCGTCCGAGGAGTCGACCGAGTGGGACTTGCCGTCGAGCAGGGTGACCCGGACGTCCACGAGCGGATGCCCGGTGGCGATCCCGCGGGCGGCCTGGGCGCGGACGCCCTTCTCCACCGACGGGATGAACTGCCGGGGCACCGCACCGCCCACGACCTTGTCGACGAACTCGATGCCGGAGCCGCCCGGCAGCGGTTCGACCTGGATCTCGCAGATCGCGAACTGGCCGTGCCCGCCGGACTGCTTGACGTGCCGGCCGCGGCCCGCCGCGGGCCCGCCGAACGTCTCCCGCAGCGCGACCCGGTGGTCGACGGTGTCGACCTGGACGCCGTAACGGGAGCGCAGCCGCTCCAGGGCCACGTCGGCGTGCGCCTCGCCCATGCACCACAGGACCACCTGGCGGGTGTCCTGATTGTGCTCCAGGCACATCGTGGGGTCCTCGGCGACCAACCGGGCCAGGCCCTGCGAGAGCTTGTCCTCGTCGGCCTTGCTGTGCGCCCGGATGGCGACCGGAAGCAGCGGGTCCGGCATCGCCCACGGCTCCATCAGCAGCGGCGCGTCCTTGCCGGACAAGGTGTCGCCGGTCTCGGCGCGGGTCAGCTTGGCGACACAGGCCAGATCGCCGGCGATGGCCCGGGTGAGCGGACGCTGCTGCTTGCCGAACGGCGCGGACAGCGCGCTGACCCGCTCGTCGACGTCGTGGTCCTCGTGCCCGCGGTCCTCCAGGCCGTGACCGGAGACGTGCACCGTGTCGTCGGGGCGCAGCGTGCCGGAGAAGACCCGGACGAGGGAGAGCCGGCCGACATACGGGTCGGAGGAGGTCTTGACGACCTCGGCGGCGAGCGGGCCCTCCGGGTCGCAGCCCAGCCCCGGCCGCGGGGCGCCGTCGGGACTGGTCACGGCGGGCGCCTCGCGCTCCGCTGGGGTGGGGAAGCCGCCGGTGATCAGCTCCAGCAGTTCGACGGTGCCCAGCCCCTGCCTGGCCCCCTCCACGGCCGGGGCGGCGGCCAGCACGGGGTGGAAGGAGCCACGGGCGACCGCGGTCTCCAGGTCGCCGACGAGCGTCTTGAGCTCGATCTCCTCACCGGCGAGGTACCGGTCCATGAGCGACTCGTCCTCGCTCTCGGCGATGATCCCCTCGATCAGGCGGTTCCGGGCCGCCTCGATCAGCGGGAGTTCCTCGTCGGTGGGGGCGCGCTCGGTCCGCTCCCCGGAGGAGTAGTCGAAGACGCGCTGCGACAGCAGGCCGATCAGGCCGTTGACGGGGGCGTGGCCGTCCGCGCCCGCGGGGCCGTACAGCGGCAGGTAGAGCGGCAGGACGGCGTCCAGGTCGTCGCCGCCGAAGGTCACCGCGCACCGCCGGGTCATCTCGTCGAAGTCGGCGCGCGCGGCCTCCAGGTGCGTGACGACCAGGGCGCGCGGCATCCCGACGGCCGCGCACTCGTCCCACACCATCCGGGTCGCACCGGCCACGCCGTCGGCCGCCGAGACGACGAAGAGGGCCGCGTCCGCCGCGCGCAGACCGGCCCTGAGCTCCCCGACGAAATCCGCGTACCCGGGGGTGTCCAACAGATTGATCTTTATCCCGCCCCAGTCCACGGGGACCAGGGAGAGCTGCACCGAGCGTTGCTGCCGGTGCTCGATCTCGTCGTAGTCGGAGAGGCAGCCGCCGTCCTCGACGCGGCCCGCGCGGTTGACCGCGCCCGAAGCCAGCGCCAGCGCTTCGACCAGGGTGGTCTTTCCCGAGCCGCTGTGGCCGACCAGCACCACATTGCGCAGGGCAGCGGGCCGGTCGGCCGCTGGTGCCCTTCCGGCGGCTCCTGGGTTCGTACTCGACTTCTCGCTCATGTGTCTCGCCTCCAGGTCGACACTTTGCGGTGATTCGAGCTTTCCACCGGGTTCAGGATGCGTCCATACGTGGCACGTGCGGCCGGTGCCGACCGGCCACGCGGCGGGAACCACGGGCCGCCGGGCGGGCGCGCGGCGGGCGCCCCGAGCCGTGTGATGCACCCCGCGCCGCGATGCGTTCGTGGTGCCCCGTGGCCTCCTGGCTACGATGGGCCAGCCGGTGGCCCCTTGACCGCGCGGCCCGTATCGACTTTCCGGGAAGGTCATGCTGAACAAGTACGCGCGTGCGTTCTTCACGCGTGTTCTCACACCGTTCGCCGCCCTGCTCATCCGTCTCGGGGTCAGCCCGGACGCGGTCACCCTCGTCGGGACCGGCGGTGTGGTGGCCGGTGCCCTGATCTTCTATCCCCAGGGCGAGTTCTTTTGGGGCACGGTCGTGATCACGCTGTTCGTCTTCTCCGACCTCGTCGACGGCAACATGGCGCGCCAGTTGGGCCGCTCCAGCCGCTGGGGCGCCTTCTTGGACTCCACCCTCGACCGGGTCGCGGACTCGGCGATCTTCGGTGGACTGGCCCTCTGGTACGCCGGCCGCGGCGACAGCCTGGCGCTCTGCGCGATCGCCATCTTCTGCCTCGCCAGCGGCCAGGTCGTCTCGTACACCAAGGCACGGGGCGAGGCCATCGGGCTGCCGGTGAACGTCAACGGCCTGGTGGAGCGGGCCGAGCGGCTGGTCATCTCGCTGGTCGCCTGCGGCCTGTCCGGGCTGCACGCGTTCGGCGTGCCGGGCGTGCAGGTGCTGCTGCCGATCGCCCTGTGGGTGGTCGCCGTCGGCAGCGCCGTCACGCTCGGCCAGCGCGTGGTGACCGTACGACGGGAGTCGGCCGAGGCCGACGCCCTCGCCCAAGGGGGGAACGGCTGATGGGGGACCGGAAGCTGATCGACACCGAGAAGCTCGTGGACGGGCTGTACGGCCTGGGCTGGAGCACCGTCAAGCGGCTCCCCGAGGGCGTCGCGGTGCAGCTCGGCCGGCAACTCGCGGACGTCGCCTGGCGGCGCCGCGGCAAGGGCGTGCAACGGCTGGAGTCCAACCTCGCGCGGGTCGTCCCGGGCGCCTCCGCGCAGCGGCTGGCGGCGCTCTCCCGGGCCGGGATGCGTTCGTACATGCGGTACTGGATGGAGTCCTTCCGGCTGCCGGCGTGGAGCGAGCAGCGGATAAAAGGCGGTTTCGCCCCCGAGGACGTGCACCACCTGGAGGACGGCCTCAAGAGCGACCGCGGGGTGATCCTGGCCCTGCCCCACATGGGCAACTACGACCTCGCCGGCGTCTGGGTCACCACCAAGCTCAACACCCCGTTCACCACCGTCGCCGAGCGCCTCAAACCGGAGTCCCTCTACGACCGGTTCGTCGCCTACCGCGAGGGACTGGGCATGGAGGTCCTGCCGCACACCGGCGGCGCCGCCTTCGGCACGCTGGCCCGGCGGCTGCGCGCCGGTGGCCTGGTCTGCCTGGTCGCCGACCGCGACCTGTCCAGCTCCGGGATACCGGTGACGTTCTTCGGCGAGGAGACGAAGATGCCGGCCGGGCCCGCGATGCTCGCCCTCCAGACCGGCGCGATGCTGCTGCCCGTCACCCTCTGGTACGACGACACCCCCGTCATGCGCGGCCGCGTCCACCCGGAGATCGAGGTGCCCGAGGACGGCACCCGAACCGAGAAGGCCGCCCGCATGACCCAGGCACTCGCCGACGCCTTCGCCGGCGGCATCGCCGACCACCCCGAGGACTGGCACATGCTCCAGCGGCTGTGGCTCGCCGACCTGACGCCGCGCGACGGCACCCCCGGAACGGAGCCCGCGTGAAGATCGGCATCGTCTGCCCGTACTCCTGGGACGTCCCCGGCGGCGTGCAGTTCCACATCCGCGACCTGGCCGAGCACCTGATCGGCCTCGGCCACGAGGTCTCCGTGCTGGCCCCCGCGGACGACGAGACCCCGCTGCCCGCCTACGTCGTGCCGGCCGGCCGGGCCGTCCCCGTGCCGTACAACGGCTCCGTCGCCCGTCTCAACTTCGGGTTCCTCTCCGCCGCGCGGGTCCGCCGCTGGCTCCAGAACGGCGCCTTCGACGTCATCCACATCCACGAGCCCGCCTCGCCCTCCCTGGGCCTGCTCGCCTGCTGGGCGGCGCAAGGCCCGATCGTGGCGACCTTCCACACCTCCAACCCGCGCTCCCGGGCCATGATCGCCGCGTATCCGATCCTCCAACCCGCCCTGGAGAAGATCAGCGCCCGCATCGCCGTCAGCGAGTACGCCCGCCGCACCCTGGTCGAGCACCTCGGCGGCGACGCCGTCGTCATCCCCAACGGCGTCGACGTCGACTTCTTCGCCCGGGCCGAGCCGCGGCCCGAATGGCAGGGCCGCACCATCGGCTTCATCGGCCGGATCGACGAACCCCGCAAGGGCCTGCCGGTCCTCATGAAGGCCCTGCCCGCGATCCTCGCCGCGATCCCCGACGCCCGACTACTGGTCGCCGGCCGCGGCGACCAGGACGAAGCGGTCGCCGGCCTCCCCGCCGACCTGCGCCCCCGGGTCGAGTTCCTCGGCATGGTCTCCGACGAGGACAAGGCACGCCTGCTGCGCAGCGTCGACGTCTACGTCGCACCCAACACCGGCGGGGAGTCCTTCGGCATCATCCTCGTCGAAGCACTGTCCGCCGGCGCACCCGTACTGGCCAGCGACCTCGACGCGTTCGCCCAGGTCCTGGACCAGGGCGAAGCCGGCGAACTCTTCACCAACGAGGACGCCGAGGCGCTCGCCACCACCGCGATCCGCCTGTTGAACGCCCCCGACCGGCGCACCGAACTCAGCGAACGCGGCAGCAAACACGTCCGCCGCTTCGACTGGTCCACAGTCGGCGCGGACATCCTCGCCGTCTACGAGACGGTGGCGGCTGGCGCCTCAGCCGTGGCAACGGACGAACGGGTGGGGCGGCGGCGCTAACCGGGTCGCTGCGCTTGGCTGGCTTCCCACGTTTTTGGCTTTCCCGCTGTGGGGGTTGCCGTTTGCGCCTGGCGGCGCGGGCGTTGTCGGCGTTCCCGCCGTGGGGGTTGCTGTTTGCGCCTGCGGCGCGGGCGTTGTCCGCTGCGCGGGGCTGTTGGGTGCGGTGACGGGCCTGCGGGGGTGGTGTGCAG